>CALJLV010000040.1 GCA_937982505.1 uncultured Desulfobacteraceae bacterium | reverse complement strand
GGACTACGAATCCGTAGGTCGCAAGTTCGAATCTTGCCGGGCGCGCCAGTAAAATCAAGGGGTTACGGTACAACACCGTAACCCCTTTTTTTCTTGCTTTTGGGCAATCGCAAGCGCATGGAAATCAGATTGGATCAATCCGTCCAGGGATGGCGATGGCCACTTTTGGGGTGGTCTTGGGGGTGGTTTCCGGAAACCGATTTACGTCCGGGACCCGCCGCCTTGGTGCCCGTTGGTTTCCAGTAGCAGGACCCCGCCGGGTGGTCAAGGTGGTTCGATCCCGATACGTTGCACGGAAGGCGGCGATCCGATCGCCAACAGACCGCACAAGTCCAAGAAGCACACGATATCAAAGGGCTGGAGGTCAGCCCGGCAGGAGTCGAAGGCCGGGGCGCACAAGCCAGCGCAGCGTGAATCAACACTGGATGGCTCCATGACCACCGATACCTTCGAACGCGGCCTTGAACGGCTGAATAGACAGGCGGCCCCATGAAGATCCTTCACACGTCCGACTGGCACCTTGGCCGGACCCTTTACGGCCGGAAGCGCTATGCGGAATTCAACGCGTTTCTGTCGTGGCTGCACGAGACGATTCGGGCGGAACAGGTCGATGCCCTGGTGGTGGCGGGAGACGTTTTCGACACCAGCACGCCGAGCCATCGGGCCCAGGAGCTGTATTACCGCTTTCTGTGCCGGGTTGCCGCCTCGCCCTGCCGGCATGTGGTGGTGGTGGCCGGAAACCACGACTCGCCTTCGTTTCTCGACGCTCCCCGGGAGTTGCTCAGGGCCTTGAATGTGCGCGTCGTCGGGGGCGCCCCCGAATCCGTCGAAGACGAGGTTCTCGTGCTCCAGGATGAAAAAGGGAAGCCTGAACTGGTCGTCTGTGCCGTTCCCTACCTGCGGGACCGGGACCTGCGCGTGGCCGAAGCCGGGGAAAGCCTCGTGGACAAGGAGGCCAAGCTGATCGAGGGGATTCGCCGGCACTATGCCGAGGTCGCCGCCGCGGCCGAAAGCAGACGCCGTCAACTCGGCGCCGATGTCCCCATCGTCGGTATGGGGCACCTTTTCACCGCCGGGGCCAAGACCGTCGAGGACGACGGTGTGCGGGAGCTGTATGTGGGATCGCTGGCGCATGTGACCGCCGGCGTCTTTCCGGACAGCATCGACTACCTGGCGCTGGGTCACCTGCATGTCCCCCAGAAGGTCCAGGGCGCTGAAGCGATGCGCTACAGCGGTTCCCCCCTGGCCATGGGGTTCGGGGAGGCCGGGCACCAGAAGAGCGTGTGTCTGGTGGAGTTTGCCGGTGCCCGGCCTGACGTGCGGCTCATCGAGGTGCCCGTCTTTCAGCGGCTCGAGCGCATGCGCGGCGGGTGGGAAACGATTTCGGCCAGGATTGGCGAACTTTCGGCCATCGGCACCCCGGCCTGGATCGAGATCGTCTATGAAGGGCAAGAGGTGATGGGCGATCTGAGCCAGCGCCTCGACGAGGCCGTCTCCGGGACCGGATTGGAAATCCTGCGGGTGAAGAACACCCGGATCATCCAGCGCGTGCTGGAGCGATTTCAGGATGACGAGACCCTGGATGACCTGGACGTCGGCGATGTGTTCGCGCGTTGCCTGGCGGTCCATGCGGTGCCGGAAGCGCAGCGACCCGGCTTGGTGCAATCCTACAACGAGATCGTTTGCGACCTGCTCGAGGCGGATCCCAATGCCGAATGACCCCAAGGAAAAGGGCGAAGCATCGTGAGAATTCTGCAGGTACGCTTCAAGAATCTGAATTCCCTGGTGGGGCAATGGGCGATCGACCTGGCCCATCCCGCCTTTGTTTCCGACGGCATATTCGCCATCACCGGCCCCACCGGTGCGGGAAAGACGACCATCCTGGATGCCATCTGCCTGGCGCTGTACGGCCGCACCCCCCGGCTGAACAAGGTCACCAAGGGTGGCAACGAGATCATGTCGCGCCATACGGGCGAGTGCTTTGCCGAGGTGACCTTCGCAACCCAGCGGGGGCGCTACCGCGGCCACTGGCATCAACACCGGGCACGCCGAAAACCGGACGGCGAACTCCAGCCCCCCAAGCACGAGATCGCCGACGCCGATTCCGGCGAGGTCCACGAGGCCGGTATCCGCGGGGTCGCCGAGCAGATCGAGGCGGCCACCGGCATGGATTTCGACCGCTTTACGCGGTCCATGCTGCTGGCCCAGGGGGGATTCGATACCTTTCTCAAGGCTGAAGCGGACAAGCGGGCGCCGATTCTGGAACAGATCACGGGCACGGAGATCTACAGCCGCATATCCATGCGGGTGCATGAGCGCCAGCGTGAAGAGCGGGAAAAGCTGAACGTGCTCCAGGCTGAAACCGCGGGTATTGCGATCCTGGCGCCGGAACAGGAAAAAGAGATCGGGCAGGCCCTTGAGACAAGGCAAAAGGAAGAGACGGACCTTGCCGCCAAGTCCGTTGAAATAGGCAAGGCCATTGCCTGGCGCACCACCATCGATGGGCTGAAGAAGGAAATCGTCGATTTGGCCGGTGAGGCGAGCAGGCTGCAAAAAGATTTCGAAGCGTTCCAACCGGATCGTGAAAAGCTCCACCGGGCTTTGAGTGCAGCCTCGCTGGACGGCGCATACGCCACGCTCACCGCCACCCGCGAACAGCAGGTGGATGACAGCCAAGCCTTGAAGGCTCAGCAAGAAGCGCTTCCTGGCCTGGAATCCTCGGCCGAGGAACTGGCCGTGGGACTGAAATCGGCTGAGCAACAAACCGCTCGGGCCAAAGAAGAGCTGAAAGCGGCCGCGCCTGGATTGCAGAAAGTTCGCGCCCTGGATCATAAACTTGCCGACCGGAAAAAGGCCGTTACGGAAGGTGAAGAGAACTGCAAGAAGGATGCGGTAAAGATTGACGCAGACAAAAAAGCCCGGATCGAGGAGCAGGAAAAACGATCCAAGGCTCATGAGGTGCTGGATCTTGTGGATGGCTACCTCATGGAGCATGCACAGGATGAATGGCTGATCAGTGGCCTGGCTGGCGTTGAAGAACAGTTCGGCGGCCTGCTCTCCAAGCAAAAAGAAATTGTTCAAAAAGAGGTTGTTCAAGAAACGGCCATGACGGCTCTGGAACTGGCGGCAAAGTCACTCGACGACCGTCGGAAACAATCCGACATTCGGAAGCAGGCGCTGAAGGAGGCTTCAAGACAGATTCAGCAGGGAAAGGATGCATTGGGCCAGTTGCTGGGGGACCGCTTGTTGCGGGAATACCGCACTGAGAAGGAAACCCTGCTGCGTGAAATGGCCTTTATGACGAAAATCGCGGAGCTTGAAGATCACCGGGCAAAACTGGAAGACGGCCAGCCCTGTCCACTCTGCGGCGCGACCGAACACCCCTTTGCGGAAGGAAATGTCCCTGTCCCCGATGAAACCGAACGGAAGATCGACGCCCTGACCCGGCTGATCAGCAACGCCGAGGATCAGGAAGCCGCCGTCAAGACACTCGAAGAAGCTGAAACCCTGGCCCGTAAAAACCTGACGGAGGCCGAAAAGCGGGAGTCCGCAGCGGATAATGACAAGAAGGCCGCCGAGAAAGCCCTGGCCGAGGTGAAAGACGGCCTGGAAATACTCCGTGCTGATTTTGCCGAACGCAGGCAGGCGGTATCCACCAGACTCCAGCCGCTTGGTATTGCGGACATCCCTGAAACGGACATTTCATCACTGATCGGAACCCTCAGCGCGCGGTTGAAAGCGTGGCAGACCCATGTTAAGAAAAAGGTGGACATCGAGAAACAGATTGCCGACATCGACAGCGAGGTGAAGCGGCTGGATGCGGTTATCGAAACCCAACGCACCGCCCTGGCCGAAAAGCTGGGGCGCCTGGAGACCTTGAAAAAGGATCTCGCCGCCGGACGTGATGAGCGTAATGCATTTTACGGCGACAAGAATCCCGACGCTGAGGAACGCCGTTTAAACAAGGTGATTTCTGATGCCGAAGGTGCCGAGAGGCAGGCCAGAAAACGACACAATGAACTTCAACAAAGATGGAATACCGCGAAGGCCCATGTCGAATCTCTGAAGAAACGCATCGACCTACGAGAGCCGCAACTGAGAGGTCTTGAAACCGAATTCTCCGCGGCGCTCGCGCCCGTGGGTTTTTCAGATGAAGAACAGTTTTTGGCGGCCAGGCTTCCCACTGAACGGAAGGCTGAGCTGGCGGCTACGGCCAAGGATCTGGATGAGCGTCAAACAGATCTGAAAGCCAGACGGAAGGATCGGGAAACGCGCTTGGCCACGGAGATGGATAGAAAATTTACGGACAAGTCGCTGGAAGAGCTCGAGCCCCAATTCAAGGAACACGAGGAAGCCCTGAAAGAACTGCGGGACATCATTGCCGGTTTCAAGCACAAGCTGAGTGAGAATGCGGCTGCCAAAGAGCGGATAAAGGAGAAGCAGGCGGCTGTCGAGGCCCAGAAGAAAGAGTGCCGCAGGTGGGAAAACCTGCACGAATTGATCGGCTCCGCGGACGGCAAGAAATACCGCAATTTTGCCCAGGGGCTGACCTTTGAAATGATGATCGGCCACGCCAACCGCCAGTTGCAGAAGCTGACCGACCGCTATCTGCTCGTTCGAGACGATGCCCGGCCGCTGGAACTCAACGTGATCGACAACTACCAGGCCGGCCAGATCCGCTCCACCCAGAACCTCTCGGGAGGGGAAAGCTTCATCGTCAGCCTGGCCCTGGCGCTGGGACTGTCCCACATGGCCAGCAAGAACGTGCGCGTCGATTCGCTGTTCCTGGACGAGGGCTTCGGCAGCCTCGACGAGGAGGCCCTGGACACGGCCCTCGAAACGCTGGGGAGCCTGCAGCACGAGGGCAAGCTGATCGGCCTCATTTCGCACGTGGCGGCCGTCAGGGAGCGCATCGGCACCCGGATCCAGGTGATCCCGGATACCGGCGGGCGCAGCGTGATCCGCGGACCGGGATGCCGATTGGCGTAGGGGAAATTCGCAGCGGGCCGCCGTCGGCCTGGCCGTGAAGTTCTGATGCTGCTCGCGAGTTCTCAACGGTTCTGAAAAATGTCGGCCTCCGGTGCGCAGACCGACAAGGCCCTGCCTCAAACAGAGGCCACCGCCCCCGGGGATGGATCCCGCATTGCGCCCTCCTCATCGGCTCGCGGGCCCCACGATCCGCAGGCGGTGGGTCTTGCGCAGCCTGCCGGCCAGGGCCTCCAGAATCAGGCGGCCGGCCTCGCCGGCCTCGCCCAGGGGCTGGCCGCGCCAATCCTCCAGAGCCGCCACCAGTTCCGTGTTGCCGTCTTCCAATCCGAAGATTTCCCCGACCCAGGGCCCCATCTCCCGTTGCATGGCGGACAGGGTCGCGGCATCGGCGCGGGCCAGCCGCACCCGGTCCTCCAGCGCCAGGTGGCGCTCGAGCAGGGCCAGGGCTTCGTCGAGGGTGCCGGGCCGTTCGGCAATTCGGCGCGCCATATCCTCCAGGCGAAAGGTGTTGCCATCGGGTCCGTGCCGGGCGCCCATCACGTCCAGGGTGAACAAGCCCCAGAGGGTCTGGTAGACGTCGTTGTAGATCCCCGCGGCCTGCGACGACGGTGGCCCGGCCACGTTCAGGACCCGCACCCGTGCTTCGACCAGCCACGCATACAGGCCTCTGGCGGCCTCGAGGGCGTGCACGGGGTTAAGATCGACCTGCAACAGGGGTTTCCCGTGCGCCGCGGCCAGGTCGGCCGCCAGCTTCAGGTTCTCGTCCAGGGGACCGCGCCGGAAGATCACGGTGCCGTCGGCCTCGACCACGTTGCGCTCGATTTCCCGGCCCATGTTGGCGCCGGGAATCTCCCGCAGATGGTACTTTTGGGCCGTGGACCGGTCCGCGGAGAATGCCTCCTCGGCCACCCATCCGCCGTGTTCGATCCCCAGTTCCATGGCGGCATCCAGAGCCGCCCGGTCGGCATCGGTCCGACCGGCGGATATGATTCTGACCAGCTGCATGCAGGATTCCGTTTCTGATGGCGTTATCGTGTGTAGAGCGTGTGCGGCACCCCCATCGGGCCCAGGCCATACATACCCACTCCGGGGCGGGAATCAACCCCGGCAGTGAAATTGTTCGAGTTGACAATCCGGCGGTGGTTTGGATACTGGGTGAGGCGTCGATTCGCACAGCGGGGAAAAAGAGGATGAACCTTCGACAATTCCGCTACGCCGCGGACAACCTGGGCTATCTGGTCTGGCACGACGGGAACGCCGTGGCCATCGACGGGGGCGCCGTGGACGAGATCCTCGCCTTTGCCCA
>CALJLV010000039.1 GCA_937982505.1 uncultured Desulfobacteraceae bacterium | reverse complement strand
AAGCCGGCCAGGGGGCCGCCGTTGGTGATGAAGATCTTGGTGCCGTTGATCACCCACTCGTTGCCGTCCCTGTGGGCCACGGTGTCCATGCGGGTGATGTCCGAACCGTGGTTGGGCTCGGTAAAGGCGCCGCAGGAAAGCACCTCACCCTCGGCCACCTTGGGCAGCCATTTGGCCTTCTGGGCCTCGGAGCCGAAGTGCAGAACGATTTCCGAGGCGAAGTCGGCCAGCATCAGGCAGGCTCCAACGGTGGAATCGCCGCGGCACAGCTCCTCGGCCACCAGAATGTTCTCCATCACCCCCAGCCCCTGGCCCGAGTATTTTTCGGGAAAGTGGATGCCGATAAAACCGAGTTCGGCGGCCTTTTTCCAAATCTCCACGGGATAGGCGTGAGCCTCGATCAGGGCCTCGATGGCGTCCTTCTTGAACTCGCCCTTGACGAAATCCCGCACCGCCTTTTGAATCTCTTTTTGCTCCTTGCTCAGCTCGAATTCCATGCCGACTCCTCTTTGCGTTGATCGGTTCTGAACCGGCCGGTCCGCGCGGTCCGCCTGGACCCGCGGCGGCCTGGCACCGGACACGGCGTCCGGCGTGCCCAATCCCTGTGCCCGTTGACCGGATGGGCGGGGCCTTTGCCCAGGGCCGCCGGTGGGGGATCGGCGACCGATGTTTAATATTTATGGCCAGTTATCACATAAGCAAGCCGATTGCAAGGCGTTTTCCCCGACCCTGGGAGGTCGCCCTGCGACGCACCGCGGCCCCGGCTTGCAACCTCCCGGGGATCCCCCCGGGGGTCTCGATCCGGGGAAAAGAGGCTTGACGCACGGCGGCAAACCGGCTTAATGGTCAATCCATGGAAGACCCGAGCGGGCCGGGTCAATCTTTGAAGCCGTGACAGAAAGGACTGAGCAGGATCATGCCGTATACCATCGCACTGGCCGGCAAGGGGGGCACCGGGAAGACCACCGTGGCCGGCCTTTTGGTGAAATACCTGGTGAGCCATGGCAAGAAGCCGGTTTTGGCCGTCGACGCCGATGCCAATGCCAATCTCAACGAAGTGCTGGGCCTCAAGGTCCACGATACCCTGGGCAACGCCCGCGAAGACATGAAAAAAGGCAAGGTCCCCAACGGGATGACCAAGGACGTGTTCATCGCCATGCGCATGGAGGAGGCCATTGCCGAGGCCGAGGGCTTCGACCTGGTGGTCATGGGGCAGCCGGAAGGGGCCGGCTGCTACTGCGCGGCCAACACCCTGTTGACCAATTTCCTGGGGCGGCTCACCGGCAACTATCCTTACATCGTCATGGACAACGAGGCTGGCATGGAGCACATCAGCCGGCTGACGACCCGGGACGTGGACATTCTGCTGATCGTCGCCGACACCTCGCGGCGGGCCCTGCAGGCCGCCGGACGGATCAATGAACTGGCCAAGGAACTCAACATCGGGGTTCAGCACAGCTATCTGGTGGTCAACCAGGTGCGCGACCCGCTCTCGCAGGTCCTGCTGGATCCGGTGCTGGGCAACGGTCTGGAACTGGCCGGCACCATCCCCGAGGACCGGCAGATTTACGAATACGACCTCAACGGTCGGCCCACCGTGGCACTGCCCGAGGACAGCCCCGCCATGAAGGCCGCCTGGGAGATTTTCGACCGCATCATTGGCTGACACCAGCGACGCCGCCATTGCCGCGCGGTCCCCATTGGAGGGCCGTCGGCATCCCGGGCCAGACCGCCGGTGAACCGGTGTCGCTGCCTTGCCCAGGCCACACGGCGAAACGGAAGGCGCGATGAAGCGAACCGGCTACCTGCACGATCTGCGCTACCTGCTCCACGACACCGGCCCCCACCATCCGGAGTGCTCGGAACGGATCCAGGCCATTCACAAGGGCATCGAGGCCGGCGGTCTGACAGGCCGGCTCAAGCGGATTCGGGCCGTGCCCGCCCAGATGCGCTGGATCGAGGCGGTCCACGCTCCGGCCTATATCCGCCGCTTCGAGGAGCTGTGCCTCAACGGGCATCGGATCTTCGACTTTCCCGATAACCAGATGTGCCCCGAGACCTATGAAGTGGCCTTGCTGGCGGTGGGCGGGGTGATCGAGACCGTGCGCCAGGTGATGGCCGGCGAGATCGACAACGCCTTTTGCGCCGTGCGACCGCCCGGTCACCACGCCGAAGTCGGCCAGGCCATGGGGTTTTGCTATTTCAACAACGTGGCCATCGCGGCCCGCTACCTGCAGACCGAATGGCAGGTGCAACGGGTCGGGATCATCGATGTCGATGTCCATCACGGCAACGGCACCCAGCACATCTTCGAGCAGGACCCTTCGGTGTTCTACTACTCCTGCCACGAGCATCCCACCTTCGCCTTTCCCGGCACCGGGCGCGCCTTTGAAAAAGGGACCGGCCCCGGGCTGGGCACCACCCGCAACTGGCCTGTGCTGCCCGGGCAGGGGGATGTCGAATACCGCCAGTTGATCCAGGAGGACCTGCTGCCGGAAATGGACCGTTTCAAGCCGGAGGTGGTCCTGGTCTCGTGCGGCTTCGACGCTCACGAGGAGGACGACATGTCCGATATCCGCCTCACCACGGCGGGCTACAGCCATATCATGAGGCAGATCGTCGCCATGGCCGAACGGCACGCCGGCGGGCGCATCGTGTCGGTTCTCGAGGGGGGCTACTGCCTGGCGCGGCTGCCGGAGCTGGCCTGCAACCATGTCAAGATACTGCTCGGAGAAGAGGTGGCCGGCTGACGGCCCTCGGGCCGGCGCCGATTTTCCGAGAAACCGGAGGGGTCCATGTTCGTCCATCGCTCCATGACGCTCAAGGTGGTGACCGTCCGCAGGGAAGCCGGCATCCACGAGGCGCGCCAGTTGATGGCCCACCACCAGATCCGGCATCTGCCGGTTCTCGACGACGACGATCGGTTGATCGGGATCGTCACCGACCGCGACATTCGCGGCGCCCTGCCCCTGGAAATGTTCAAATCTCCCGATCGCTGCCAGGAGCTGTGCCAGAAGATCGAGTCGATCACCCAGATCCGGGTGGGCGACATCATGACCGCCGACCCGGTGACCATCGGCCCCCATGACACCATCGAGGATGCCCTGCTCATGTTCCAGCGCCACAAGGTGGGGGCTTTCCCGGTGGTCGACGCCGGGGGACGACTGACGGGGATCATTTCGGTGCGCGACCTGCTGCGGGCCTTCACCAACGTGCTGGGCATCGGCCAGCCGGGCACCCTGCTGTGCATCCTGGTCGAAGAGAAGGTCGGCCAGCTCAAGCGCATCGTGGATGCCATCACCGAAGAGGGGATCAGCTTCGGCAGCGTCCTCGTGGCGCGCTACTGGGATGAGAACAAGCGGGCCGTCTTTCCCTATCTGTTGACCAACAATGTGGTCCGGATCAAACGCAAGCTCAAGTCGATGGGCTTTGAGCTGCTCGATCCGATGGAGTGGTACCTCGACCAGTTGCCCCAGCATGAACCGAAGTCCTGAGCCGGCCGCGTCCCTATCGCCCGGGCCCCATCTGTACATCTACTGCCTGCGCGGGCGGCCGGGGGGCCTTGCCGCCGGGGAAGGCTTCCTGGGCAACTGGGAAGAGGACGAGTACAGCTTTCTTTTTTTCGACCGTCCGGCCCGTGGACGGATCGACACCCTGGTGGCGGCGAACCCCGGTGTGGAGCTGTTCGACGAATCCGACATGAGCTACGAACAGTGGCAAGGGGGCCGCATCGGCACCATGACCGTGGCCGGATTCACCCTTGCCCCCCCCTGGGAGCGCCCACCGCCTGCGGGGACCCCGCGCCTCATCGTGCTCGATCCCGGCCTGGTCTTCGGCAACGGTCTGCACCCCACCACCCGGGACTGCCTGGCGGCCATCGATTTGGCCGCCGGCCAGGGGCCCCTGCAAGGGGCCGTGGACCTGGGGACCGGCACCGGGGTGCTGGCCATCGCCCTGGCCCGGTGTGGTGCCCGGCGGGTTCTGGCCGTGGACAACAACCCCCTGTGCACCCGCACCGCCGCCGCCAACGTGCGGCGCAATGCCTTGCAGGACCGGGTCCTGGTGGTTCAGGGGCGGGCCGAGGCCCATGCCGCGGGGGATGCGGATTTGATGGTGGCCAACCTCCATTACGCCGTGATGCGGCGGCTGCTTCTCGCCGCCCGGCAGCGCTGCCCCCGCCGCCTGGTGCTTTCGGGACTGCTGCGCAGCGAGGCCGGCAAGATCGCCGACCAGCTTCAGGGGTTGGGGGTGAGGGTCCTTCGGCAGTGGGTCCATGATGGAATCTGGCACACGTTTTACGGCCTGCGTGGGCGAGCATCCGTCCAGAGCGGGTGAAGAACGGGGGACGACGACGGTTCTCCCCGGGGCAGCGCAGCAGAGACGCCATGCAGATTCGGTGTTGGGGGTCCAGGGGGTCCATCCCGGTTTCGGGGAGGGATTATCTTCGCTACGGCGGCGACACCACCTGTATCGAAATCCGCAACGGCGCCGATGATGTCATCATCGTGGACGCCGGCACCGGGATCCGGCGCCTGGGCAATGCCCTGGTGCAGGAAAGCCGATTGCGCTGCCACCTGATCTTCACCCACGCCCACTGGGACCATGTCCAGGGGTTCCCTTTTTTCAAGCCGATTTTCATGCCCAGGGCAGAGCTGATCCTGCACAAGTGCCCCTTTCAGAGCAAATTCGTGGAGTCGATTCTCGGCAAGGTCATGTCACCGCCCGCTTTTCCGGTGCGATACCGCGACCTGACGGCCAGGATCCGCTACCAGGAAGCCTGCCCCGTCGATTTTGCCATCGGTCCGACGACCATCACGCCGGTGCCCCTGAGCCATCCCAACTCGGGCAGCGGCTACCGGTTCGCCGAAAATGGGCGCGCCTTCGTTTTCTTGACGGATAACGAGCTGGGGTTCATTCACCCCGGTGGGCTCGCCCGGGATGCCTACGTTGAATTTTGCATGGGGGCCGATCTGCTGATCCACGATGCGGAGTACACACCGCGCGAGTATCGCACCACCCGTGAATGGGGGCATTCCACCTGCACCGATGCGGTGGATCTGGCCCTGGCCGCCGGTGTGCGGCGCCTGGGCCTGTTTCACATCAACCAGGATCGCAGCGATGACGGCGTGGATCGAATGGTGGCGGCCTGCCGCCGGCGCATCGCCAAGGCCGGACGGCATCTGGAATGCTTCGCGGTGGCAGCGGACATGACGTTTAGCTTGTGAGGCGGGTATGGAAGACCTGTATCAGCGCGCCGCCCGGGACATCGCCGCGGCCCGGCGCATCGTGGCCCTGACCGGCGCGGGCATTTCGGTGGAAAGCGGAATCCCTCCGTTTCGCGGGCCGGGCGGTCTCTGGGAGAAGATCGACCCGATGGAGTACGCCCATATCGAAGCCTTCCTGAAAAATCCGGGCAAGGTGTGGCGGGTGCTCATCGCCGACCTGAAAACCACCCTGGAACAGGCCCGGCCCAACGACGGCCACAGGGGGCTGGCGCGCCTCGAGGCCCTGGGCAAGTTGCAGACCATCATCACCCAGAACGTGGACGGCCTCCACCAGCAGGCCGGAAGCCGGGACGTGATCGAATTCCACGGCAATTTTGCCTGGCTCCAGTGCCTGGCCTGCGGGGCAAGGGTGGAAACCGTGGGCCTGGATCTGGCCCAGATCCCCCCCCTGTGCCCCTGCGGGGGGATCTACCGCCCCGAGTGCGTCTTTTTCGGAGAGATGATCCCACCCGAATCCTTGTCCCGCTCCCGTCGGGTTTCGTCGCGCTGCGATCTGATGCTGGTGGTGGGCACTTCGGCCACCGTGCAGCCGGCGGCCTTCATGCCCCTGATCGCCAAGGAGGCCGGGGCCCGGGTGATCGAGATCAACTACGAGCCGACCCCGCTTACCGGGCGGGTGGCCGATTATACCCTCCTGGGCCGGGCGGGAGACGCGATGAACCGGATTCTGGCGGCTCTGGAAAGCGTCTAGAGCGCCTTGGGGTCCCCCTGGACGGGGGGCCTTGCCCGATGCCCCAACCTGCAAGGCGGCGTCTTGCCCAGAGGCGCCGCCGTTTTTTGGGAAAGGACCGCTGAAGCCATGCATGGCGCAGAACCGCTGCTGGACCGCTGGGTAACCACCGTCGACCTGGCCCCGCCTTCGCTGCAGAACAACACCGCGGATGCCGATCGGCTCCTGGAGGCCTTGCGCCCGTGGACCAAGGATCTTCCCCTTCATGCGGACCTGGATCTGCTGGCCCGGCTGCCCGAGCTGCTGCGACGCAGTGATTACCGGGTCCGCGCGACCCTTTTCCAGGATCGGGGGCGCTTTCTTCTGGTGGCGGTGCGGGATCCGGGCAGCCCCCACCGGGAGATGGGCCTGGCGGTGGATTTGGGCACTACCCGGGTGACCCTGCGCCTCGTTGATCTGGAAAGCGGGGTGGTGGCCGGCGAGGAGACCTTCGACAACCCCCAGATCGCCATCGGCGCGGACATCCTCACAGATCGGAAGAGCACACGTCTGAACTCCAGTCACGTCAGTCAATCT
>CALJLV010000038.1 GCA_937982505.1 uncultured Desulfobacteraceae bacterium | reverse complement strand
CGACCCCCGAGATCTACACTCTTTCCCTACACGACGCTCTTCCGATCTCGGGCCGTCAACCGGACCCCAGGGTTAAGATCCCTTGGCGTTCAGGCGTCAGCCTTTTGCGGAACCGGCCCGTTGGGATCCCTTGGCGTTCAGGCGTCAGCCTTTTATCGCCCAAAGTGACCCAAATACCCCCAATCCTTCCCTCCCCCCCGTCACCCCGGGCCCCATTTGCGCCGCCGCGCGTGGATAAAACCGTGACCGGTGAACTCCCTGCCGAAACGGCAATCGATCTCCTCCCCTTTATAAAAGGGGAGCCAGGGGGGATTTCCCGGCCACACGGACAGCCTCCCGTCCCGCGGGCAATTGAACCTTGACGCCCCGGGACGGAAGTGTTACAAGGCGGGCCACTTTGATGGGGATGTAGCTCAGCTGGGAGAGCGCAGCGTTCGCAACGCTGAAGTCGAGGGTTCGAATCCCTTCATCTCCACCATTCTGAAATCCAAAGACCCGACGGAACTTCCGCCGGGTCTTCTTTTTTGGGGACTCCGCCGCGGCGGGACACCGCCCATCGCACCAACGCCTTTTCCACCGGCGACGGCTCGCGCCTCCGGGGTTGGGCTCCTCTCCCGCGCCGGGATCCTTACCGGGTCTTGAACACAAAGACGTTTTGCCCCGCATGCACCATGACGTAGCCGTTTTTCGCATAGGGATAGTCCCGGCACCAGGCGGGCAGATGGGGAGACCAGAGATCGATCACCAGATAGGTGATGCGATGCCGCTCTATCACCGCCCGCAGATTCTCGGCGGAAATATCCGGCGGAATGTCGCGGACCTCGAATTCCGGGCCGAAATATTTCATCTGCCGCGGAGAGGCCGTGGCGATGCGGTGCGGCGCGGGTCCGGATCGGATAAAGGCCGCGGCCTCCTTGAAGCCCGTGAAGGTGTCGCGCGTCTTTCCCAGGATATCGAGGCTCTTCATCGTGTGGTGAAACAGCACGCTGGAAATCGCGACCCCGAAAAAAAACACCGCCAGCCTCTTGTAGCCCGGCCACCTGGCGCTTGCGAACCGGACGATTTCCCGGATACCCAGGGCCGCGAACACGAACAGAGCCGGATAGAGCGGCAGGGTGTAGCGCGAGACGCGAAAGACCACCCACGGCAGAAACAGCCTGAAGATCGCGAAAAGACAGAACCAGTGGAAAAGGGCCGAAAATTGCCGCTGCCTGACGGCCGCGGCCAGGCCGACAATGGCCAGCAGCATGACGACGCCGCCAAGAAAATAGGCGGCTTCAGCCGCCACCTGGGATGGCTCCGGCATCTGAAAAAAGTTGTAGAAATATCCCGGCCAGCCGCCCGGGGCCGGAAGAAACGCCTTGATGGCGACAAACCCGCCAAGCAGCAGGAAAAGCCCGGCGTAGCCCCAGGCCCAGATCCGGGGCCGCAGACCGCTCAAGAATGGAAGCAACAGGACCGGAAAGGCCGAATACTTGGTGAGCACCGCGCAGATGCCGAAAAGGTAAAAGGCCGCCCTGCGCTCATGGAGCAGCATGCAGATCGCCAGATAGATGAAAAAAACCACCGGCGTGTCAGTCAGGATCCTGACCCCGATCCAGTTGTTCAACGGGCAGACGGCCAGAAATCCGGCCGCCATCAGCCCCACCACGGGATGGTAGAGCTTGCGGCCGATGAGGTAGGTCAGGTAGACCGTGGCGGTTCCCATGAGCGCCACCACCGTCCGGGCGGTCCGCTCGAAGTCCGCCAGGGGGAGTTTTTCGAAAAGGCTCAGCAGGTACATCAGCAGCGGAGGGCTCTGGTAAAAGATTCCGCCGGACATGTCCTTCAGATCGAAGGGGTTGGAGGACAGGTTCCGGGAGATGAACAGGTAAAGGGCCTCATCGGGCCAGAGGCTGGGTTGGGACAGAAATTTGAATTTGATGAATGCGGCGATGAGCAGGGCAAACGGCAGGGCAAGCATTCCAGCGGATTTTTTGCGGAAAAGCGAAGCGTTCCGAATCGATTTCGTGATCATGTCTAAAGGGGCTTTCTCGAGGTCAGTTTTTCGAGCTGTTTTCTGGCGGGCTCGAAAGTGGGATCGATGGCCAGAACCTGTTTGAAAAAAGACTCGGCCTTTGAAAGCCTTCCCTGCGCCATGAGGGCCACCCCCATGTAATGGTAAACCTCGGGACGATTCGGATCAATCCTTATCGCTTCAGAGAGTTGCTCGATGGCTTCGACGTTTCTTCCGCGTCGAAACAGGACAACCCCCAGATTGTATCGATAAGGCGCCCACCTGGGGTCCAGTTGCACGGCACGGCGGTACAACTTCTCCGCTTTTTCGAATTGTTCGAGCTGGAAATAGACGTTGCCGAGGTTGCTGGTTGCATTGGCCTTCATGGGATTGATATCCAGCGCCTTCCGATAATGAAATTCAGCCTTCTCCAGATCGCCGTTTTGGAAATAGACGATACCCAGTCCATTATGGGCAATATCGTTCTCCGGATGAAGGCGCAAGGCATGTTGAAACAGCGTCATGCTGTTTTCCCATGTGGCGGTCTGGCGATGAGCCGCCACGGTGAGCGCAACAATGACGATCACCCAGAACCCATGGAGAATCCATGTCCTGATCCTGAACAATCCGGCCGCATCGCCGAGCCCCCAGATGACCATGATGCTCAGACCGATCAACGGCACGTACATGAAACGATCGGCCATGGCCTGTTCCCCCACCTGCACGATGCCGATCATGGGAACCAGCGTTCCGAGAAACCAGAACCATCCCACTATCAGATAAGGTTTTGTCCTGGCCAGACGAATTACGGCAGCAGACAGGAGCAAGATCAGGAATAAGGCCACCAAAGCCGGCCAGAGCAAGGTTTTCGGGTCCGGATAAGGATAAAATACGCTCAACCCCATCGGCCAGAGGGTCTTTTTCATGTATGCGACATAGGATACCAGCGCATTGCCGATTCGGGTGAACAAATCCAGATCCCTTACGGGAATCACCGCACCCTGATATTTTGCGCCGAAAAGCGTGGCGCCAACAATCAATCCCACCGGTATCATCAAGGGAAGTTTTTCAAAAATCAGATCCTTGATCCGGAGGAAATTCAATTTCGAGGTTTCTCGGTCAGAGAACCTGTTCAACGGCCAATAATCGAGGAGTAAAAATAGGAAAGGCCAGGTCACCAGAAGGGCCTTGCTCATCAGTCCCAGGCACAGGGCGATAAAACAAAGTCCGTAATAAACCCGTTGGCGCTTTTCGACATAGATGGCATAGAACCATATCGAGATCAGGCCGAAAAAAGTGCTCAGCACGTCCTTGCGTTCAGTGATCCAGGCCACGGATTCCACATGCAGTGGATGCACCGCGAACACCGCGGCAAGGACGGTGCTTTGGGTTTTAGATCCGGTCAGCCTGGAAAACAGTGAAAAGATCAGAAGCGTATTGAACAGATGCAGCACAAGATTGGTGATGTGATGGCCTTCCGGCCCTCTGCCGAAAATGGAGGTGTCGGCCATCAAGGAAAGCCAGGTAACGGGGATCCACATGGCGGCATCGTAATTGGTGAAGGCCCATAAAAGGCTAATTTTAGATAACCCTAAATGTACATACAGGTTTTCACGAGAATAGATGGAATCGTCTATGTTTACAAAATCGAATCCTTTAATGGTAGGATAACAGGAGACAATCAATAATGTGAAGGCTGAAACAAGTAAAAAAAATTGCAAAAAATTGTCCTTGGATGCAAAATTTATAGCATTCTTAATATTTGACTTCCTACTTAAGAAATTTTTAATCATTCTATATTTTTCAATTGAGATAATTTGAGTTACATGGTGGTAAAATTTGATATAAAATGGCTGCAAATTAAAAATATAAAACGGGGGCAAAACTGCCCCCGTTCACTTTGTGAGTAATTATAGCCTTTCTAGAATGTACCATCTTTGGAAAGAGTGAACGTATTGCTTGATTTCGAGTGCTTGAATGTCAAACTTCCAGTTACCACAGGCTGTCCGTTGCCATCAATGCCAAGAGTGCCTGTACCCGCATCAATGTTTTCATCCAAAACAAAGCCCGGAGGAGAACCCGTAGCCGGCGCAATACCAGTCGTACGTCCCGTGTCTGCAAAATAAGCCAATGCCGTATTGTAAAAGCTCTTTGCTGCGCTTTGGGCTGCAGCATCTTGACCTCTAGTACGATACTGAATGAAATTCGGAATCGCGATGGCCGCCAGGATGCCGATGATGGCGATGACGATCA
>CALJLV010000037.1 GCA_937982505.1 uncultured Desulfobacteraceae bacterium | reverse complement strand
AGGGACACTGCCCGAAGGAGTGAATGCATGAACATTGGAGACACCGCGAAGCTGAACACAAACCCGGAAGACAGTCCCGAGACCATCCTCCGGCTCTTCGTCTACGGCACCCTGAAACGGGGCTACTGGAACCATCAACGCTTCTGCGCCCATGCCCAAAGCATCGAACCGGCCGTGGTCTGGGGCAGGCTCTACCATCTCCACGCCGGTTTTCCGGCCATCGAAGTGCCGGAGGGACTGATCCTGGCCCAGGGTAGCGCCGATCCACTGACCGACGCCCGCAGGCAGCAGGAGGTCGGCACGCCACGATTCGGCCGCCCGACCGGTGACTGGGACCTGATCCATGGGGAGCTTGTGACCTTCACCGACCCACAGCGGGATCTGCCGCCCATCGACCGGCTGGAAGGATTCCGGCCTGGCGGGCACAGCATGTATCAGCGGGTGATGGTGGCGGCAGGATGCCGGAACGCTTCAATTGCAGTGTGGATTTACAGGATGGCTCGGGTTACAAATGGGGAGCAAATTGACCGGGAGTGGCGGGGCTAATGGGTGTTGGCCTTGATGCTTTCGGCTGCCTGGATGAGGCTCTTGATCTCATCCTCGGTAAAGCTGGCTTCCTTGATGTAGCGAAGTAAATTCATGACTTCGGGTTGGTCATGAAGGTAGTCGACAACTTCCGGGTCCGTGGACGAGGACAAACGGAACAGCACGTCGGGATCGGCGGCCAGCACCTTGGCCAGCTCTTTGATTACCTCTGGCCTTGGCGGACGCTCCTTGCCACGCTCTATGCGGCTCAGATAGGCGGGGGATATGCCTACCTTGGTCGCTGTCTCGCGCAGCCCGAGGTCTTGGGCGACTCGAAGGTCGCGGATGGTTTCACCAAAGTTTTTCATAGGGTCTAATATACCTCGGTGTTTAGTGTTTTGCAACACAAAATTCCTCTGGCATTCTTTGGCGTAATTTGGTATATTCTGGTTGATTTTTACTCAGAGGCAGGTAACTTACCCCTGTTCTGGCACTGTGCCTTGACGGCCAACAGCCCTGCAGGAGAGGCGACATGAGCAATGAAGAGGTTCTGAAAATAAAGGATGTCGCCGCCCTACTTAAGGTCGGCGACAAGACGGTCTATTCCATGGCCCAGACCGGGGAACTGCCTGCTTTCAAGGTCCGAGGCCAGTGGCGATTCTCCCGAAAGGACATCGACGCATGGATAGAGCAACAGAAACACACAACCCAGGATTTCGGCGAGGACGACCAGAAATGACACCAGCCTCGGTGAACGGAGTTTTTATATGAGCAGAAAGAAGAACAAGCAGGCCGAGAACACGATCCCGGCGGGATACACGCTCGACTACGTTTCCGGCAAACAGGTCAAGGAAACGAAGAAAGAGCTGGTGCGCCAGCGGGTCGTTCGTGCCTTGATCCACGAATACGGATTCTCGCCGGAAGACATGGAGCTGGATTTTTCCATTGGCGGCCGCAAGAAGGTGGACGTGGCCATCTTCCATCATGGCAAGGAACACACCATCGAGAACCTAGGCCGCGCCGTGCTCTGTCGCCAGGAGCCGAACGTCGGCAAGAATGCCGTGCGCATTCGCGACTTCGAGCAGGCCGCCAAGGACCTCGATGAGATCGAGACCATCATGCGTGAGGTCGACGCGGTTCAGTACGGCTTGTGGACCAACGGCCTGGAGTTCTTCTTTGTCGAGAAGGAACAGAAGCGCTTCGAAACCAAGTGCAACCCCATCGGCGACTGGCCGATGGCCGAAGAGTCGGTCGGCACCAAGGAGGTCATCTCCGATGCCCATACCCGCATCGCCGACAACGAGATGCTCAAGATCACCTTCCGTCGCTGCCACAACTACATCCATGGCAACGAGGGTATGCCCAAGGATGCCGCCTTCTGGCAGTTCCTCTATCTGATCTTCTGCAAGATGCACGATGAGAATCTGCGCGGCAAGCAGCGCCAGGCCTGGAAACGCCGCTTCTGGGCTGGCCCGAGGGAGCAGTTCGAGCCACAGGGCCGCAAGGCCATCCGTGCCCGTATCGAGGAGCTCTTCACCGAGGTCAAAAAGCAGTACAAGAACATTTTCCGGGGCAACGAGGAGATTACCCTCTCCGACCGGGCGCTGGCCTTTATCGTTTCTGAATTAGCCAAATACGATTTCACCCGCACGGATGTCGATGCCAAGGGCGTGGCCTACCAAGAGCTGGTGG
>CALJLV010000036.1 GCA_937982505.1 uncultured Desulfobacteraceae bacterium | reverse complement strand
TCGCTCCGTCCATCTGCGCCGCGCCCGTGATCATGTTCTTGATGTAGTCCGCGTGACCCGGACAGTCCACGTGCGCATAGTGCCGGTTGACCGTCTCGTATTCCACGTGCGCCGTGGCAATCGTGATCCCCCGAGCCTTTTCCTCCGGCGCCTTGTCGATCTGATCGTAGGACACGAAACTGGCCTGGCCCTTCATCCCCAGCTGCTTGGTGATCGCCGCGGTCAGCGTCGTCTTGCCGTGGTCGATGTGCCCGATGGTCCCCACATTGACATGCGGCTTCTTCCTCTCGAACTTTTCCTTCGCCATCTTCCCGTCCTCCAGCTCCTCGTTGGAATTTTGGAAAATATGTCCGG
Source organism: uncultured Desulfobacteraceae bacterium (assembly GCA_937982505.1). Taxonomy (GTDB): domain Bacteria; phylum Desulfobacterota; class Desulfobacteria; order Desulfobacterales; family UBA2174; genus UBA2174. The sequence continues at coordinate 8,022 of CALJLV010000036.1, read as the reverse complement.
TGGCACCGAATCGGGCACCCAATGGCCCGGCCGCCGGGTCCTTGCCCTGTTGCGGGGAGATCCGGCCGCCGGATCACAGTAATAGATAAAAAAGGTATGGAGCCCACGACCGGAATCGAACCGGTGAACCTCTTCCTTACCAAGGAAGCGCTCTACCTGCTGAGCTACGTGGGCTTGGAACCGCCATCGGAGGGGGAGTGATCGGCACGATGACTCCAGCGCGCGGCATCGCCGAGGAATGGGTTGGAGCGGGAGACGAGGTTCGAACTCGCGACCTCCAGCTTGGAAGGCTGGAGCTCTGCCAATTGAGCTACTCCCGCTCGCGTCGACCAGCAAATCCGAGCCGTCGACGGCCCGCCAGGGGCGGACCCTCTTCCAGCGACCATCCTCCCGTCGGCACCGAAAAACGTTCGGGCGACGGCCAAAAGCCACGTAGTGCATCGCGATGCCGATTTTTAGACCGGCATCTCCTACCGACAGCTTCCCTCAGGGTCGTTGTTTGGTGGTGGGGGGAGGATTTGAACCTCCGAAGGCATCGCCGACAGATTTACAGTCTGTTCCCTTTGACCGCTCGGGAACCCCACCTTATTCTATTGTGCCGCAGGCTTCAGCGTTCGCCCCCGGTCTGCCGGAAAGCGGCCGGCGAAACCTGTCACCCATCGCCGCGAATGACAATTGGAGCCAGAGACAGGAATCGAACCCGCGACCCGCTGATTACAAATCAGCCGCTCTACCGACTGAGCTACTCTGGCCCATGGGCGCCAGGGTATCGACGCCGCAGCCGCCGATTGATTCAGCAACCGCGTCACCACACAGAATCAGAGCATTTAACCCCTCTTTGGCGCGAATGCAAGCTTTTTTTTCGAGGACGGGAAAAAAAGACGAGCACGGATAAACCGCCGCCGCGCCCTATCCCTTGACAGTCTGGACGGTCTTGTGTAATCGACTCTGGACGATCGCCGGCCCCCAAGGGCCGAACCTGCAACCGAGAACCAAGGGGCGCCCTTGCCTGTCATCCGTATGATCTGCCTGTTGCTGTTCGCGGGGTGGAGCGTCATCGCCTGCAGCACGGTTCCCCAGCCCGCAGAAGACCTTGCCCTGTCCGGATCGGGCGATACGGCCATCGACACCCCGGCCGAATCCGCCTCGTCCTCTCGGTCCTACGGCGCCGCCCGTCGGCCGGCGGCCGTCTCCGGGACCCGAAACGCGCCGCTGCACAGCCGCCAGGCTTTGCTGGACGAGGCTCTGGACGCTTGCCAGACCGCTCAGGAATACTGGCAGAACGGGGATCTCGACAGCGCCCTGGAGGCGCTGGATCGCGCCTACGCCCTAATCCTGCAGGCCGACGGCGACATCGATCCCAAGCTGATGCAGCAAAAGGAAGATCTGCGGTTCACCATCGCCAAACGCATCCTGGAGATCCATGCCTCGCGTCATATCGTGGTCAGCGGCCAGCACCAGGCCATCCCCATGGTTCGCAATCGGCACGTGGACGCCGAAATCGAACGCCTCACGGGTCCTGAGCGCGGCTTTTTCATCCGTTCACTCCAGCGCAGCGGGCGCTACCGGACGATGATCGTGGCGGCGCTGCGGGAGGCGGGATTGCCCGAGGCGCTTTCCTGGCTGCCGCTGATCGAAAGCGGATTTCGCGTCGATGCCCTGTCGCCGGCCCGTGCCCTGGGGCTGTGGCAGTTCATCCCCTCCACCGGCCACAAGTTCGGGCTCCAGCGGGACACCTACATCGACGAGCGCCTCGATCCGCACAAGTCTACCGCCGCCGCCGTGGCCTACCTGACCGAACTGCACAGCATCTTCGGCGACTGGACCACCGTTCTGGCGGCCTACAACTGCGGCGAAGGCCGGGTGCTGCGGACGATCCGGTCGCAGAACATTAACTATCTGGACAATTTCTGGGATCTGTACGAGCGGCTGCCCAACGAGACGGCCCGCTATGTGCCGCGCTTTCTGGCCACGCTGCATATTCTTGAGAATCCAGCACGCTACGGAATGGAAGAAATCCAGCCCGACGCCCCCCCGGTCTTCGAGACTGTGGAAGTGACCCGGCGCGTCACCCTGAAGGACGTGGCTGCCGCCCTTCAGATCGATGAACAGGAGCTTCACCTGCTGAACCCGGAGCTGCGCCATCGCATCGTCCCGGCCGACGGGTATCTTCTCAAAGTGCCCGGCGGCCGCTCAGAAACCCTCACGGCGGTCCTGGATCAGCTCCCCGAATCGACCATCGAGGCCAGGCCGGAGTCCGCAGGGGTCGTGCTTCACCAGGTCAAGCGCGGCGAGACCCTGACCACCATCGCGCGCCAGCACCGCACCAGCGTCAGCGCCATCATGCGGGCCAACCACCTGCGCCGCAGCAATCATATTCAAGCCGGAATGGCCCTCAAGATTCCGACCCGGGCGGGGGCCGCCGCCCCGAAAGCGGAACCGGCCGACAAGGTCCAGAGGACTGCTGCCGCCAAACCCGCCACCGTTTCCCCCGCCCGCGCGGTGCGCCACACGGTCAAAAGCGGCGACTCGCTGTGGAACATCGCCCAGCGCTACGATACCACCGTGCAGAAAATCCAGACGGCCAACAAGCTGAGCGGTGCCCGCCTGAGCATCGGCCAGACGCTGGTCATCCCGGCGCGCGGCGAGCCGCTGGCCGCGGCCCGGCAGAAAACCTACAAGGTCAAAAAGGGAGACACCCCATTGATGATCGCCAACCGCCACAAGATCCCCCTGGAACGCCTGCTGCGGCTCAACCGTCTCTCCCCGCGGTGCACCATCTATCCGGGACAGCAGCTCTTTGTGGAATAACCGACCCGTCCGACAAGCCCATCGCCCCCGTAGCTCAGTGGATAGAGCAATGGATTCCTAATCCATGTGCCGCGTGTTCGATTCACGCCGGGGGCACCAGCCTTTACAGGGGTTTACGAGAAATCGGGGGTTGTCAAAACTGCAAAAATCGACGGCCCCGCAACCTGCACGACGGCGGGCTGCCGCCGAAACGACCTGGCGCCGGATCCAAACAGGGCATCGAATTCGTTGGGTCGGGTCGTGAAAGGGAACAATGCCGCGCCGTCGGGGGTCTGCCATACGTACACCGCCGACGGCCGGTGTGTTTCCCTTCTCAAGATTCTGTTCACCAGCGCGTGCATCTACGACTGTGCCTACTGTGTGAACCGGGCTGGCAACGACATCCCTCGGGCGACCTTCGAGCCAGAGGAAATCGTCCGGCTGACCATCGACTTCTATCGGCGAAACTACATCGAAAGGCTCTTTTTGAGCTCCGGGGTGATCCGCAGCACCCAGCTGATCGTCGGCGCAAGCCCGGAATCGGACTTCGACATCTTGTGACTCGCCGATGACCTGTACCGCCGGCAGTCTCTCAAGCGGGTCTACTACTCCGTCTACATGCCGGTGGCGGGATCGGGCGACCGGTTGCCGGACATTACCGAACCGCCCCTGCGGCATCCCGAGCTTTTCCCCGTGGATGTCAACACCGCCGATCACGAGACAGTCCTCCGGGTGCCGGGTATCGGGCTGCAGTCGGCGGCCCGGATCCTCGCCCTTGGGCGCCTCGGCCGCATCCGGTTCGAACATCTCAAGGATTTGGGCGTGGTCGTTGGCCGCGCGATGCCTTAAGCGGGACATGGACGATGAACGGCTCTGCCAGGCACTGTGGCGCCGCTATTACCATGTGGTCAACATCGACGCGCGCCACAACCCCCGGCTCGAGCTGCGCCAGCTCCCGCGCCGCTACTGGCGCTTTCTCACCGAAAAGCAGGCTTCGGCGCGAGACGAAAGGATCGAAATCAACGTTTCAAGCCAAGGATCGGAAGCGGGGTCAACATCATGAAAGCGCACACGCAAATGATGACACTGGGCGTTATCCTGCTCTTGGGCATCGCGCCCATGGAAGGCGGCCTGGCGGCGCACCCCCAGGGCAGCCCGCCAACACACATCGAGCCCTGCCCGCGGTCGCCCAACTGCGTCTCGTCCCTGGCGGGCGACGCGCGGCATGCGATCCCTCCCCTGGTTTACGCCGGCACAGTGGACGAGGCCCGGGAAGCCCTGCTGGGCATCCTGAAGGCCGCGCCGCGGGTCACCCTCGTGGCCAGCGAACCGGACTACCTTCATGCCGAGCTCAGATCCCGGGTTTTCGGTTTTGTGGATGACGTCGAGTGTTTCTTCCCGCCCGGGCAGCAGGTGATCCATGTCCGCTCGGCATCCCGGACCGGCTACTACGATTTCGGCGTCAACCGCAAACGGATCGAGGCGATTCGCCGCCAGCTGCAAGCAGCGCTGCCGGCAAACGGCGATGAGAAATGACCGACTTGCAGCCAGCCCTGTCTCATCTCATGCGGTTGACGGCAATTCAGCCCTGCCAGGCAAACTGACACGCGTATGTGACGATGCGCAAGGGATAGGACGAAGGCCCGGGTCCGCAAGGCTCCCCAACAGAACAGATGATTTCTTGTACTTACCGACGGCGGAGCCTTGCTTGGAAAGCCGAAGCGATGGCGCATCCAGACCCGGCGACCTCAACCGTTGCGTTTTTCGAAGTCCTGCATGAAGTCCACCAGGGCGTCGATGGCCTCGGGCCCGGTGGCGTTGTAAATCGAAGCCCGGCACCCGCCCACGGACCGATGGCCCTTGAGCCCGCCCAGCCCGTTGGCCAGGGCCTCGGCCACGAACTGCTTTTCCAGCGCCTCGCCGGGCAGGCGGAAGGTAACGTTCATCAGCGAGCGGCTGTCGGTGTCGGCCGTACCGCGATAGAAGCCGCTCTGGTCGATGGCCTGGTAGAGGCGCCGGGCCTTGGTGTGGTTGACCTCTTCCATGCGCGCCAGGCCTCCGACGGTCTCCTCGAGCCACTTGAGCACCAACTGGATGATGTAGACCGTAAAGCAGGGCGGCGTATTGTACATCGAGTTCTTGTCCGCGTGGGTGTCGTAGCGCAGCATGGTGGGCAGCCCCTTGGGAGCACGCACCAGCAGATCGTCGCGGATGATCACCATGCAGACCCCGGCCGGACCGATGTTCTTCTGGGCCCCGGCGTAGATCAGCCCGAACCGCTCCACCGGCAGGGGACGGCTGAGAAAATCCGAACTCATGTCCGCCACCAGGGGGACGGCACCCGTGTCGGGGAACTCGGCCCACTGGGTTCCCTTGATGGTGTTGTTGGAGGTGATGTGGGCGTAGACCGCCTGGGGATGGAAAGAAATATCCTTGGGGATGTAGCAGAAATTGCGGTCTTCGCTGGAGGCCGCCACCCGGATGGCCTTGCCCTGGATCTGGGCCTCCTTGATGGCCTTGGTGGACCAGGTGCCGGTGTTGACGTAATCGGCCGAGTCCCCCTGGGCCAGAAAGTTCATCGGGATCATGGCGAACTGCAGGCTGGCGCCGCCCTGAACAAAGAGGACCCGGTAGCGGTCCTCGAGCCCCAGCAGGCGCCGGGTGCGGGCCACGGCATCGTTGATGACGTCGTCGAACCATTTGGAACGATGGCTGATCTCGCAGATGCTCATACCGCTGCCGTGGTAATCGAGAAATTCGGCCTGGGCTTCTTGCAGAACCGGCAGGGGCAGGGCCGCCGGACCGGCATTGAAGTTGTGGATGCGCTGATGGCTCATGGTCTCCTCCGTTGGCTTGAAAATCGTCGGTCGTCACCCGGCTGGGCCGCAACCGGCGTGGGGATGGATGGCGCCGGGACAAGAACCGAATCACTTCTGATTCGGGAATATCCTCGACCCTGCTGCAAAAGCAATTCGTTTTGAGAAAAATCCCACAACTTGTCAATAGCAATTCCACCCGGTTATTTCAGTATTCGATTAAAATTCGCGGCGGACGGCGCACCTCTGAAATGGTGGCCGAGACCCGTTGAGACCGGACTTTCAGCCGAACTGTGCCACGGCGCAGATCCCCGGCGAGGGCGTGTTCGCGTTCTGGGTCCTCTTGCGCCCCTGTTTCCAGCCATGGTGGGCATCACCACGGGCAGCCCTTGCCGGAACCCTGGCGGGACCGTGGCGCCCATTGACAATGCGGGGTCCATGGCATACCTACAATGACATCTTCAAACCTCCCACTGCTCAGCAAGGATCCTGGCGCCATGCACGTTTACCGCTACCCTTCCCGCGCGGCCGAAGCCCGTATCCGGGCCATCGTTTCCCGCAGCATCGCGTTTCGTAAAAAGGATGTCGACGCGGTGCGCCGCATCGTCGAAGACGTGCGGCGTCGCGGAGACACGGCCCTGATCGAGTACGTCCACCGCTTCGACGCCCCCGATCTGGCGATGGACCAGCTCCGGGTCCGGCCGGAGGAGGTTGCGGCCGCCGCCCGCCAGGTGGATCAGGACTTCCTCCAGTCCCTGGAGCGCGCCTGCACCCAGATCGAGGCCTTCCACCGCCACCAGGCCCCGCGCAGCTGGGTCGACACTTCCCGGCCGGGGACCCTTCTCGGCCAGCTGGTGCGGCCCGTGGACGCGGCCGGGGTGTATGTTCCCGGGGGCAAGGGCGGCAGCACCCCCCTTGTCTCGTCGGTGCTCATGGGGGCCATTCCGGCGCGCATCGCCGGAGTGGAACGCATAGTCATGGCCACCCCGCCCATGAGCGACGGCCGGATCGATCCCCACCTGCTGGCGGCCGCGGCCCGCGTCGGGGTGCACGAAATCTACCGCCTCGGCAGCGCCTGGGCCATAGCGGCCCTGGCTTACGGCACAAACACCATCCGCCGGGTCGACACCATCGTGGGGCCGGGCAACGTCTATGTCACCCTGGCCAAGAAACTGGTGGCCGGGACGGTGGGCATCGACATGATCGCCGGCCCGAGCGAAATTCTGGTCATCGCCGACGCCTCGGCCGCCCCCCGGGCCGCCGCCGCGGACCTGCTCAGCCAGGCGGAGCACGACCCGCTGGCCTCGGCCATCATGCTCACCGACAGTCAGGGAACGGCCCGCAAGGTGGCCGCCGAACTGGTCCGCCAGACGGCCATCCTGCCGCGCCGGGACATCGCCGAAGCGGCCTTGAAACGTTTCGGTGCCATCATCGTAGTGCCGGATCTGGACACCGCCCTGGACCTGGCCAACCGCATGGCGCCGGAACATCTGGAATTGCTGGTGGCCGAACCGTTCGGGCTCCTGTCGCGGATCCGCAATGCCGGCGCCGTCTTTCTCGGCGCCTACAGCCCCGAACCGGTGGGCGACTACATCGCCGGCCCCAACCACGTGCTGCCCACCGCCGGCACGGCCCGCTTCTCCTCGGCCCTTTCGGTGGACCACTTCACCAAACGCACCAGCCTGATTCACTACGACCGCGGCGCCTTTGCCCGTGAAGCCCCGGACGTCCTGCGTCTGGCGCGGATCGAGGGCCTCGAGGCCCATGCCCAAGCCGTTCGGGTGAGGCTGGAAACCCTTTAAGGGCGCGTGTGGCGCCAGTCGCGCGCGGGAACGCCATGAACCCTTCCGACTGGACGGTCCTGGTGGTGGACGACGAGCCCGACATCCGCGAGGTGCTGAACCTGTCGCTGGCGGATGCCGGCTACCGGGTGGTGACGGCCGGCGACGGGGCCCAAGGGCTGGCGGTCTGCCGCCAGATGCGTCCGCAGATCGTGCTCACCGACGTGCGCATGCCCGGCATGGACGGCATCGCCCTGCTGGAAGCGGTCAAGGCTTTGGATCCGGCCATCGAAGTGATCGTGGTGACGGCCTTCGGCGAGATGGAGATGGCCATCGCGGCCCTGCGGCGCGACGCCTCGGACTTCATCACCAAGCCGGTCAACCATGAGGCCCTGCACCTGGCGCTGGGACGAGCTGCCGAGCGCGCTCTGGCCCGGCGCCGCCTGGCCGAGTACACCGCCTCCCTGGAGCGGGACATCGTCGACCAGGCCCGCATCCTGCACCAGGACAAGATGATGTCCCTGGGCCGCCTGGCGGCCAGCGTAGTGCATGAAATCAACAACCCCCTGGCCGGCATTCTCAACTAGATCGGAAGAGCACACGTCTGACCTCCAGTCACGTCAGTCAATCTCGTA
>CALJLV010000035.1 GCA_937982505.1 uncultured Desulfobacteraceae bacterium | reverse complement strand
CCCTTTGGCTGGATTTTTCGGCCACGCCCAAGGACCAGAACGGCATGTATTTCCCTTGGACGGTCTGCGACTACCCGTTGGACCAGGCCGTGGAGGACCGTATCGTCAAGGCGCCCCTGATCGTCACCAAGGAGGATGACCCCAAGCAGCCAGCCCAAGACCCGGACAATGTGACCAAGGAAAACGTGGCGGAAAAATACGGGTACTGGTTGCGCGCCGCGGTCCAGCGCTGGCAGGAGCATGATCAGGTTTACAAGAAATTGGGTCAACGGCCGGTGTTGTTCATCATGGCCGAGAAGAACGTGTTTGCCGACGCCCTGGGAGAGTATCTATGGAAGACCAAGGAGTTCGGGTTAAGGGAAAACGAGGTCCTGGTGATCCACACCGACGCGGCCGGCGAGATTACAAAAAAGGATCTTGAAAAAGCTCGTGAAGCGGCCCGGGACATCGACAAAACCGGAAGCCGCATCAAGGCCATCGTCAGCGTTATGATGCTGCGGGAGGGATGGGATGTGCGCAACGTCTCGGTCGTCCTCGGTTTGCGGCCCTTCACTGCCAAGGCCGAGATCCTGCCCGAGCAGGTGATCGGCCGTGGACTGCGCCTGATGACGCAAATCGGCCCGGACAAAACCCAGACATTGGAAGTGCTGGGCACCCGCAACCTGCTCAAGGTGGTGCGCGACCAGCTCGAAGCCGAAGGCGTGGGCGTGGCCACCACCGACAAGAAAGACCCGCCGCTGCCGGTAATCATTGCGCCGATTCAGGAGCGAGTGGCTTACGATATCAACCTGCCGATCACCAAGCCGCGCCTGGTGCACAACGTCCGCAAACTGGCGGAGCTGCGCGTTGAAGAGCTGGACGCCATCTATGAACAGGCAGAGCTTGCGGAAGTCTTTCGGATTCGGTTGAAACTGCAATTTGCTACCACCCAGACCGAAGTGCACCAGGCCGAGATCTCCGGCGATCTGCCCCAGGCCCGGCAATTGATCGCTTCCATTGCCAATAAGGTGATCGAACGAGCCAAGCTGCCCAACCGATTTGCAGAGCTGTACCCCATTGTGCGCGACTATGTCGCCGCCCGCTGTTTCGGCAACCCGGTCGATCTGGAAACGGAAGCCTTGCGGTCCCACCTGGCTCGGCTCGAACTCCAGGAAGGCATCGCCAAGTACCTGGCTCGCAAGATAGCTGAACTGACCTTGGAGCGCCGGGCCATCGAATTCGAGAAAGCGGATTTCAAGCTGTCTCAAACCAAACCCTTCAGCTGGCGGCGCAACCTCCCACCGCTTGCCGCGGCCAAAACGGTTTTCAACTACGTGGCCACCTACAATGATTTCGAACGTCGTTTCGCCGAGTTTTTGGACCGCGCCTCGGACGTGTTGCGGTTCGCCGCACTCGGAACCACCGAACAGGGCGAGTCCGGAACCCAGTTCCGGGTGGATTACATCAAGCCCAGCGGGGCCATCGGCTTTTATCACCCGGATTGGGCAGCCGTGCAGGAAGCAGGCGGCAAAGCAGTGAACTGGATCATCGAAACCAAAGGCCGGGTATGGGAAGGCACCCGGGCTAAAGACGAGGCCATCGGTTCCTGGTGCCGCCGGGTCTCCGAACAAACCGGCGAACAATGGCGCTTTATCCGGATAAACCAAAAAGATGTGAACCTGCTGAAATCCATTTATCTATCCGATCTGGTTGACGGCCTTCAAAGCCGCGCACCCCTCATTTTCAAGGGTGGGGAGTAGATTTCAAGTCGCTTCCAACAATGTTTCGGCCAATGTCGAGTCGTGGAAATGAAAGCATGGGACCACGAATACGTCAACATGGAAGTTCCGAGACACTTCGGGTTCAGCAAAAACGGTTCATGCCATTTTCAGTTAGGTCTGGTCCAAGCGGGGACGGATTCCGACTGCATCCTGCTCGATGAGGCCTCACGGGTGGATGTGGCTCACTCGGTGCTTCCGTTTGCAGCTCTGCCGGCAAGTGGTGTCGTTGTGCTTGGGGGTGATCCAATGCAACTCCGCCGATCCACCAAGCAAAAACACCAGTGGACATCGAAGCGATAATCGGCTTTGTCTTTTCCTCTGTGTCCATGTAAGTGAGACACGCCCCCCTTGAAGATTTAGTTTAGGGCGGGTAAGAATAATGGCTATGAAGGAAATGGATGGCGATTCGGTGTGGGAATATGAGGTCGCACTCCATGCGGAAGCGCTTTTTGGTAAAGAACGCGAAGAGGATAAGGGCTGAGCTGAAGCGATGAGCGAATATCAATACTACGAATTCCTGGCCATTGACCGGCCCTTGACACCGGATGAGATGGCCGAGCTGCGGGCGATTTCGACACGGGCCAGGATTACGGCGGTCAGCTTCACCAACGAATACCATTGGGGTGATTTGAGGGGCGACCCCCTCAGCCTGATGCAGCGCTATTTCGACGCGCATGTCTATGTGGCCAATTCGATGACCTGCCTATTCATGGTGCGGTTACCTATCGATGCCTTGACTGAAGAGACGTCCAAAGCCTTTGCTGTGTCTTACCGGTTGGATATCAAGACCACCAGAACCCATTGGATCATGACCTGGACTTTGGCGGAGTCGGAAAATTACGACCGTTTCGGCGTGGAAGACGGCCACGGCTGGATGGCAAGACTGGCACCGGTGCGGGATGAACTACTGCGCGGGGATCTGCGCAGTCTATACATCGGGTGGCTGGCGGCGGCCGCCGGGGAAATGATGGATGACGATGCGACGGAACCGCTGTCCTTGAACGGGCTGGGAAACCTGACCGCAGCCCAGCAGGCGCTTGCCGAATTCCTCGAGGTTGACCCCGATCTGCTGGCAGGAGCCGGAATGGGCTGCCCGGCAGCGCCGAAGGCGGAATTTTCACGCCAAGAAATGGAAAAATGGATCGATGCATTGCCCCGGGAAGAGGTGAATTCGATCCTGAAGCAGCTGCTGGAGGGCGAAGGGCAGCAGGCCGAACGGTCGCTCAAGAACCGGTTCGCGTCCTGGCGGCGAGGCCTTCAGGCAGCCGAGACCGGCGCATCTCGGCGTACTTTGGGAGAGCTGCGGCAGAATGCCGAAATGGCCCGCCAAATAAGGCTCGAAAGACAAGAACACGACCGCAGGCAGCGGGAACTCAAGCGCCGAAAGGAGCGGGATGCGTATCTGAGGAGATTGTCCAACGATTTTCCCAAGGCATGGGCATCGGTTCGGGAACCCGTCGAGCGCGGATCCGGGCTCGGGTATGACGAGGCCTGCCGTGCGCTTGTCGACATTTCCGAAGCCTACACGCTTTATTCGACCAAGAAGCGATTTCAACAGGAATTGAAGAAATTCATGGCAAAGCACCTGCGGCGCAAGGCGTTGATTCAACGCCTGGTAGAGGCCGGAATCTGGGAGGATCGATAAAAAATGAGCACGCGAAGCCCTAAAAACGATCGGGAACTCCCCGCCCTGGATGAGTTGATCGAGGAAATCACGGTCGACGCCTACGGTGATGATGAGCAGCTCTGGGCTTTCCGGCAAGCCTTCGAGGATGAGGTCCCACTGCCGGCCGACGGGTTCGTCATCGGTGAACCGGTTTCGCTGATGGCGGTGGACTACGATGGCAATGAACGGCGCGGTTTGACAGCAAGATGCCGTCGCGAGGACGGGTCCGAATATGTGGTTGCGGC
>CALJLV010000034.1 GCA_937982505.1 uncultured Desulfobacteraceae bacterium | reverse complement strand
TCCAGTTGCCCGCCGTCACCGGGGCGTTGGCCCAGGAGACGGAATCCTGGGCGACGGCCAGATCCCCGTCGCCCAAGGTGAAGTCCAGGGCCCGGGCGTTGTTGGCCCGATTGGCTTCCATCACCTGCTGATAATACCCGTCGGCCACCACCAGCAGGTATCGCTGGCCCGGCGCCGCGTCCGAGGGGATGCTCACCTGGCCGCTCATCTCATAGGAGGCTCCCGGAGCGAGGGGCGAGGAGATGTAAAAGTAGCCGACATGGGGGTCGCCGGGGTCGAAGACGGGGTCCTCGGACAGGTAGATCCCATCGTACCACCAGCCGTTGGCCGTCGCCGCGTCGCCCTGGTTTTCCACCCGGTAGGTGACGGTGACGGTGCGGTTCGTGTAGTCGTGGCCGGCGCTGTCCGGCACGACCGAGGCCTGGACCACCACCAGGTCCGGGCTGGGCATGACGATGGCCACGGCCCGGGTGTTGTTGGTTTCTTGGCTTTCGGCCACATCGCCGTCGGCGTCGGCCTTGAAGATCAGGAAATTGCCCACCCGGCCGCTGGGGAAGGTGAAGGTCTGGCTCTGGTCGTATGACTGGCCGGCGGCCAACGGTTCGCTGCGGCCCGCGTAGGCCTGCAGTTGCACGTCGTTGGCGTCCCAGAGATCATCCGCGGAGAGATAGACCCGGTCGTACCAGGCATAGTATCGCGGATAGGCGTCCCCCGCCCCCTGGTTGGTGACGGTCCAGGAGACGGTGACCTCGGTTCCCCCCGAGAAGCTGGACGGCGTTGCGCCGGCCTGACTGACCACCAGGTCCGGCGGGGTGTAGGCCACGGGGAAGGGAACAGCCCGCAGGTTGTCGCCCTCCTCGGTTTCGGCCTGGTCGTCGTAGTAATCGGTGACGAAAAGCAGGAAGGCGCCGCCGCGCCGGGGCAGGCTGAGCGAGGCGCTCCAGGTGTAGTCGTGGCCCGCCGCCAGGGCCATGTCGGACTTGTAGACCGAGGTCAGCCAGGTGTCGCCGTCGTCCAGCACTGCGTCGTCGGACAGATAGACCACATCGTTCCAGGCCCCCACCGCGTAGGTGCCGGCCTGGGTATTGGCCACGGTCATGGCCAGGGTGACGGTCGCGCCGGCCGCGGCCGCGTCCGGGGCCTGGGCCCCGGTGACCGTCAGATTCCCAGGGGCGAAGGCGAGGTTCACCGGCCCGGATCCCGTATTGTTGTCCTCGTTGCTTTCGGGCTGATTTCCGCTGGCATCGGTATAGACAACGAAGTAGCCGGCCTGGGCATGGGGCAGGAAAACGGTGACCTGGGCCGTGTAGGCGGCCCCGGCCGCCAGACCGCCGCTGTGGATCCGGCTGGTGACCAGGGTGTCGCCGCCGCCATAGGCGGGGTCGGCCGAGAGGTAGAGGTAGTCGGTCCAGGTGGCGGCGCCGGCCGTGGAGGCCCCGGCGTTGGTGACGGTCCAGGCGATGGTGGCCGGATGACCGGTGGTGGCGCTGGCCGGGGCCTCCACGGACGTGACCACCAGATCCATGGTGGGGGCGACAAAGGCCGTCGGCGTTTCGGTGCCCCGGATATTGTTGTCCAGGTTATCCTCGGGCTGGCTGAGGTTCCAGGCCTGGTTGATCCGGGCGAAGAGGTAATGGGGGTTGCCGGCCAGTCCGGCCGGGGCGATGAACGCCACCGCCACCGTCGCACTCTGGCCGGCGCCCAGGGGAGCCAGTCCGGCGAGGGGGAACTCGCCGATCTTGACGTCGTAGTCCGGATACCATTCGGCGAAACTGGCATTCAGGGAAGCGAACAGCTCCACCCAGAGCTGGCCGTCGATCCCGGTGGCCGGATCGGGTCCGGAATTGGCCACGGTGATCTCCACCGTCGCCGGGGCGCCCACCTCGACGTCGCCCTGCGGGAGGCTGACCCCGGTGACGGCCAGGTCGATGCCGGCCCGGGTAAAGGAGATGGGTACCGGATCCGGGGCGGTGTTGTTGTCCTCGTCGGATTCGTCCACGACCCCGTCGTTGTCCGTCACCAGGAAAAGATAGTAGGTGGCGCCCGGGGTGATGTCCTCGTAACGCCAGGGCTGGACCCGGAAGGCCAGGGTGCCCTGATAAGCGGCGCCGGGATCCAGGGGGGTGGCGGATTCGTGGGCCGCGTCGGCCCATGCGATCCAGGCGTCCGGATCGAAGGTGGCCGAGGTGGACAGGTAGGCGGCGTCCCACCAGGTGCCGGCGGGAGCCGGGCCGGTTCCCTGGTTGGTGACGGTGTAGGGGATCAAAAAGGTGTGGTGGACGAAGTCCGACAGGGGGGCGGTGCTGCCGGCGCTGATGGTCAGATCGGGAAAGGCGGTCACTTCGAGCATGGCGCGCGACGTGGACGAGCGGACCTCTACCGTCCCGTTGTCGTCGCCGGTCGGGGGTGTCGCGTCGATGTCGGCGTCCTGCCGCGGACCGCTGTCGGACGGGTCCGTCTGGGGCGGGCCGTGGGGTGCCGTGAGAGTGATCACGCGCATGTCGGCGCTGGAGACCGGCGCGAGGGACACGTCGCTGACCACGGCGACGTCGTTTTCCGGATCGGCACTGGCCGCGGCCGGCGACGGGTCGCCGGGCAGCGCGTTGTGGATGACGGGCGCCTCGGGGGAAGGATCGGGTGCGATGGAATCGGAAAGTGGATCCAGCGGGTCGTCTTCCATCAGGGACAGCGGCGCCTGCTGGAGCAGGTCGGCCAAAAGGTCCCCTCCGGCGCCGGGTTCCTGGCTGGCCGGAATCGGGAGCAGGTCCGCTTCGATGGCCGCCGGGGGCTCCTGGAAAAGATCCTCGAGCGCCGTGTTCAGGCAGGCCGCCGCCGGCGCCAGATCCGCCGAAAGCAGGACCCGCGGCTCCAGGCCTTCCAGATGAAAGCGGTTTTTGGGATCGCTGCCGGCCATTCGCACCTGTCGTCCCGTGGAAGTTGGAGGCAGCCTAAGGCAAAAGCGGGAAATTTGCCAGCGAAATTTTGGCGACCCCTTCATTTATGGAATGAAAGAATACGAAATATTGAAATGTTAGGCCTTAAAATGAATGTAGCGGTTTACTGTTGACGGGCATCCGGTGTCAGGACGCATCCCGGGGGGCGGCCGAAGCGGCCAGGCGCGGAAACCAGCGTTTCAGGCGCCGGCGCAGCCCTTCCATGTAGAGATAGAAGACCGGGGTGACGAACATGGTGAGAAACTGCGAAAAGATCAGCCCGCCCACCACGGCCAGACCCAGGGGCTGGCGCGCCTCGGCTCCGGCCCCCAGCCCTACGGCGATGGGGATGGTGCCCATCAGGGCGGACATGGTGGTCATCATGATGGGCCGGAAGCGCACCAGACAAGCGTCATAGATGGCTTGGCGCGGATCGAGGCCCTGGGTCTGCTGGGCCTCGATGGCGAAGTCGATCATCATGATTCCGTTCTTTTTCACCAGTCCCACCAGCATGATGACCCCCACGAAGGCATAGAGGCTCAGCTCCATGTCGAAGGCCATCAGGGTCACCAGGGCCCCGAATCCGGCAAAGGGGAGGGCCGAAAGGATGGTCAGTGGATGGATGAAGCTCTCGTAGAGGATCCCCAGGACCATGTAGATCACCAGCACGGCCAGCAGGAGCAGCAGCCCCAGGCCGGTCATGGAGTCCTGGAAGGCCTGGGCCGTGCCCTGGAACCGGGCCGCCATGCCCGCGGGGAGCAGGTCGGCCGAGGCGGCCTGGATCTGTTCCACGGCCCGGCCCAGGGGATACCCCTCTTCCAGGTTGAAGGAGAGGGTCACCGAGACCTGCTGTCCGGTATGGTTGACGGTGAGCAGTCCCAGGCTGCGCTCCATGCGCGCCAGGGTGGCCAGGGGGACCAGGGTGCCGTTTTCGGATCGCAGGTAGATCTTGGAAAGCACCGAGGGATCCACCTGGTGCCGGGGCGCCAGGGCCATGATCACCGCGTAGGTATCCGTCGATTCATAGATGGTGGAGATCTCCTTGGCGCCGTAGGCGCGGTAGAGGGTCTCTTCGATTTTGCGGGCACTGATGCCCAGGGCCGCGGCCTTGTCCCGGTCGATGAAGACGTTCACCTGGGGGTTTTTCATCTCCAGGTCGCTGCTGACATCCTGAATGCCGTCAAGGGCGCGCAGGCGCTGCTCCAGCTGAGGGGCGACCCGGTATAGATCCGCCGCCTCGCCCCCGGTGAGGGTCACCTGGTACTGGCCCCGGCTGCTGCGGGCGCCGAGGCGGATGGGGGGCGGGTTCTGCAGAAAGGCCAGAACCCCGGGGACCTGCGCGATCTGGGGGCGCAGACGGGTGATGATCTCATCGGCGGAGGCGGTGCGTTCGGCCCGCGGCTTGAGGCGCATGAAGACCGACCCGGTGTTGCTGGTGCCCGAGGCGCCCCGGGCGCCGGCGTTGGACATGAAGGCGGCCACGTCCGGATCCTGGCGCACGATTTCGGCCACGGTTTGCTGGTGGCGGATCATGGCGGCAAAGGAGATCCCCTCGGTGGCCTGGGTGTAGATCATCACCTGGCCGGTATCTTCGCTGGGCAGAAACCCCTTGGGAATGCGCACGAAAAGGACCGCCGCGGCCGCCAGCACCAGGGCCGAGAACACCATCACGGTGCGCCGGTGGTTCAGGGACCAGCGCAGCCCCGCGGCATAGACGTCGATGCTTTTCTGAAACCAGCGTTCCGAGATGGCGTAGAGGCGTCCGTGGTGGACCTGGGCGGGCGGACGCAGGAAGCGGCTGCAGAGCATGGGGGTCAAGGAGAGGGAGACGAAACCCGAAATGAGGATGGCGGCCCCGATGGTCACGGCGAACTCGTGGAATAGGCGGCCCAGGATCCCCCCCATGAAGAGGACCGGAAGAAAGACCGCCGCCAGGGAGATGGTCATGGAGAGGATGGTGAATCCGATTTCCCGGGCCCCCTGGCGCGCGGCGGCAAGGGCCCCTTCGCCCTTTTCCATGTGGCGCACGATGTTTTCCAGCATGACGATGGCGTCGTCCACCACGAAGCCCACCGAGAGGGTCAGGGCCATGAGGGAAAGGTTGTTGAGGCTGTAGCCCAGAAGATACATCACCACGAAGGTGCCGATGATGGACATGGGCAGGGCCAGGCTGGGGATGATCGTGGCCGACAGGTTGCGCAGAAAGAGGAAGATCACCAGGACCACCAGGGCCAGGGTCAGCAGCAGGGTGAACTGGACGTCCCGGGCCGATTCGCGGATCGATTCGCTGCGGTCGAAAAAGACCTCCAGGGAAACCGATCCCGGCAGCTGGGGGGCCAGGGTATCGAGCATGGCGCGCACCGCCCGGGCCACGGCCACGGTGTTGGTGCCCGGCTGGCGCTGGACGGCCAGCACGATGGCCCGCCGGCTTCCCTGGTGATCCACGAACCAGGCCGCCACCTTGTCGTTTTCCACGCTGGGGACGATTTCGGCCAGTTCGCCCAGGCGCACCGGAATCCCGTTGCGGTAGGCCACCACCAGGCCCCGGTACCCTTCGGGATCCTTGACCTGGCCGTCGGTCTGGAGGGTGTAGGCTTCCTGGGGGCCTTCCAGACGCCCCACCGGCAGGTTGACGTTGGCGCGGGTCACGGCCTGCTCCACCTCGTCCAGGCTGATGTCCTTGTCCACCAGGCTGTCCGGATCCAGATGGATGCGCAGGGCGTACTTCTGGGCCCCGTAGACCATGACCTGGGCCACCCCGCTGACCATGGACAGGCGCTGGGCCAGAAAGGTCTCCCCGTACTCGTTGAGGGTCGACAGGGGCAGGGTGGCGCTGGTAAGGGCGGCGTAGAGGATCGGAAGGTCGGCCGGGTTGATCTTGCGGAAGCTGGGCGGCTCGGTCATGTCGTCGGGCAGCCGGCGCTGGGCCACCGAGATGGCGGCCTGGACGTCCTGGGCCGCAGCGTCGATGTCGCGCTCCAGGGCGAACTGCAAGGTGATGGTGGTGCGCCCGATGCTGCTGGTGGAGCTCATGGAATCGATGCCGGCAATGGTGGAAAAGCGCTTTTCCAGCACCGTGGCCACGGCCGAGGCCATGGTTTCCGGGCTGGCCCCGGGCAGGCTGGCCGAGACCTCGATGGTGGGAAAGTCCACGTTGGGCAGGTCGCTCACCGGCAGGCTGCGGTAGCTGGTGACGCCGAAGATCAGGATGGCCAGCATGACCAGGATTGTCATGACCGGGCGCTGGATGAACAGATCGGAGATGCTCTTCATGACGGCCGGTTTCCCGCCGCGGGAGGGCTGTCGGGGGTCCTGACGCGGGCCCCGGGGAAGAGACGCAGGTGGCCGTCCACCACCACGGTGGCGTTCGGCTCCAGTCCGCTTTCGATCACCGTTTCGCCGTTGGTGCGCACCCCGCAGACCACCGGATGGGGGGTCACGGTCCGATCCGCATTGACCACCACCACGTAGTCGCCCTGCTGGCCCATCTGCACGGCCCCCGAGGGGACCACCAGGGCCGCCGGCCGAATCCCCAGGACCAGGGCCGCCTGGACGAACTGGCCCGGCCACAGCAGGTCGCCGTGGTTCTCGAAGGTCGCCTTGAGGGAGATGCTTCCGGTGGCCGGATCGACCCGGTTGTCCACGAAGGAGAGCCGTCCCTCCTGGCCGGCCGCGGGATCCGGCGCCAGGAGGCGTACCGTCGGCGGCGACCCGAGGGCGGCGCGCTGGATGGTCGGCAGATGGATTTCGGGCACGGCAAAGCGCACGAAGACCGGGTGGAGCTGGTGCAGGACCACCAGGGGCCGCGAGTCGTTGGCCTTGACCAGATTGCCGGCGTTGACCAGCAGGCTGCCGGTGCGCCCCTCGATGGGCGCACCGATGCGGCAATAGGCCAGATCGAGCTGGGCCTTGGCCACCGCCGCCGCGTCGGCCTTGACCGCCGCGGCCAGGGCCTCGGCTTCGGACCGGGCTTTTTCATACTGGGACCGGGTGACAAAGTCCCGGGCCACCAGTTCCTGGAAGCGCCGGGCGTCGGCGGCGGCGTTGGCCGCACGGATGCGGTCGTGTTCCAGGTTGGCCTGGGCCTGTTCCAGGGCCGCCTGGTAGGGCCGTTGGTCGATGGTGAACAGTAGCTGGCCGCGTTTCACCGATTCTCCTTCGGTGAAATGGACCGCCATGATCTGGCCGTCGATGCGCGAGGTGACGTTCACCACGGCGAAGGCCTCCACCGCGCCCACCGTCGTGACCTCCAGGGGGACGTCCTTCTGCACCGCCACGGCGGTGCGCACCGGCACCTCCGGGCGTTGGTCCGGATGGCTTCCCGATGAGGGTTCGCAGGCCCACAGGGCCAGCAGGAGGGGGAAAACACGTAATCCTCGAATCCAGCGCCGGGCGCCGGCAGAGCGGATCATGGGAGCGTGTCCTTTCCGGAGGCCCTGGGTACGGCCGACGGGTGCGGTGTCTGGCCGGCCAGCAGGCCGGCATGGTGGCTCAAGCGGGCCAGGGCGATGTACCAGTCGGCCTGGGCCCGGATCCGCTGGGCCCGGGCGGTTTCCAGGCTGCTGCGGGCCGCCATCAGGTCGAGGATGGCCCCCACGCCTTCGCGGTAGCGGCCCAGGGCCACCTCGTGGAGCTGCTCGGCGCTGGTCACCAGATCGGCGCTGGTGACCACCTGTTCGGCGGCGGTGTTCAACTCGACGTAGCTCGACCAGACCTCCAGGGCGGCGCTCTGCAGGAGTCCTTCGAGGCGGGCCTCTTCCAGACGGGCCTCGTGGCGGTAGCGGATCAGGTCGTTGCGGCGCGCCAGGGCGTCGAATAGCGGGACCCGAACCGCCAGGGCGATGCTGTTGCGCCGGGAGGGGTCGCCGTGGTTTTCGTTGATGTCGCCGCCCAGGAGGCCGTCGAGGGTCAGCCGGGGGGCCATGGCCGTGGCGGCGATGCGGGTGCGGGCCTGGGCCTGGGCCACGCGGGCCCGCTGGGCGGCCAGGTCCGGCCGCTCCTGGACGGCATGGTGCAGGTAGGTTTCCACGGCGGCCTCGACCCTTTCCAGGGGCAGGGGGGCCAGGGAGGTTTCGGCCAGGGGCGGCAGGCTGCCCACCGGCATCCCCACCGCGGTGGCCAGGACGCCGTGCATGATCCGCACGTGCCCCGAGGCCGCCTGGAGATTGAGACGGGCCTGGGAGAGGGCGGTCTGGGCCTGCAGCACGTCGGCGCTGGTGGCCAGGCCGGCCTGATGGCGCTGGCGGGCCGCATCCAGATTGATCTGGGCCTCCTGGACCGAGGTCTCGAGGGCCTGGACCAGGGCCCGGGCGCCGAGATAGTCGAAGAAGGCCTCTTCAACCTGGAGCACCAGATCGTGAATTCGGGCGTTGTGGCTGAAGCTGGCGGCGGCCAGGGCCTGCCGCTTTTCCTCGATGGCCGCTTGGCGGCCGCCGAAATCCAGGAGCAGCCAGCTCAGTTCCACGGCCGCCGGCTGGGCGCGGCTGCTGGTGACGCTGGGGGCGCTGGCGGCGCGCGCCTCGCTGTAGGCGCTGCGGGCTTCCAGGTCCAGCCGCGGCCACAGATCGGCCTGCTGCACGGCCCAGGCGGCGGCCGCGGCCTGGGCCGCATGCCATGCGGCGCGGGTATCGGGGTTGCGCTCCAGGGCCAGGTCGATCAGATCGCCCAGATGCCGCGGAGCGGGTAGGGCAGGGGTCTTGGCGGGGGCTTCCGGCGGCTCGGCCCGCGCTGCGGGAATGATCGCCGCCGGAGGCTGCCAGGGGACGTTCGGGGACGGGGCTACCCATTCGGCGGCATCCCGGGTTTCGGGCCACCACCCGCAGCCGCAGAGCCAGACGGCCCCGGCCAGCAGCAGGATCCGGGCACCGGCGAAAACGGTCCATGGACGGCTGGGTGGCGGGGTGCGCCGGCCTTGGCGGGAAACGCAATGGTCTTGGGGACCGGCCCACGGGTCCTGGCGGGTGGTTCGGGGCGGCCCCGGCGCCGGAAGGAGGTGGCGCCTGGACGGATCCGGCCTGACCTGTTTTTGCGCTGGGAGCCCTTCCGGGGGCGTTTGGCGGTTTTGGGCGATTCCGAACATGGTCCCGAAGGGGGAGGCTCCTGAATTCAGAGGCGATCGATTGACCGGGGCATCATACGAGGGAGGGCAAGGCTTGTCAAACCGCTTGTGCCGGCCTCCTCCCCGGCCGCCGGACCACCTCTTGCCGCGGGTCATGAGCCGCTTTATGCGGGTAATGAAGGGCTTGAGGGGCCCGCCTCCGATAACAAGAGCCCCTTCGGTCGATTCACGGCTTGCAACCGAGGCAAGGATCGACGCTGTTGGACGGTCAAGAATTGTTTGACCCTTGCGATTCATATTACCGGAGGAGACTCGGCCGGACCTACGCACGATGGCGCTACACTTACTCGTTCCACCGTGGGCGCAAGAGGCAACGGTCGGCATCGGCAAACCAGGCCCCTGGGCCCCCTGCAAGCCAGCCTTGACCGCCGAATCCGAGCGGGCTATCCTGCACACAAACGAAAGGATTGCCCAATGTCATTGAGCACGAATTTTCGATTCTTCGAGAAAGATCTCGATGCCGTGGCATTCGCCGTCGAGCGCGCGGGAGGCCGGGTATTCCGGATGGACGGCCGTTGCCTGGGGCAGTGGACCGAGATCACGGACCCCGACGCCTGTCACAAAATCAGGTCGCGAGGATGTGAGATTAGCGAAAGTGAGGCCCTCTTGATGGCCGATGAATTGGCCGCGGACCTGGCGGCGCTCCGGTAATCCAGCCGCCCTGCCTTTCCCCTTTTCACGCCGTAACCATTCGATTTGACTGGCGCGCCCGGCACGACTCGAACGTGCGACCTACGGATTCGAAGTCC
>CALJLV010000033.1 GCA_937982505.1 uncultured Desulfobacteraceae bacterium | reverse complement strand
ACATGCGGCTTCTTCCTCTCGAACTTTTCCTTCGCCATCTTCCCGTCCTCCAGCTGTCGAGCGAGTCGAAACTCGTTATTGGCTGTGTTGATGATTGCGCCCGCGGGCGGCTGCGAAAAAAACGGCTTACCACCGGAAGTGGGCAAACGCCTTGTTGGCCTCGGCCATGCGGTGGGTATCTTCCCGTTTCTTGACCGCCGCCCCGCGGCGGTTGGCCGCATCGAGCAGCTCGGCGGCCAGCTTGCTGGCCATTCCCTTCTCCGAACGGCTGCGCGCATAGCTGATGATCCAGCGGATGCTCAGGGCCGTGCGCCGGCCCGGCCGGATCTCGGTGGGGACCTGGTAGGTCGAACCGCCCACGCGCCGGCTCTTGACCTCGATCATCGGGCGCACGTTGTCCACCGCCTGCTCGAACACCTTGAGGGGCGACTCCTTGGCCCGTTCCTCGATCATCCCGAAGGCGTCGTAGAGGATGTTCTCCGCCGTGCTCTTCTTGCCGTCGCGCATCAACGAACGGATGAATTTGGACACCAGCCGGTTGCCGTACTTGGCATCCGCCTGCACCGGGCGCTGGGGCACTTCTCGTCTTCTAGGCATGGGCTACACCATCACTGTGAGGATGTTGGCACTCGGCACCGCCGGGGTGCGGCGGCGCTGGAAATCGTCTACTTGGGCCGTTTGGCGCCGTACTTGGAACGTCCCTGGCGTCGGTCCTCCACGCCCAGGGTATCGAGGGTGCCGCGCACGATGTGATAGCGCACACCGGGCAGGTCCTTGACGCGGCCGCCGCGCACCAGCACCACCGAATGCTCCTGCAGGTTATGGCCGATCCCCGGGATGTAGGCCGTCACCTCGATCCCGGTGGTCAGCCGCACGCGGGCCACCTTGCGCAAAGCCGAGTTGGGCTTCTTGGGCGTCGAGGTGTAAACACGGGTGCAGACCCCGCGCTTCTGGGGAGCACCCTTGAGAGCCGGGGTGGCGTTCTTCTTCTTGACCCGGCTCCGGCCTTTACGAACGAGCTGGTTGATGGTCGGCATAATCTCCTCGCACACAAAAGGAACAAATCCGCAAGTTGATAAAAGCGGGCATGTATCCCGGGTGATGTGAAAAGTCAAGCACTTTTCAGTTCGACATCCAGATCTTTATATTCCTCCACGCCCGTACCGGCCGGAATCAGCCGGCCCATGATCACGTTTTCCTTCAGGCCGCTGAGGGTGTCGATCTTGCTCTGGATGGCCGCGTCGGTGAGCACCTTGGTGGTTTCCTGGAACGAGGCGGCGCTGATAAAGCTGTCGGTGCTCAGCGAGGCCTTGGTGATCCCCAGGATCAACGGTTCGGCCGTGGCCGGCTGCCCCCCCTTTTCCACCACCTCGCGGTTGACCTCCTCGAAGCGCACCCGATCCACCTGCTCCTCGGGGATGAAGTCGGTGTCGCCCACGCTCAGCACCTTGACCCGGCGCATCATCTGGCGCACGATGACCTCGATGTGCTTGTCGTTGATGCGCACCCCCTGGAGCCGGTAGACCTCCTGCACCTCGTCCACCAGGTAGCGCGCCAAGGCGATTTCGCCCTTGATGCTCAAAATGTCCTGGGGCACGGCCTGACCGCCGATCAACGGCTCGCCGGCGCGCACATAGTCCCCGTCATAGACGTTGATATGCTTGCCGCGGGGGATGAGGTACTCCTTTTTCTCGCCCACGTCCACCGGGGTGATGGTGATCTTCTGCTTGCCCTTCTTGGAGGCCTTGGCGATGGACACATAGCCGTCGATCTCGCTCAGGGCCGCCACTTCCTTGGGTCGGCGCACCTCGAAGAGCTCGGCCACCCGCGGCAGACCGCC
The DNA here is from genome assembly GCA_937982505.1 of uncultured Desulfobacteraceae bacterium. Lineage (GTDB taxonomy): Bacteria > Desulfobacterota > Desulfobacteria > Desulfobacterales > UBA2174 > UBA2174. The sequence continues at coordinate 1,167 of CALJLV010000033.1, read as the reverse complement.
GGTGATATCCTTGGTCTTGGTCGTGGCCCGGGGCAGTTTGGCAATGACATCCCCGGCGCGCACCGGATCGCCCTCCTCCACCATCAGGATGGCCTCGATGGGCAGCAGATAGCGCGCCACCCCGGTACCGCTGGGCAGCTTGGCGGTGCGTCCCTCGGCATCCTTGATGGAGATGCGCGGGCGCTCCTCGCCGCTCTTGGATTCGCTGATGGTGCGGATCACCTTGCCGGTAACCGGGTCCACCTTCTCCTGGAGGGTGCGGCCGGGAAAGATGTCGCCGAACTTGACGGTTCCGTCCACCTCGGAAATGATGGGGGTCGCGAACGGGTCCCAGACCGCGATGAGATCCCCGGCCTTGACCTCCTGGCCGTCGTCGACCTTGAGATGGGCCCCGAAAATCACCGGCAGCCGCTCGCGCTCGCGGCCGGTCTCGCCCATGATGGCCAGCTCTCCGCCGCGCCGGTTCATCACCACCTGGACCCCGTTGGCGTTGGTGACCACCTTCAGATCCAGGTACTGCACCTTGCCTTCCACCCGGGCCTTGACGTCCGCCTGCTCCACCCGCCGGCTGGCCGTACCGCCGATGTGAAAGGTGCGCATGGTGAGCTGGGTCCCCGGCTCGCCGATGGACTGGGCCGACAGGATCCCGATGGCCTGCCCCAGTTCCACGCGCCGGCCGTGGGCCAGGTCGCGCCCGTAGCAGGCGGCGCAGACACCTGTCTTGGTCTTGCAGGTGAGCACGCTGCGGATCTTGATGCGGGTGATGCCGGCGTCCTCGATGAGGCGCACGGCCTTTTCATCGATCTCCTGGTTGCGCTTGACAAGCACCTCGTCGGTGAACGGATCCAGGATGTCCTCCATGGCCACGCGGCCCAGAACCCGCTCGCCCAGGGTCTGGATCACCTCGCCGCCCTCCATGAGGGCCTCGATATCCACTCCCAGCAGGGTGCCGCAGTCGTCCTCGGCCACCACGCAGTCCTGGGCCACATCGGCCAGCCGGCGGGTCAGGTAACCCGAGTTGGCCGTCTTGAGGGCCGTGTCGGCCAGCCCCTTGCGCGCCCCGTGGGTGGAAATGAAGTACTGCAGCACACTCAAGCCCTCGCGGAAGTTGGCCTGGATGGGGGTCTCGATGATTTCCCCCGAAGGCTTGGCCATCAGCCCGCGCAT
>CALJLV010000032.1 GCA_937982505.1 uncultured Desulfobacteraceae bacterium | reverse complement strand
ACGGCGTGGAGACGGAGGTCAACGGCCGGAAGCTCAAAGGCCCCGCCGAGGTCTGGCTGCAATCCGAGGTTTTTGAAACGTCTTTCGTCCCTCTTGGCGCGGATGGCAATACGAGCATCTCCGTGTTTTCGCGCTTCGAGGAAAAGGACAACCCGAATGGGGGCGACCCCGAAAGGACAACCATCATGACAGAAGAGAAAAAAGAGCCGGTCGCTCTCACGGTGGAATCTTTGAGAGCCGATCATCCCGACGTCGCCTCCGCGCTGCTGGCCGAAGGCGCCAGGATCGAGCGCGAGCGGATCCAGGCTGTGTTCGCGCAGTCCATGCCCGGGCATGATGCCCTGGTGGCCCGCCTGGCCTTCGACGGCAAGACCACCGGGCCGGAGGCCGCGGTGCAGATCCTCCAGGCGGAGCGGCAGCTCCGGAACGTCGCCGCGCAGCATCTGGCGAGCGATGCGCCGGCGCCGGTTGCAACGCCGGTTGCGCCCGTGATCGAGCTTTCTGACAACCCCAATTTGCCTATTGATGAGCGGGCAAAGAAGGAATGGGACAACAAGCCTGAAACCCGCGCTGAGTTCAAGGGAGATTATGGGGCTTACCTGGCATTCAGAAAAGCCGAAGAATCCGGACTCGTCAAAATTTTAGGCAAATAAGGAGTCGATCAGATGACTACACTCGCAGCAGACATTGCAAGAATCAAGGTCCTCGGAGATGTGAACGAGTTTCCCGTGATCGCCTCCGACATCATCTATGAGGGCGCGGCCGTGGGGCTTGTTGCCGCCACCGGGCACGCGCAACCTCTTACCTCAAGCGACAGGTTTGTTGGCTTTGCCGAGCGCAAGGCGGACAACAGCGCGGGGGCCGCGGCCGCCATCAACGTCCGGGTGGTCAAGAAGGGGGTCGTGCAGATCCCCGTGACCGGCGCGGTGATCACAGACGTTGGTCAGCCGGTATACGCCCAGGACGACAACGCGTTTTCTTTCATCAAGACGAGTGGCGTCTTTATCGGGTTCGTCCGAAGGTACGTCTCATCCGGCGTGGCCGAGGTCGAGTTCGACGCCGGCGTGATGGTCGATCCGCACGAGGGGTGGCTGGCGGAGACCACTGCCGTAGATCTTACCCTGGACGAGCAGGACACCGGCAAGGTCATCTTCGTGACGGCAGATGCAAAGACCGTGTTGCTTGGAGCGGCGGCCACCGTCGGAATCCGTGTCCGGATCGTCAATGCCGGCGCGTTTGGCGCGCAATTACTGACGGTGGACTGCAACGCGGCAGACGGCATTAAGACGCCGAATGCCGCGCAGACCGCGGATGGCGTCGCGATCACGAATACCAAGGCCACCGCCTGCCGGGGGGATTACGTCGAACTCTGTTATGGCGATCCCACGGCATGGGCGGTAAGAACACGCAAGGGTATCTGGGCGTAACCTTTTTTTCGGCTGCATTAAGGAGATAGCAATATGGGCGCATCAACATTGGGAAGTAGGGCAATCATTGGTGAGTTCTTCAAACGGCTCGCCATGAATGATGGGACGCCTTGGGTTCAGGAAACCTCGATGCTGTTCGATTCCAATCAGGAAATCGAAACATACGCGTGGTTGGGCATGGCCCCATCCATGAGAGAATGGATCGGGGGCAGGAATGCCAAGGGTTTCAGGGAAAACGGCATTACCATCAAGAACAAGACTTTCGAATCCACCATGGAAGTTTTGGTCGATGAAATTCGCCGGGACAAAACCGGTCAGGTGCTGCTTCGCGTTGCTGATCAGGCACGGAAGGCGAACGCGCATTGGGCGAGCCTGCTGACAACTTTGATCGTGAACGGGGCTGCGGGCGTATGCTACGACGGCAAATATTTCTTCGCCGATGACCATGCCGAGGGCGACTCCGGAACGCAAGACAATAACCTCACCGGAGCGGCAGCGACCGCGACCCAGCCGACCGCCGCGGAGGCCGAGGCGGCTATCATGGCATGCGTTGCGGCCATGCTTGGATTCAAGGATGATCAGGGAGACCCCATCAACGAGGACGCCACGAACTTCCGCATCATGGTGCCGGCAGTATATCTCGGGCCGTTTGCGGCCGTCATGAGCAACGAATACATCGCCGCGGGCCAAAGCAACCTGGTGAAAAACATCGATGGGTTCAACTTCACCCTGACTGTCAACCCAAGGCTTACCAGTGGTGCCGCATTCTATGTTTTCAGGACCGACGGGACTACAAAACCATTCATTCGGCAGGAAGAGGAAGGTATTCAGGTTTCCGCCATTGCCGAGGGTTCGGAGCTGGAATTTCGTGAGAACAAGCACCAGTACGGCATCAAGGCAGTCCGGAACGTTGGTTACGGATACTGGCAGCATGCATGCCTTTACACCTTCACTTAATAGGCTGAAATCATGAAGAGGTATTGCACAACAGATATTTTTGACCTGTATCAGGGAGTTGTCGGGCTAACACCTTTGCAGGTAAAAACTCGATTGCATAATCTCCGCATGATTTCAGATGGCATTTACGAAATTATTTCCCCGGTGCAGTTCAAGGCCGGGGAGGTCCTCCTCCTGGAAGACCTTCCGAAGACCGTCATGGGCAGGCTCGAATGCCTTGACACCGAAGAAGAACCACAGGCCGACCCGGAGCCGGAGCGCGTGGCGGAACAGCCGCCCGCGCCTCCGGCTGACGGCAAACACCGCGGCAGGAGAAAGCAGCGCAGATGACCACCTTTGCCGAGCAGCTTGCCGCGGATTTCGACGTGTTCTTCAATGACGAGGAATTCGCCGAGTCGGCGACCTATAACGGCGCGGCCGTGAAGGTGGTGGAGGCGCAGACCAGCGAGCGCGTCACGGGTGATCCAGGATTCGCGACACCGCAGTTCAGCATCTACGTGAAAGCCGCTGATGTGCCAAGGCCGAAGGGCGGCGACACCGTCACCTTCCGGGGCGTTGCCTGCCGGGTGATGCAGTACTCGAGCGCCCATGGCGGCGTCTGGCTGGTGGACCTCGTCAAAGATGCGGTGCAGGCATGACCACGTTCAATGTCAAGGTCGACGAGGCCGCAATCAAGGATGCCCTGGCGGCCCTTTCGAACATTGAGAACGGCTTTGTCCGGGCCTATGCCAGGGCGCTCAACTCGACCGCCACAGCGACCCAGCAGGACATGATTACCATGGCCAGGGACGACTACCGGTACAAGGTGGCCGCGGTGAAGCGCCGGACCATGGTGAACAGGGCGACCTGGTCGAACCTGCAGTCGAGCGTCAAATCCACCGGAGGCGCCGTGAACCTGTCGGATTTCCTGGGCACACGGCAGACGAAAGAAGGTTTGACCGTCAACGTCAAGGCGTCCACAGGCTTGCAGCGTCTGAAGCACGGCTTCCTCGCCCCTGGCCGGAAAAGCGGTAAGCTCCTGGCGTTCTGGCGGGCCAAGCCGGCGGACGACCTCGGGCCGCGGCAGAGCGTCACGCTGAAATCCGTCGTCGCCTCAGGCCAGGTATCAAAAGAAACGGGCCTGGTCTGGCGGCGCCCGGCGGTGGAGCTGTTCGGCCCGCATCCGGAGGTTGTCTACAACACCCCGGAGAACTGGGAAAAGCTGAGCAGGAAGGCCGACCTGCATATGAAAACCGCGTTCGCCGCCGAGGTTGACGGCGTGCTGAGGCAGTACGGATGACGGACACCATCAGGGAAAAAATCATCGACGAGCTGGCCGACCTCTACACGGCCTTCTCGTTCACGTCCATGACCGGGACGGTCGGCATTTACCGGGGCCGCTCGGTCTTCGATGCCGATGACGACCCGCCGCCTTTGGTGACGATCCTGCCGCGGGTCGAGAACAACGAGAACTCGAACTACGGCATGCACGAGATGACCATGCCGGTGGACATCATCTGCCTCGCGCCGTTGGGGTCTTCAAATCCGAGCGTGCTTGGAGAGGCCGTCCTTGGCGATCTGATCAAGTGCGCCTTCGGGGTCCAGGGCGTGGACAAGGATGGCGACATTGCCAAGGTCGGCGGCATGACGACCACCTACATGGACAGCATGCACTACCGGTCCGGCGGCATCGATGCCTATCCGGACGAGCTGGGCCAGGAAATCCTCCGCGTCGGGATCACCGTGGATATCCGGTATCAGACCAACGCGGGAAATCCATATTCCAACAGTTAACAAGCTCCCGACCCGGGGGCGTGAATCGAAACAGAGAGGGCAAACACCATGGCGAAAAGCAAAACAGCCGCAAACGCGATTTTGTATTACGAATCCGGCCAGACCCTGGTCAACATGGCGGCGCTGACCGATTCCGGAGATCATCTGAAGTTCACGTCTCCGAATGAGAACTGGTCCGGATACGACGGCCGGGAACCCGTGGTGCGCCCGAACGGCCTGGCCACAGGCGGGGCCATCACGCCCGCGGCGACCCTGACGAACAACTATGTCGACGTGGCGGCCCTGACGTGCTTCCTGGCCGGAGTCGAGACCGAGGTTGCGGCCGATGCCGACGTTGAGTGCGCGCGGCCGGACGCCACCTACCTGCTGCTGACCCTGGCGTCCGGCGGGTACACTAATGCGGTGGCCTCCGACATCGGCAAGACCGTCACGGGAGGGACCACCGGCGACACCGGCGTGCTCGTGGCTTACAACAACACCACCCGGCAGTGGCTGATCGACCAGACGGATTCCGGCGACGTGTTCGACGACGATGACGAGGCGCTGACCATCGGGACCGGTACCGGGGCCGGGTCCATGAGCGGCGTTGCCGTGGCCGTGACCCACAAGATCCTCAGCATCACCGTCAACTCCTCGGGCGCCGTCGCGGTAGTCGCCGGCTATGAGGGCACCGCGTTTTCCATTACCCGGGGAGACATCGGCGGGCCTCCGTTCATCCCGGCGACGTCCATCGAGATCGGCCAGGTTCGATACACCGCCGCGGCCGCGGCCGCCGTGGACGAGGATGAAATCTTCCAGTCCGAGGACGTTCACCAGGAGCGCTACGACTCCCCGGTGTGGACCGAGGACTGGGCCGAGGGCGAGGTCAACTTCGCTTCCGCTCTGCCGCTGATCCACACCGGCAGCGTGGCCAAGAAGGTCTACGCCGAATATTACACCCCGATCTATTCCGAGGTGCCGAACGCGGCCGACTTCGTTCCCGCGGAGACGACCCACAGCATTTCCTCGACGCAGATATACGGCGGGGCCGTCGGCGCGGCGTCCAGCTCCCTCGGCCAGGGGTCGTTCACGGCGCACCTGTCCACGGGCGTGGTGGACAACCTGCTCAAGAAGAAGGACAAGACCCTCTGGTTCAAGTTCTATCCGGACAGATACCGGGATGAGCACATCCTGACCCAGGGCAAGCTCGGCGTTTCCCGGCAGTTCCCCGCCGGCAGCTCCATCATTGCCAACTGCACCATCAGCGCCTCCGAAGCCTCCGTCGATAAGGAGAGCTGATGCCGTTCGACCTGACAAGGTTCCTGCGTGACGACCTGAGGCCCCGGACGGTGACCGTCCGGGTGCCTGAAATGAAATCCTGGTTCGGACCGGATGACGATCCCGCGTTCGTTATCCGGGGGCTCACCGGCGAGGAGTTCTACAGCGTCCGGGAGGCGGTTCAGAAACGTGCCGACTTTTCGGCCATCGCCTCCCGAATTCTGTCCGGCGCCGGCGACGCCATCGCGGACGCCCTTGACGAGTTCTATGGGGCCGTCCCGGACGAGTTCGCCCGGCGCGTCGAGGTCCTGATCCTCGGCTGCGTCGAGCCGAAGCTGGACCGGCGCGCGGCCATGCGGATCTTCAAGCATTTCCCGACCACCGCCCACACCATCGCCGACGCCATCCTGCGCGCCACCGGGGAGGGGTCCGTGGCGGGGGAATCGAACGGTTGTGGCGAGACCCCCGCGTCGTCCATGACCTCCACCTCTGCCACATGCGGGGAAAATGCCTCTTCGAGGTGAGGCCGGACCTGTTTCCGGTCGGCACCATGACCGACATCGAACGCGGCCTCTGGGACAAGTTCTATGAGCAGCTCCAGGAGCGGCAGAAGGCGAAACGATAGATGGCCGACATTGTAGAGCGCACCATCGCCATCATTTTCGAGGGCGACGACCGGACCCAGACGGCCTTCAAGGCCCTGCGGAGCAATCTGCAGGAGCTTGACGGCGGGATCCAGACCATTGCCGACCCGTTCGCCAATGTCGCTGACGGTGTCATCAAGCTGGATGCCGCTCTGGTCGGGCTTGCCGTCGGAGGCCTGGCCGTCGCCTACGATGCCGCGCAGGAGTTCGATTCGGCCATGGTGGGCCTGAAAAAGGTCCTCGGCGAGGCCGAATTCGACAAGGTGGACAGCATCAAGGCGTCGGTCCTGGAGCTGTCGGATGCCTACGGCGTTTCCTCGACGCAGATCCTCGACTCCATCACCGGCTGGAAGCAGGCCGGGTTCGCCACGGAGGAGGCCGTCACCCTCGCCAGGAACACCCTGGACCTCATGATTGCCGGGGACATGGCCGCCAACGATGCCACCGAGGCGCTCATCTCCACGCTGAAGGGCTTCAAGCTGGGCGCCGAGGAGGCGGCCCGGGCCGTCGACATCATCAACGAGGTGTCGAACCGGTATGCCACGGATTCCCAGCAGCTCGCCATCGCCATCGGCGCGATTTCCCCGATCGCCAAGCAGGCCGGCTTCTCCCTGGAGGAGACGGCGGGCCTGGTGACGCCGATCATCGAGGTGTTCCGCTCCGGTTCCGAAGCGGCGGACGCGCTCAAGACCGGCCTCCTGAAAATGACCGACGACTCCAAGCCGGTGGTGGAAACCCTGGCGCAGCTCGGCATTTCCCAGCGCGATGCCAATGGCGAGATGCGGTCGGCAAAGGATATCCTCCTCGATGTCTCCGCGAAGTTCCAGGGGCTCGACCAGAACCAGAAGCTCTTCATCACCTCCCAGCTCGTCGGCATCGACCAGTCGGCCAGGATGGTGGAGGTGTTCGACCAGCTCGGGAAATACACGGAGATCACCGCCGCGGCGATGGGTTCCGCCGGATCCGCGGCGGCAGAGGTCGCGGCTAAGCTGGAAAGCTCGCAGAAGGTTCTCGATCGGTTCAAGGTCGGCTTTCAGAATCTCGCCGCCGTTGTCGGCGCGGAGTTCATCTCGGCCGCGGACGAAGCGGTCAAGGGCGGCACGGCAATCGAGAACGCCCTGCGCCAGGCGGTCGAGAGTGGTGCGCTGGACGAGTTGTCGGAAGCGCTTTCGGACTGGCTGAACGACCTGGGGAAATCCCTGAACGTCATTGCGAAGAACATCCCGGACGCGCTCGACAAGGTCGACTTCTCCGGGTTTATCGACGCGCTCGGGGACCTCGGGGAGGAAATCCTGAAGCTGTTCGACGGCGTCGACCTTTCGACTCCGGAAGGCCTGGCGGAGGCTCTCCAGTATGCCGTGGACTCCATCACCACGCTGATCAACGTCACCCGCGGCATGGTCGGTTCCCTGGATCCTGTCATCGACTCCCTGGTTGACCTCCAGGGGCAGGCGAATCAAACAGGCAGCAGTGTCGCCGCTGACATCGGAAAAATCCTCGGCGCGGCAAAGCTTCTGGCCGAGGCGGGGACATACCTCGGCGGCTTTTTCATCACCCTGCAGACTACCGGGACCGACGCGAACCGGGTCTTCGAAACCATCATCGGAGTGATCAAGGCGGTCTACAACGCGTCGCAGATCCTGCTCGACTCCTGGGTGATACTGCTCTCCAACACCCTCGGCCCGTCGCTGGAGGCCATGGCGTTCTTGTCAAAGAACCTTGGCTTGGACGACGTGAGCGCGAAGCTTGCGGACATCGGCGAGAGCATCAAGCGCGTCGGCGACGCCGCGTCGGAGACCCAGCGGCAGAACATCGAGGAACTGTTCGCCGGTATCGGCCAGGCGGCTGCCGGCATCACCGGGGATTTCGACACGGTCTCGGAGACGGTCAGGGATGTCCCGAAGGCGATCGGCGAGGCGGGCCTGAGCCTGGAGGATTTCCAGAAAAAGCTCGCCCAGGACAACGAGTTCGTCCTCTCCACGGACGTCAACACCACGGCGGTGGACACCTTCATGGCAGAGCCGCTGGAAAAGGACATCGGCGTCAAGGCGGAGACGGACAAGGGGTCGTTCGACCGGGCCAACGAGATCATCATGGAGGTCCTCCCGGACGGCACCCGGTCGTTCACCTTCGTGGGCTCCGTGGACCAGCCGGCGCTCGACAAGGCCAAGGATGCCATCGAGACCCAGATCCCCGCGGAAAAGCGCCTGAAGATCGAGACGGACCTGCAGATGGCCAAGATTGAGGCGGACGCCAAGGAGATCGAGGCCATGCTCGATTACAAGGCCAAGGTGGACGTTGCCGAGATCGAGGCCGCCACCGAGCGGATCAAGGCAGCTTTCGAGGCCGCCGGGACCTCCATCGAGAGCACCGGGGACGTTATCTCCGGGATTTTTTCCGACCTGAGCGATTTCATGGGCAAGGACGCCACGTCCTCCCAGATCCGGAACGCGCTCCTGGACCAGCTCGAAAAGGAAAACGAATACCGGGAGCGGGCGCTGGAGCTTCAGGAAGAACTGACCCGGAAGCAGATGGAATACCTGGAGGCGAAAACCGACGCCCTGGAATCCGGGGAGGCGCTCATCACCATCGACTCCTCGGGGCTCGAACCGGCCCTCGAGATGATCATGTGGGAAATCATTCGGAAGGTGCAGGTCCGGGCGAACGAAAGCGCCGCGGACTTCCTGCTGGGGATTGATTCATGATTTCGATCTCGACCATAACTGCTGGCACCAGCGTTGTCCTCCGCGAGCTGCCGTCCTCCAAGCTGAAGGAGAAGACCGCCAGAATCTCCAGGACGGCCACGCTTGACGGCGGGGTCTACATCGAGCATGGCGGGTACACCGACGGCGACCGGACGCTCCGGATCGAGGCCGTGGTGGATGCCGTCCAGGCTGCGGCACTGAAGATGATTTTCGAGGGCCAGACCCTGGTGACGGTCTCCATGGACGACGGGCTGTTCCTGGGCGCGATCCAGTACATGGCCGTGGACAACGGCGACCTGAAAATGACGATTTACATCAAGGAGAAGATGGAATGACCATCACGGCCACGGTTTCGAATCACGCCAAGTTCATGATGGCGACCAAGAAAATTGACCTGGAGAACGATTCCCTGAAGGCGATCCTCATGAACACGGCCTTCGCCTTCGATAAGGACGCTCACGCCACCCTGGCCGACATCACGGCGAGCCAGCTTTCCACCGGGAACGGCTACACCCAGAACGACAAGGCGCTCGCCAATGTCGCCGTGGCGGAGGACGATGCCAACGACCGGGCGCAGCTGACATGCGACGACCCATCATGGACGGCGTCCGGGGGTGTCATTGGGCCGTTTGGCGCGCTGATCATCTATGACGACACGACCACGGACGACACTGTTCTGGGGTGCCTCGACTTCGGCACGGACATCAGCGTTGCCGACGGGACATCGTTCGCCGTCCGGGACATCGTCTTCAACCTGTCGTAAGGGGGCCCCATGGAGTATGCCGATCGGGTAAAGGAGACGAGCACGACCACGGGGACCGGGACGTATTCCCTTGCCGGCGCGGAGGCAGGTCACCAGGGCGTCGTCGCGGGCATCGGGGATGGCGAATCCGCCTATTTTTGCGCGGAGGACGGAACCGACTGGGAGGTTTTCGAGGGGACGGTGACCGCCGGGACCCCGGACACGCTGACCCGGGACACCATTCTCGCGTCTTCGAATTCCGGGGCCGCCGTGGACTGGGCCGCCGGAACGCGGAACATCTTCCTGGTGGTGCCTGCCGCAAAGATGCCTCAAATCAAAACTCAAAATCTACTTATCAACGGTAACATGGATCTTTGGCAACGGGGGACATCGTTTATCGGGGTCGCTCATAATGACGTTACGGCCGGAAGGTGGGTTTTCGGGCATTCGGCAGGAACAGCTGGGTTTAAGGTTGAACGGGCCACGGATGTTCCAAACGCTGGCAGTCTGTACTCTTTGAAAACGACAGTGACAACGGCGAGCGCATCCCCGTCGGCCACACATGAATCTCATTTGAGATATGCGATGGAAGCGCGGTTTAACGGCCCGATGTATGCCGGCAAGGTGATCACCTTAAGCTTTTGGGTTAAAAGCAACCTTACAGGCCAGTATAGCGTTGCATTTATAAAGCCAAATCAGGCAAGGGATTTTGAAGAGACCTACCTGGCAACCTATACAATCAATGCTGCAGATACGTGGGAACGAAAGAAAATAACGGTCGACCTTGGAACTGCCAGTAACAGTGAGTGGTATATAGGCAATGAATATAATCTTAAGCTAAGGTTTTCGTATTATGCAGGGACGAATTTCACGGGGTCGGTGGGGTGGCAAAGCGGGAACTATATTGCAGCATCCGGATCAGTGAATCTTGCAGCAACATTGAACAACTATCACATGCTCTCGCAGGTGCAGTTTGAAACAGGTCCGATTGCAAGCCCTTTTGCACCGAAAACGATTAATGAGGAATTGCTTGACCTCAACCGTTATGAGCTCATCATTGGAAATCCATCGGATACGGACTGTGTCGGATTCGCCGCATATGCAAGCGCGACAGGTCAAAGTTATTTTGTCACGATTCCATACCCAACGACCATGAGGGATGTCCCATCAGTTACGGTAGGCACTTTCCAGGTTTCAGGATGTGGACAGCCGACAGTCAACCCAGGAAGGACATCATTGAGAATGGTGATTACGTCATCTGGGGCTGGCCGAATTGCAGTTCGATCAGATACAGGGTATGTGCCTTTTTTTTGTGATGCTGAAATTTAAATGATTTCTTATAACCCCATATCAGGCGCGCCGATATCCGGATTCGGCGTGCTTGGGGACCGGGTTGTCGCCGCGGCTCCGTTCGAACTTTCGGCCGGCCTGTCGTTTCTGATCGACAATGCGGTTGTGGCCGAGCCGTTTGAGTTGACGATCGGCATCTCCGGAACCGTCGACCAGGTCGCCGACGCCGCGCTGCTTGCCGTCGAGGCAGGCATGTCCGCCGCGGGCGCGGTCGTTTCGGTGGTCTCGACTGGGTTCGGCCTTTCCTTTTCCGCCGGCGCGTCCGGGTACACGTTTTTCCTGCAGGCTCAGCCATTCGAGGTGTCGGTCGGCATCGATGCCGCAGGAACAGCCATGTTCGCCACGGCGGGCGCGCTGGTCCGGTACTATCTCACCATCACCGGGGCCCCGGACGGGCTCTCCGACATCGAGCTTCCCATGGCATCCTTCCAGGCCCGGCGCCGCAGCGGGGATCCCACCTATCTTTCCGTCGTCATCCCATCGGCGGACTTCGCCCAGGCGGTAGCGGCCCGGCCGAACGGATCCATCCGGATTGACCAGGGGTACGCCCAGGGCGGCAGCATCCTCCAGCGCGAGACCATCATGGATGCGCCCATCAGCGACGCGGCCGTTTACAACGGCGGCCGGCAGAGTTCCATCGTGCTGACCGGGTACGGTGCCACGACCTACACGCCGAAGAGCATCACGCTGACCGGCGCGACCTACCGGGCCGTGGTTGGCGGCAAGATCCGATACCGCCTGGCCAGGCCCTACATCTTCCTGAACCCCGGGGACACCGTCACCATCGAGGATGATACCTTCGTCATCGGCACCATGTCATACGCCATATCTCCAGCCCAGCAGCAGATCGAGCTGCAGGAGGCCTGATGGGCAAGGCCGAGATTCTGTCGGAAACAGGCGAGGGCGCCTACAGCATCCGGGTGGAGTTCGACGTCTCGAAGCTCAACGCGGCCATCTCGAAGGCGCAGGAACGGCTGTCGGAGCTTGCCGATCTGGTGGATGACGCCGAGATGAAATACTCCTCGGCGATGACCGCATATCAGGCATTGCAGACAGGGGAGACGCTCGCCGCCTATCTCACGGCAAAGAACCGGGTCAACAGCCTGGCCATTGCCAAGCTCTCGGCAGAGAAGGAACTGGAGCGCCTCCAGGCCGTCGATGACCATGTGAACATGTCGGCCTGGTGCGCGGATTACACCACGGGGATGACCGGCGTGGTAGGGACCATCGAGGTCCCAGGGGAACGGGGCCGCGTTCAGATCCGGCCAGGATATGACAACGGAGCGGTATACGTCGCCGGCAGGGACGGACAGCTCGTCCCGACGGCGGCCATGATTCCGGAGCAGGCCTTTTACAACCTGGCGATGCTGCCGGGGTGGCAGAAGTGGAAGCCGACGTTCCGGTACGGGACCATCACGGAGATTGATGAGGAAGGCGATACGTGCTCCGTCACGCTCGATCCTGCGGCATCCAGTCAGCAAAGCCTTGCGGTCAACCAGGCGAGTGAACTTTCCGGAGTGCCCATCAGCTACATGAACTGCAACGCCGAGGCCTTTGAAGTGGGCGACCAGGTCGTGGTGGAATTTTCCGGACAGTCCTGGGAAAGCCCGAAGGTGATCGGCTTCCGCAGCGACCCGAAGCCCTGCAGCGTGAAAATCCGCCTTACGGTCAACGGCATCGCCCCGCAGAAGTATTTCCGGATCCGGCTGTTTCATCCCGACCATGGGTATGACGCCTGCAAGTATCTCACACCGGACCCGGACACCCCGGGAACCTACACCATCCTTGCGGAAAACGTTCCGGGCGATTTTTCAGGCCTCGGTGATTGTTACGCGGAGATGGAGTGCGTCAATTACAGCGACGCCGAGTGCACGGACACGTTCAGAAGCAAATGGTTCACGACGTTCTGGGCCCCGGAGATATCGCACGTGACCTCGGTTGAGGCCGCAATTGCGGACATTCCGTCCAAGGATGTCATCTCCATCTATCAGGAAGATCCCGGCAACCTGTTGATGCTCCCGGACCTCGGTGAATACGACCGGAAGCATATCTGGCTCCACAATGACGGCGGGGAATACTTCACCGTGACGTCGAGGGGCTATTACCTCGATGTCACGTCGACCGCTCATTTCTATTGGAGCGGCAATGCCTGGGATATTCCGGAGGAGCCACTGGAGGCAACCACACCGGTTTACCGCGGGCTTGAAATTTTCCAGCTCAGCAGCCGGGACTATCTGAAGTTCAGCGACTCCAGGAACAACGTGGCGAACGGGGCGTGGTACATGCCCGTCAAATGGGCCAGGTGCCCGCAGAAGCTTTCCGCGGGTGGTTTTTCGCTCGGAGCATATTCCGTTGGCATGGCCGTATGGAACGTTGCCTTCTTCGGTAACCCCTTGGTCACCAGGGATGCGGCCGTGCTTTGCGCATGCGAGGGGACGCTGAACGTCCGCGATCCAGTGGCCGGCTATAACCGCGATCCTGGGGTGTCGACGCAGATCCCACCGTTAAGCATCAACTTCGAGCCCGGCACAGGGTCAACGGGATCATGTTCGTCCACCACAGGGTACATCATGAACAGCCATGTGGCCTTCCTCCAGGAGACGACGGCCGCGGCCGGAAGCGAGGTCCTGCTGACGGACATGTTCGGGACCGAGGAGCCGGAGTACACCGACTGGGACTACTGGCTGAGCGCCTACACCGCCGACAACCAGGTGTTCGATGAGTGGTGGGTCGGTGAGAATGTCTACTGCACCATCACGGGGACGATCATGAACTATCTTTTTGCCGAATTTTCGAAAGAGCTTCTTCCGGAGGGTGAATTCTGATGACGATGACGCTGCGCGAAAAACAGTCCGAGTTCATGCGCATGGTGGCCAGGCTGATCAATCACGGCAACAGGCTGGGGTATGAGTTCACCGGCGGAGACCTGTACCGGGATTCCCGCTGTTCGTATGGCCACAGGAACAGCCTCCATCGCGTGCGCCTGGCCATCGATCTGAATCTGTTCAAGGACGGGGTCTTCCTGGCGGACGGGACCGGCCACGACCAGCTGCATGATTTCTGGGAATCCATCGGCGGCGCGCCGAGGATACCGAGCGACATGAACCATTATTCGCTCGAACACGAAGGGATGAGGTGATTCAATGATTCGAAAATTCGTTCTGGCCATCGGCATTGCGGGCATGGTGTCTTCCGCGGCGATCACTCATGCGGCTTCCGTCAAGCTCGCCGTGGATCCGAAGGGGCAGGATTTTGACAGCATCCGGATTCACATGGCGAACATCCCGATGGATTTTGTCTGGAGCGATCCTCCAGCTTATGCTGGAATGGGGGAGCCGATTCCTGACACGGCAAATCACAGGCGGATTGAAATCTCCGGCCTTACCCCGGGGCAGACATATAAGTTCATCGCTGTGCTTACGAAGGGAACTGAGCACAGTCCAGGGAGCAATATCATTCAGCAGAAGATGCCCGTGGTGGTTATCAAGCTGGAAGCCGCGAGCATGTCAGTAATCGAGGTCCGGGGGGAGTGATGAGGATCATCGTTTCCGTTCTTGCGGCGCTTCTCCTGGCCATCGCCGTTGAAGCGGCCGAGATTACCCTTACATGGGACATGGATGTACCGGTGAAGCAGTTCAAGGTCTACTACGGGACCATCCCTTCCCGGCCAAGCAAAACCGTCCTGACCGATGGCGATGTCCGGCAGATCACCATCACCGGCCTGAAGGCCCAGACCTACTGGTTTTTCAAGGCGACGGCCATCCACCTTGACGGGGCCGAATCCTCCTTTTCGAACGAGGTCGGGAAGTTCATCGAGGCGCCGACCCCCTCCGGCCTCAAAGAAGCCGTTCCGGCACAATAGGAAAATGCCAAAATGACGTTCATGTCTCCACTGATCATCGAACCCTGCAATGACTGCGACTGCTGCTGCCACATGTTCGAGCTGCGCGAACCCTTCCGCTACCTGGTCAACCGATCCGGAATGCGGGCCATCATCACCGTCCCGGCCGGATTCCGGACCGACTTTGCCAGCATCCCGAGGATGCTCTGGCCGATCCTTCCACCTCACGGGAAATACAGCCGGGCCGCCGTGGTCCACGACTACCTCTATTCCATCCGGGGCAAGGCAAGCAGGGCGCTGCCGTACACCCGGGCGGAGTGCGACGAAATCTTCCTGATCGCAATGGCGGAACTCGGGGTGTCCTGGGCGACACGATGGGTGATGTATCTCGGGGTGCGCCTGGGGGGCTGGTGGGGCTGGTGGGGATATTCCGTGAACTAAATCGTGAACTAAAACTCATCCGACGTGAACCAATCAGGGCCATTCACATTCAATGCTGTCCTCATAACAGCTCTAAACCATTGATATGTGCCTATCGTAAAAACCGCGTCGCTCGCCTGCTAAGCGAGTGTACGGTGTAAAGCTGTACCGAGGGTTCGAATCCCTCTCTCTCCGCCAAAATCAAGGGCTCAGGCAGATTGCTTGAGCCCTTTTTTTGTGCCTTTTTCGGGGTCGGCTTCGGGGCGTGAACTACCGCGTGAACCAATTTGGTTTTTGACATCCCCATCCAGCGCGTCGGTGATCCCGCCGACGGCCGCAAGCTCATGCAGGTATTTTTCCGTGGTTTCAAACCGCTGATGCCCGAGAAGCGCCTGGATCTGCCTGGGCGTCGCTTTCCCGCCGTCGGCCAGGACCGTTGAAACCATGTGCCGGATGGCATGCAGGCCGAACGGTTTGACTCCGGCCTTGGCGCACAGATCCCGCATGAGGCGCTTTTTGCTTTCCCGGCTCTGGCATCCAGGAAACACGAAGGGCGATTCGATCCGTGAGATCCATCGGCGCCGCAGCACGTCGTGGAGCGTCTGGTTCATGGGAATGGTTCGGCCATCCAGGTTTCCGCCGCGGCGCTTCCGGGTGTGCAGCCTGACGAATCGCCCATCGAAGTTGACGTCATCCCAGGTGAGGCGCTCAAGGATCTCTCCGCGCCTGGCGGCCGTGTGGTAGAGCACGAGCAGAAGGTCCCGGTCGTCGCCCATGGCCTGGAGCAGGACCCGGTTGAAATCCTCGACCGTGGGGACGTATTTCCTGGGCCGGTCTTCCGGGTAAGGCACCACCTTCAGCAGCTCCGCCGCGCTGACGATCCCGCGCCGGCTCGCCCAGTGGTAAAGCGCTTTCAGGTCGCGGAGATACCGGTTCGCCGCCTTGGGGCCCCGGGCCTCGTGCGCCTTGGCGAGGTACGCCTCGACGGTTTCGGCGGTGAGGGTCGCCGCGTCGAAGTCGAACCCGATGAACCCTACCAGGGACCGGTAGACGAACGCCTTCTGCCGGATCGTGTTCTGCGTGAAGCGGCCCTGGCAGAAGTCGAGATATGATTCACAGATCCCGGAGAAGGCCGTAACGGTCGGGCCTGGCGTCTCCGGCCTGGCCAGCTCCCGGCGAAGCGCCGCTTCCGCTGCCAGTGCCTCCCTTTTGGTCCGGAAGTTGACGCGCTTGTGCTGGCGGCCGTTCAGCATGAACTTGAACAGCCAGAGGCCCTTCCGGTGCCCGCTCGTTTCCTGAAATACGCCCATAACCCTCACCCGTTTCCCGGAGGTGTTGAATGACATCCTGGATGACAAATCGCGCGGCCCTGGCGTTCGTCCCGGACCCGAGAAAAAAGTGAGGCAGGCGCCTCCATACGCGGCAGGCGGTGTCTTTTGAGATGCCGAGATAGTCCGCAAGGCCGTCGAGATCCACGACGGCGGGGACTGGCAAAAACGAAAATGATGGGGTGCCCATCCGAGTTTCCTCCAGATGGGCGGGGATTTGGTGTGGCGAGATAATGATTACGGCATTTCGGCATGGGGGTCAAGGCTCAATTCGTGATACCGATCGCCTTCCCGTTCTCCGGAGATATGTTTCCGGCGCGATCCACAATCCACCGGAACGAAAGCTTGTCCTTGCCATTCAAAAGCATCAGCCGCTCAACCTGGAAGTCGCCATCCTTTAAGGGATACGTGTGCCATCCGAGGTCGTCAACGGCTGGTATGTCGGCTTTCCGGTCCAGGTATTCGGCTACCGTTCCACCATGCCGGCATGGAAGCTGTTTGACCCGCTCTTGAGCGGCATGCCCATCCCTGGCTATCCTTTCAAGATCTTCATGTGAGACATTCGGCACGCCGGCTTTTTCAATCCTGTCCACCTCATCCCTTGAAAACCCGTACTCCGAATCCCCAATCCGGTATCTGACCTCTCCGCCGGATTCCCATGCCCGCTCGACATCGAGGCGCATGCCAGACTTCAGGAAGATGGTGTCGGCCAGCACCGGCGGCCATGTGGCGGCCATGGCTGCCAGGACCAGCAAGATTCTCTTCATAGCTCCTCCGTATTCCTCCACATCCAGATCACCCGGCCGACACAGAGCTGCTTCCAGTCGAGGCTTGTGATTTTCGGCGGGACGTCCGGGTTGTCGCTGATCAGGACGAATCCCCTGTCCCACTCCTGAACCCGCTTCACGGCGGAAACCCACATGCCGGTGTCGTCCGGGTCGTTGACGCAAAAGATTTTCCGCTTGAAATATTCCCGATCGCTCATGTCAACGACGATGATCGAATTCTTGGGGATTGTCGGGCTCATGCTGTCGCCGCCGACGCGCACAGCGGCCAGGCTGTGGTGGGCCCGGTGCTTCAGCTCTGGCCGGTAGATCAGAACCTCGCTTTCGGGGAACTCGTTGTCGTTGAAATAGATTCCTCCATCCGGACCGGCGGCCAGGCGGCCGGATTCATAAAGGGGAACGCCGCGATAGTTCTCTTCAGGGGATTCAAGGAGCGCCAGCTCCTGGGGGCTGTTGACGACGATTTGGAAGGGGCGGGGTGGTGGGTCTTGGGGGTAGTCGCCATTATGCATTGCGTAAAGCATAACCTGCTCAGGCGTCATATCAAATGCGGCCGCGATCATCCATTGGGCGTCGTTGCTTGGGGGCCTGGTGCCCTTTTCGATATGGTTCAACGTGATACGATTCACACCAGCCCGGTCTGCGAGCGATGATTGCGTCAACATAGCCTTCTCGCGAAGAGATATAATTCCTTGCATAAATAGCCTGTCTCTATCTTGCTGTTTTATCAACATATCACTTTTATTGTAACAAAGAGTTAAAAAAATCAAGTTACGTATCGTAAATATTTCTTGACATGGACTGTAACAGCTTGTTACACCTTGGCCATGGAACGAGGAATTCAAACACAAATTGCGAAAAAGATCGGGGTAAGCAGCCAGTTCATTTGCCAACTCCTGAATGGGACCAGAAGGCCGTCATGGAAAATAGCCAAAAGGTTGGCTGCTGTGACCAAGACAAGTCCAGTCCTTTGGCTCGAAGGATCCGAGGATGAAATCCGGGCTGCCATCAGTAAACCATCAACCGACCAATCCGTGAAAGGGTAAAGCGATGCCGGAATTCCCCCCGCTGAAGACGCACCAGTTCTATTCCGCCTGCCGGAAGATCCTCGGCAAGGAGACCCTTCAGAAGATCTATAAGAAGAGTCCGACCCAGATCTATCGCTGGGGAATGGATCCGGATTTCTGCGAGGACTGGGAACGGAATCCCCTGGACCGGATCAACGTCATGCTCGAACGGCTCTGCGAGCTGGGGCGCGAAGACATCGCCCAGGCCGCGGTCGCGATCCTGGCGAAAACGGTCGACTGCGAACTTTCCTGCATCACCCCATCCCATCCCGACAAGGATTCAATCGAGGCCGAGTGCCTCGATGACTACCCCATGGTGGCCAGGTTCCACCAGGTCATCATCGAGAACGAAATCCCGGAAGTCGTCGACAACCTCTGGCAGGCCGCAAAGCGCGAGCTTGACGAGACCCGGGAAATGTACATGCGCAACCGCGCCTGACGGCGCTTTCACAACAAACCCATGAACGGGCGGGGATTTGGTGTGGCAGCCTCACCCCGCCGGAAAGGAATTTTCATGTCCAACGAGATCAAAAAGCAGGTTTCCCTTGGATTGATCGACGCGGCGGCGAGACTGATCTGCGACCAGATCCGGGTTTCGGATCTTCAGACCCACGACCTTGACCCGCAAACCAGAATGACCCTTGCCTGCCTGGCGGAGCAGATCCGCAGGATCGCGCCGGAGATGGCCCGTGCGTAAGTACCGGCCGGAAACAGGCGTGTCCTACGGCGCGCTCGTCCGGGAATATGCGGCCCTGGCGATGATCCGGACCCTTCCGGATTTCTTCCTGGACAAGGGAGAGCATCAGGGCCGTATCGCCGGACTCCTGACCCGGACGCGCGAAGCCGTGGATTCCATCCTCGAAGCATACCCTTATTACGACGACAGGATGCGTGACGACATCGGCGCTGTGCTCGACCGGTTCGGCAAGGCCACCAGGCTGAACCATCAGGGGCGGCACATCATCACCATGGTCTGCTTCACTCTGGAGATGGCCGAGCGGCATGCCCGGCGGAGCCCGTGGCCGGCAAGCGGCAAGCATGCGCAGATCCGGTTCATCCGTGACCGTGGGCTGCGCAAGGCCATCAGGGCGCTGACGGACCTGTTTCTTCACTACGAGGAAAACAAGAGCAACGCAGGCATCATTCCACTTTGCATCACAGGCGGCCGGACCCTGGCCGAGAAATGGGAGGAGGTAACCAGATGAACCACATGCAGCCAATGACAAAGGATGAGGCTCACATGTTGCGGGCCGCAATGAGACGCAACGACGCCCGTTCCATCCACCCGGAGCTGGCGGATGCCGAACAATGGAAACGCCTTGACCTGGCCCTGGACAAGCTCCGGTACATGCTCATGGCCATCGAGGAGGGTTGGTGATGAGCCATGGACGCAAACCGAAACCGCCATGCATGGGATGCGCCCATGAGGCCGAGAACAAACTGAAGCATCAGCCGTGCATCGCCTGCGAAGCGCGGATTGAATACGCGAACACGATCACCGGACCGATTGCAGAACCGAGCGAATTCCGGAATCCCAATGGCCAAAAGCCGGATCAAGGCGAGGAGATTGAAGCGCCTGTTCCGCAAGGCATGCGCCAATGCATCGAATGCGGAAAAATCATGACGCCGGATGAGTTCAAACGGCCAGGAAAAGGGCCGCATTTCAAAAAATGCCAGGCATGCCGGCAGGA
>CALJLV010000031.1 GCA_937982505.1 uncultured Desulfobacteraceae bacterium | reverse complement strand
GTTCAAGTTCACCCGCGGATCGTGGACGGTGGTAAGAAGGTTTTCGTGTTGCGCGTAAAAAACGGTGGGTCGGATCTCCATCCAGTCGTTGCGCAGCCGGACGCCCAGTTCGACGCTGTCGGTCATCTCCATCTGGTAGCCGTTGAACATGTCATCCAGGGTCACCCCGGCGGCCTGGAACGCGGCCCGGTTGGTGTTGTAGAGGGTGATCAACGGCATGTAGGCGTAGGGCCGGATCTGGTTGCGCCCGTAAGAAGCATAAATTTCAACGTTGTCTGAAATGTGGTAGTTGAGCCCGAGGCTGGGCAGCAGTTCGTCGTAGGTTTTTTCCTCGCGGTATAAATCAGCCGCTTTCACCAGCGTGTAGGCCGGGGCAGGGGAGGTGTACCCCTGGCTGGCGGGATCCGTGTAGTAGAAGTATTTCAGACCGGCCTGCCAGTCGAAAGCCCCGACCTTGCCGGCCAGCTTGAAAAACGGGCTGTGAACGATCCCGTCGTCCTCGTTGACCGTGTACATCCCGTAGCCCTTGAAGGCCTGGGTCAGCACATCGTAGTTCTTGGTCTGGATGATCATGTCGTTGGCTTCGTACCAGTAGCCCAGTGAAGCAGTGGCCCATGGGAAACGCGATTCGACCTGGGAGATCAGGCCGTAGCGCTGGATGTCCCGGACCCGATGCTGGACGACGCCGCCCATGGAGGCGGCACCCTGGAGGATTTCGGTATCCTCCTTGGAATAATATGGCTTGAAGGTCAGCTTGAAGAGATCCGATAAGGTGAAGGGAACCACGGCGAGAAAGTCTTGGTTGGTGTAGTTGCCCCGGTTGTAGTCGTAGTAGTCGATGTCCTGGGATTTGACTCCGGTGAGGGTCGGATTGTAATCCTTTTCGTAATTGACGCCGAGATCCTTGATTTGCGCATAGGTCAGGGATTTGTAGAGATTTTGCTGCAGATCGTTGGTGTTGAACCAGATCTGGATTTCATCCTTGTCCCGGACGGGCTGGCTGACCATGAGGCTGGCGTTTTGGCGCGGGCCCAGATCGCCGGGTCCCCTCCATTTGTCCGCATCGGTATACGACCCGGACAGCGAGAAACGGGTGCCGGTGACCGGCAGCGCACCGGTATCCAGGCGCAGGAAGGTGCGGCTGTAGCGGTCGGCCCCGAAGCTCTGGCGGATGTCGGCCCCGAACGCTTCTTCCGGCCAGCGCGGCCGCAGCTCGATGGCCCCGCCCCGGGCCCCGACGCCGGTGCCCAGGTCGGCGGGCACGGCGCCCTTGTATACGGCGACGCTTTCGAAGTTTTCGGTGTCATAGATGTATTCCCGGGGCCCCATGGGATTGCCGCCCCAGTTGGGCACTCCGGCCACCGTCATCGCCTGGGACACCCCGCCCACGCCGCGGACCCGGATCTTTTTCTGCTCGGCGGCCAATCCGTAAGGATCGATGCTTTCCACGTTGACGCCTGGCAGCACGTTGACCGCCTCGTAGACGCTGGCGGCGGCCTTGGCGCCCAGGGCATCCAGGCCCTGTCGGGTGATCTCGGTGCCGGTGTAGACCGTATCGTCGGTCTGCTTGGTGGGTTGGACGAGCTTCTTTTCGGTGACGACGACATCGTCGAGGAGGGTCGCCGGATCGTCGGCCAGGGCCGGCGGGGTGGCCGCCACCAGGGCCAGGGCCAGGGCCAGGGCCGCCGTCCCGAAAAAAACCTTCCATCCGGAAAGATGACCGCTCCCAAAGTCAGGCGGGATCTGTGGTCGATTTGCCGGTTTACCGTGTTCCTGCTGCATCGTTCTCCCCCTTTGTCCGTGGCATTGCCCTTAAAACGGGCGGTTATGCCTGCCGGCGGGCGCCCAAATTGACGCCGGGGAAACTTCGGTGCTAAATTGCCTGCCGAAGCGTCCCTTGCCGGAGGCTTCAATCCGAAGGCAGCCGTCTCATCCTTGGCCGGGGAGCGGCTGCCTTCCCTTTTTTCAGGTTTCAGATCTCAGGGCTTCGGGAAAAACGGACCCAAAGGACGAAAAGGACGAAAAGGACCAAAGGGACCGAGTGCCCAGTTTCGAGTTTCAATTCACCGCCTCCATCTGAGCCATGGCCGCCAGAGCCGCCTTCCTGTGCTGCGAAAAACCGCTGGCCTGGTGGAAGGCCCGGCGGCTGGTCTCCAGGTCGTTGCTCTGCCAGGCGGCATAACCGGCCATGAGCCAGGCCTGGCCGGCGGCCCGGGGGTCCGTTTGGGCCGCTTGCCGGTAGGCGTCGGCCGCATCGGCGAAGCGCCGGGCATTGTAGAGCAGGTCGGCCCGGAGCATCAGCAGCTGCGGATCCCGGCCGCTGGCCGGGTGCCGCTCGAGCCAGGCCAGGGCTTCGTCGTAGCGGGCCGTCTGCCGGCAGGCCGATACCAGTTTTTCCAGCAACTGCCGGTCGGACGAATCCTTGAGCAGCTCGGCATAGACCGGGGCGGCCCGCGCCGGGATCTCCAACTGCAGATTCAGGTCGGCCCAGAGCTTCTTTTCTTCCGGGGTGAGCGGCTCTAACCAGCCGTAGACGGTCAGGGCCGCCAGGGCCTCGGCGTAGCGCGACGAGGACAATTCGACATGGGCCAGGGCCTTCCACCACCTGGCCTCGCCGGGAGATTCAAACGCCAGTTGCCGGGCCCAGGAGCGGGCTTCGCCGGCCATTTCCATCTGCAGATAGAGCTGCAGCAACAGCTCCTGCCATTTGGGCCGATCCTTGCCGGAGGTTTGCAGGGCCAGTTCCCGCACCAGGGGTAGGGCGCGGCGCGGTGTTCCGGCGGCCATCAGGGCGTGGACGAAGTTTTCGCGCCATTCGGGCCGGATCTGCTGCGGATGGGTGGCAAACAGGCGCTCGAAGGCCGCCGCGGCGTCGTTGTGGGACTTCGCCAAAAGATGGGACAGCGCGGCGTAATAGAGGTGCTGGGGATCCCTTGCGGCCTCGTCGGCGTGCGCGTAGGCGGTGCTGAAACAGCGGGCCGCCTCGGCGTAGTCCCGGGTTTCGTAGCAGGCCTTGGCCAGATTGAGCCAGGCGTCCACACGATCCGGCATGGCCGACGCCGCCCGGCGCAGCGGCGCCTTGGCCTGGCCAGGGTCATCCCTGAGCAGGTGGAGGTTGCCCAGGGCCAGGTCGATGAGGGGGGGCACGTCGGCTTTGGAATCTTTCTTAAAGGCGGTCAATCGAACGATGGCCCGGTCGTAGGCTTTCTGGTCCATCAGGGCGCCGATATCCCGCAGGACGAGCCGCGCCGGCAGGGGAAGCGCGTCAGCCGGCTTTTCGGCACCGGCCGCCAGCGGGAAAAAGGCGATGCCACAGGCCGCCACAACGACGACGGCGATCTTCGCTGCGCTGTCGCGGAAGCACGGTTTCATCCCCGGCCTCTCTTTCGAGTTTTCCCGTATTCTGTTTTTCTTGCAGAACATTCCATGGATCACTCCAGCTCGAAACGCACCGTCGTTTCGGCCCAGGCGCTCACCGGGGTGCCGCCAACGGTCCCGGGCTGGAATCGCCACCCGTACACGCAGCGGATCACGCTGTCATCGAAGATGCCGGCCGGCCGGGCCTCGATCACCTTGACGTCCTGGACGCCGCCTTGCGGGTTGACCACGAAACGCACTTTTACCCATCCTTCGATGCCGCGGCGTTTGGCGCCCGCGGGATAGACCGGCGGCGGGCGCGAAAGGGGCGTCAGGGGATGATCGAGCTCGGCATCGGCCACCATCGAAGGACCTTGCGTCTGATCAAAGACGGCGATCTTCATCGGCGGGGGCGCCGCGACCACCGGCCCGCCGCTGAGGTGCGGGTTGATTTCGAAAGACAGCTTCAGTTGTTCTGGCGCCACGCGGCCGGAGGCCGTCGCCGGCGGGGGGGCGGCTCTGGGTTTCAACGGCTCAATCCGCTCGGTCTGCTTGCGCTCTGCGGGAGGCTCGGGACGTTTGAGACGGATGACGTTGAGCTGGGGGATCCGCTTTTCGAAAACCGGCTGAGTATCGGAAGGGCGCAACAGGCACGGCATGAGCGCAAAGAGCGCCAGATTGATGGCCAGGCTGCCCAGGGCGGCCCACAACCAGATCATCCCATATTGCCGATTCAGGGCTGTGGCGAATTCAGGTTTCAAGTTTCAAAACGCCTTCTCATTGCCCCTCGGGCAGGCTGGCGGCCAGCGAGACGGTGGTGGCGCCGGCCAGGCGGCAGCCGTCCATGACCAGGATGGCCGTGCCGGTGGTGCTGGCCCGGTCGGCTACCACGACCACGGTCCCCTCGGGATTTTCGGCCAGGGCGCGCTCGATGTTGGCGCGCACCGCCCGCACGTCGATTTCGCGATGGTCGAAAAAGATCCGGTTATCGGCATCCACGGCGATGAGGATGGCGGTCTTGGCGCTGCCTTGGGCCGTTGCGGCGGTGGGGCGCTGCACCTCGATGCCCGTCTCCTTTACGAAGCTGGTGGTCACCAGAAAGAAGATCAGCAGGATGAAGACCATGTCGATGAGCGGGGCCATGTTCAGTTCGACGGCGGTGCTGCGCCGGCGCCGGGCGGCGGAGATGTTCAGCATGGCAGAGCCTTTACAGATGTCTTCGCAGGTACAAGCCCACCACTCTCAGACGCTGGGACACCTGGCGCGCCCGGCGATCGAGAAACCCCTTCATGTACAACCCCGGAATGGCCACCAGAAGACCGGTCTGGGTGGTGATCAGGGCTTCGGAAATGCCCCCGGCCATGGCCCGGGCATTGCCGGTGCCGAAGACCGCCAGCACGTCGAAGGTGGCGATCATCCCCGTGACGGTTCCCAGAAGCCCCAGCAGCGGCGCCACGGCCGCCAGGACGCCGATGAGGGACAGATGGGCGCTCAGGCCGCGCCGGAGCCGGTTCACGGTTTCGTCGAGCAGGAAACGGTCCAGGTTTCTGCGCCCGCTGCGCCGGCGCAGAAAATCAGCCGCCAGCAGGGCCGCAATCCCGTGGTGGCGACGCAGATCGGGCATCCGCCCCTCGGTCACATGTCCCAAGGCGTCGCGTGCGCTCATGTCCCGGCGTTGGAGGCGGGCAAAGAAGACGGCCCGTTCGATGATCATGAGCCACATCGCCAGGCTGACGATCACCAGGGGGACCATCACCGGCCCGCCGGTGCGCAGAAACGCTTCCAGGCGCAGGGCGCTAGTCTGCATCAGGGCGATCACGATGGCTCCGATAGCGGTCGGCGATGTTGACCAGGGCCACGGCCTTTTCCTCCATCTGGCCGATGCGGTTTTCCACGGTGCGGCTCAGCATGGTGTGCACCAGCATGAGGGGAATGGCCACCGTCAAGCCCAGCATGGTGGTCACCAGGGCCTCGGAGATTCCGCCGGACATCATGCGCGGATCGCCGGTGCCGTGCTGGGTGATGACATGAAAGGTGTCGATCATCCCGGTCACGGTGCCCAGCAGCCCCAGCAGGGGGGCAATGGCCGCCAGCAGGCCCAGGGTGGACAGAAACCGTTCCATGGCCGGGATCTCCCGCAGGATCGCTTCCTGCAGGGCATTTTCCAGTTCCTCGCGCGGCATGTGGCAGCAGGCCAGCCCGGCGCGCAGGACCCGGGCCAGCGGTTTGCGGACCAGGGAGGCGCAGGCGGCCTCACCGTCCTGCCAGCGGCCACCGCCGGCCAGATCCTCGAGGTGGTTCATCAGGACGTCGGCATCCAGGCGCCGGCGCAGCAGGAAGACGGCCCGCTCGAGGGCGATGAGAACCCCGAGACCCAGGATCGCCACGATGGGCCAGACGATGGGACCGCCCTTGGGAATCTGCTGCCAGAGGCTCAGCGCGTGGGTGAGCTGGCGCAGGGCGCCGCCGCGCGATACGTCCATGGGGACCGCGTCCGCCCCGCCGTCCATGTAGGCGGCGATCTGCTTCTGCACCCGGTCCGACGGGAGCCGGGAGAGGGCGAAGAGCCGGCGGCCGGCGGGCGAATAGTTCAAATAGCCCACTTCGCCGCCGCGGCGGTAGGCGGCGGTGAAGTTGCCGATGGCCAGGATTTCGGCATCGACCTCGACGCCGCTGCGGTCCACGATCGTTCCGCGGTGCAAGGCCACCTCGCCGGAGGCCGCGATCGCATCGTCGAGGAGGTCGGCCATGGCCCGCAGGGCATCCATGTCCGGAAAGCGGTTCTGCCCGGCGATGGCTTCCAGAAAAGCGATGTCCCCGGCGGCGAAAGCGGTCTGCAGGTTCTGGGAGACCAGGGCATCAATGTCCTTGGCGTTGAGCCGCGCCACGCCCACCAGCTCGTTCACCACGGCGTCCGTGTCGGCCAGTTTGCGGGTCAGCTCGGCCTCCTTTTCGGCCAGCGAATTGATTTCGGCGGAAAGGGACTGGATTTGTTGCTGGATCTGACGGTTTTCGGCTTCCAGCGGGCGGATGGCCGCTTCCAGGCGGGCGCGGTCCGCCACGATCTCGGCCCGGCTTTGGGCGGCGGCGGCCTCGGCGGCCTGTTTCTCGGCGGCGGCTTTTTCAGCCAGGGCCTGGCGGGCTTCCCGGGCCTCGATCTGGATCCGGCGCATGTCCTGGCCATGGGCGCAAACCGCCATTGCCAGCACCAGGGGCATCATCCAGGCGAGGCATCGCTGGAGCAAGATCATGGCGTGGCGATCCTCCCCAGCGGCAGGTTCAGGATTTCCGCGGGCCGGCGCCTGGTGCCGATGTCCATGGCGGTTTGCAGGGTGCGGTTGGCGCCGGCCTCCAGTGGCTGCCAGGCCCTTGCGGCGATGTTGTAGAAACCGCAGGCTTGCCGGTCCAGGCTCTGGTAGTAAAGGCCGACCCGGCCCAGGCGGAAGATGTTGGCCAGCATGGTGCGGTCCGCGGCGACGATGTTCTCCTGGTAGACCTCGATGGTGTTGCCGTATTCGGCTTCCACCAGCAGGGCCTCGAAGACCTTGCGCAACCGTTCGCTCACCGCCACCCCGGGATCCTCGAGCAGGATTTGGAGATTTTCCATCCGCTGGCGGCGCTCGGCGCTCAGAAAAGGCAGATCGGTTTCGATGCGGTCGGCCAGCCGTTGATATTGCTCGTTGAGAAAGGGGGCCACCTGGCCGGTGATCCGCTCGATGGCCTCGATCTGGGCCTGCTTGGCGTCCACCCGCTCCCGGGCCGCGGCCAGGGATTCTTCCAGGGTTTTGCGGCGGATTTCCAGGCGCGCCCGCTCATCTTGGAGCTGGTCGTAGAGGGTTGCCAAGCGCTGGCGTTCCTCGCGCCAGCGGACTTCGTCCTTCTGGGTGGCCTGGCGGATCTGGATGGCCTCGGCCACCGGACGCTCCACCTGGTGCTGCACCGCTTCCTTCTGGGGCCAGCCTTGCGTCGGCGCCAGGAGTGCGAGAATCCCCAGCAGGGGCAGCAACCTCAAACAGTTCCTCACGGTTTTTCCTTTCCGTTCAAGATGGCGACGTTCCTCTGTGCGGTCACCAAAAAACCGGTCGTGAAAAAACAAGGCCTGGAAAGCCGCGGATGGAATTCTTTCCACCACAGACCTTCCAGGCCTTGTTTGACGCTTGGCCGCGCCATGCGCAGCGCTGAATTCAGATATCGGCCGCGGAAACGCCGCTTCGGTGACGGTGTCTTCTTGAACACCTCTTGACGCCCGCCGCGTTA
>CALJLV010000030.1 GCA_937982505.1 uncultured Desulfobacteraceae bacterium | reverse complement strand
GCTTTGCGCCTTTTGGCCGACCGGCGGCAAGAACCCTGCCTTCTGCTATTGCCCCAGGTGCTCGCGGACGATGTTCAGGATCCGGCGGATGGGTTCGGCCGCGCCCCACAACAGCTGATCCCCCACGGTAAAGAGGGTCAGGTACTCGGGGCCGAGGTTCATCTTGCGGACGCGTCCCACCGGGACCCAGAGGGTGCCAGTGACCGCCGCCGGACTCAGTTGGGCCAAGGTGGCGGGCTTTTCGTTGGGGACCAGGCGGACCCACTCGTTGCCCCCGGCGATGATGGCCTGGATGTCGGCCAGAGGGACGTCGCGGCTCAGGCGGACGGTCAACCCCTGGCTGTGACAGCGCATGGCGCCGACCCGTACGCAGATCCCGTCGATGGGAATGGGCGGTTCACAGTTCAGGATCTTGTTGGTCTCGGCGAATCCTTTCCACTCTTCGCGGGTCTGCCCGCTTTCCATGGCGCTGTCGATCCAGGGGATCAGACTGCCGGCCAGGGGTGCACCGAAGTTGGCCGTGGGATGATTCGGATCCTGCAGGGCGTCCAGGACCCGGCGGTCCAGGTCCAGAATGGCCGAGGCCGGATCGTCCAGCAGGGGAAGGGCCGCATCGGTCACGTGGCGCATCTGGGCCACCAGTTCGCGCATGTTCTTGGCCCCGGCCCCCGAGGCGGCCTGATAGGTCATGGTCGAAATCCAGGAAACCAGCCCTTCGCGAAACAATCCGTTGATGGCCATGAGCATCAGGCTCACGGTGCAGTTGCCGCCGATGAAATCCTTCCCGCCGTGGGCCAGGGCCTGGTCGATGACGCCGCGGTTGACCGGATCCAAGACGATGGTGCTCTGGGGCGCCATGCGCAGGGCCGAAGCCGCGTCGATCCAGTAACCCTTCCAGCCGGCCGCACGCAGCCGGGGATAGACCGCCTTGGTGTAGTCGCCGCCCTGGCAGGTTACCACCATATCCAGGCCGGCCAGGGTGTGGATGTCGGCGGCGTCCATCAGCGGAGGGGCCGCCAATCCGACCTCGGGCGCGGGCCGGCCCACCTGGGAAGTGGAGAAAAAAAGAGGTTCAAAGCCGTGAAAGTCGCTTTCGGCCTGCATCCGGTCCATCAATACCGAACCGACCATTCCCCGCCATCCGACAAATCCAATGCGCAGCATGATAGTTTCCTTTCCGCGAACGGTACCCGTAAAGAAGCCGCATATTACCAGTTTTTCAGGGAAATGCAACGGATCGCAGATGTTTTTACTTGCTTTCGGCGCCAGTTTTGCCTACTAGCCGTGGCTTATGATCCGACCTGCCGGCATAGGAGACGTACGGGCCATCCACGGGCTGCTCAAGCTTTTCGCCGAGCGCGGTGAACTGCTGGCGCGACCGTTGGCCCAGCTCTACGACCATCTGCGCGATTTCACGGTCTGCCTGGATGTCGCCGGGCGCAAGGTGGTGGGCTGTTGCGCGCTGCAGTTCTGCTGGGATGATCTGGCCGAGATTCGCTCGCTGGCGGTGGCCCCCGAGGCCCAGGGCCGCGGGCTCGGCTCCCTTCTGGTGCAAAATGCTCTGGAAGAGGCGCGCCGCTTCAAGGTCGACAACGTTTTTACCCTCACCTACAGGCCCGGGTTTTTCGAGCGCTTCGGGTTTTCGCGCATCGACCGCGCCGAGCTGCCGGTCAAGATCTGGGCCGACTGCATCACCTGCGTCAAGTTTCCCGACTGCGATGAGACCGCCATGCTCCTGCCCATGGGCCGTCAGCGCCCCCGGATCCGCTGAGGCCGAATGGGCCAGATGGACCCTCGGCGATGGGATCAAATTGGGGGTTGAGGGGAGGTTTAAAATCCGATTTCAAAACTTGCAAAGGCGGAAGCTATGAGGATATTGATGGGTCATTGTCGGTTTCGACAGTTTGGCATACACCGATCAATCGGGTTTGACTATTAAAGGACCGACCGATGAGCCCAGAAAGCGACAAAATCGAAAATGGGGGGCGGCCCTCTTTTGCGGAAGATCAAAACGAAGAAAAGTCGGTTCTGAACTATATTTCAGAGGACCTGCTGGAAAGCTTGATCGACAATCCATTCGAAAGTTTGATTCTTGTTGATGCCGACGGTATTGTCCGTTTTGTCAACAACAGCTACGAAAAGGCCTACGGGCGCAAACTCAAGAACGCCATAGGGAGGTACGTGCTGGACGTGGCCCCTGAAAGCCGTCTTCCAGAAGTACTCGAAACCGGAAAAGTCATTGTGGATCGCAGCCGAGTTCTGGAAGACAAGAGTCAAATTGTTATTCGGCTGCCTCTCAGGAAGCAGGGTAAATTGACAGGTGCCCTTGGCAAGGTTATTTTCGCTCCGCCAGAAACACTTCAGGATTTGGCCCGTAAAATTAAGTCGTTGGAGCAGCACCTGGCCTTTTATAAAGAAGCCTTAAAAAGCACATACAGCAGCCGTTACACATTCGAAGATATTATTGGTGAAACCGAAGGCATGCGCAATGCCAAGGCTCTGGCTCGCCAAAGCGCCGTAACGGATGTCGCCGTGCTCATTTTAGGCGAATCGGGCTCTGGGAAGGAGCTGTTTGCCCACGCCATCCATTCGGCCAGTCCCCGGCGGGAGAAGGCTTTTGTGAGTGTTAATTGCACCGCCATTCCCAACGAGCTGATTGAATCCGAACTCTTCGGCTACGATCCCGGAGCGTTCACCGGATCGTTGCGGAAAGGCAAAAAGGGTAAATTCGAGCTGTCCGATAAAGGGACCATTCACCTGGATGAAATCGGCGACATGCCCTATCTGATGCAATCCAAACTGCTTCGTGTGCTCGAAGAAGGAGAGATTGAGAAGGTCGGCGGAACCGTTCCCCAACAGGTAGATTTCCGTTTGATCTGTACCACCAACCGTCCCCTGGAAGAAATGGTGAAGAAGGGCACATTTCGCCTTGATCTTTTTTACCGCATCAATGTCATTGCCATTGAGGTGCCACCGCTTCGCGATATCTGCGATGACATCCCATTGATTGTTCAGCATTTTTTACGGAACCTGAGAGGCGCCAAGGCGCTTCAGGCCGAATCGATCTCAGATCAGGCCCTCGATACCTTAATGCGCTACAGCTGGCCGGGAAACGTTCGAGAGCTTAAGAACGTGGTGGAGCGGGCGATCGCTTTGTGCCGGGGATCTGTTATCGAAATCGACGATTTGCCTTCCTCGCTGATGCAGGGGACTGTGGCCGAGGCGAGAAAAGATCGGGTTCCACCTCTTAAAGAGACCACGTGCGCTGCCGAGCGGCAGGCGATCCTTAAAGCCCTGCAAGCAACGGAGAACAACAAGAGCGCCGCCGCTAAATTACTGGAAATCCACCGTACCGCCCTCTATCAAAAAATGGTCAAACACGGGATTCCCGTCTGAGGACGGGTCCTACTCGCGCGCAGACATGTAGAAAATGCACTACATGTCTGTTTTTACCTGCAGCCCGTTCATCTCATTCAACCTGTATCCCTCTGCCCAGGCGGCCTGCCACCTAAATCTCTCGGGCGCCGGGATTTCGCGTTCTTCAAGAGCGAATCGAAAAACGGCTGCGCATCTTTCTGCGTTTTTGATTCTCTTGGCAAGAATATTGCATTTGCGACCCGATCGCAGGCCAATCAAGCGCTTACGGTCGTTGCAACCAATTCATTTCAGTTGACCCGGAGACAAGGCGTGCACAGTGGCGCCTTGGGCGCTCTCCGATTTGTTTTTTCAAACAATTCTAAGGAGAAGCCAGATGAACGAAGCGGTCATCGTCAGCGCGGTGCGCACGGCTTTGGGCAATTTCAACGGATCGCTGGCCGGGATCGGTGCGACGCGGCTCGGCGCCATGGTCATCGCCGAGGCGATCCGGCGCGCCGGCATCGACAAGGAAGCGGTGGACGAGGTCATCATGGGCCAGGTGCTGCCCTGCGGCTACGGCCAGAACCCGGCCAAACAGGCGGCCGTGCTGGCCGAGATGCCCTGGCAGGTGGAATGCCTGACGATCAACAAGGTTTGCGGATCGGGCTTGAAGTCCGTGATGCTCGCGGCCCAGGCCATCCAGACCGGGGATGCCGAGATCGTGGTGGCCGGGGGCATGGAGAACATGAGCCTGGCGCCCTACTATCTGGAAAAGGCGCGCTTCGGCTACCGCATGGGGCCGGGGGCCATCCAGGACCACATGGTTCACGACGGGCTGTGGGACATCGTCAACGACTTCC
>CALJLV010000029.1 GCA_937982505.1 uncultured Desulfobacteraceae bacterium | reverse complement strand
CACCGCTCTGCTTCGGGATCAGCTGGATCTTGTCGAAATCAAGAAAGGCCAGCCTCTTCAGGACGACACCTTTTTCCCGACCATTTTGGAAGCCGTAAAGAACGTCAATTTTCATGTCGGTGACGGGAACTATAACCGGACCAAGCTGGCGAAAGCGGAGAAGCTTCGAACCCGGTTGCTTGTGCTTACCAGAAGTAAAGATCCGGAAGTCAAAAAGATGGCCGACAGCTATATCAAATGGCTGGATGAAATCAAAGAGGCAGTCGACTGGGACCGCGCCACCAACGGTGTCTTCGAACAGTACCTTCCTGAACTGCCGAGACAGGCCAAACCCAAAAAGCCGGACTTCAAGGTTACCAAAGGCAAGGTCACGCACACCAAGAGGCGCATCAGCGGCGGTAAAATCACCGTTGAGATGGATGATGTCGATAATTACGGGATGTTCAACCGGGACTCGAGGATGCAGGACGGCCTTCAATTCACCGCCGAGTTTGACGACGGCATTCGTCTGAAATACCGCCCATGGGACAATACAAACCTTTATGCCCAGCGAGGAGAGCTGGAGATTGTGATCGATGGTGATGCCAGCGGCAAAAAAGTCGAAGCTCTGATGACCAAACTGGAAAAACTCGGGATCGATGCACGGATTTCTTCACCCGAGAACGCCGAGCAGATGTATCTGGAAAAGATGGCTTACATCCGGAAAGTGGACCACACCGCAGAATACAAGCGGCTTCAAAAAAGGCTGGATGACCGCGATGCATCCGTCAATGAACGGGTCCAGACTCTTCGTGGATTCTGGCAGAAGGAACTGAATGTCGATGATATCACCAAACTGCCGGATTATGACCCGATGGGTGCTTATCAGGCCGGGTTTCTCGATCGCGGTCTGAAAGGTGGATACCGCCACCAGTACCGGTTCGACATCACTGAAGAGGATCTGGAAAAAAAGATGAAGGATTACTCTCTGGTTCACCGCCTGACCAACAATGAAGGCATGTCCGATTTCGTTGAAACCATCCTTGAAAACAATGGTGCTATGGTCAGTACGGTCGAAAAGATGCGTATGGGTGTTCCTCCCGGTGGTATGTCCCCAGTGGCGGACATGCAGACAGGCGGAGCCAGTTATTTCTTCACCCGGATTCAGAAAAAACCAACCCGCGATGCCCCTCCGGCCCTTTATTTCAAAAAGAGCATGTTGCGGCGCATGGATGCGATCAGTTATAGCCACGATGCCTTCGGCAAGGTTGTGGACGATTATGTCCGGAAAAATCGTGGCAACAATATCGACGACTGGAAAAAGTTTTCAGGCAAGAGCGGCAATGAAACCATCTTCAAGTATTCGGTGACGCTGCTGGATAACATCGAATACATCGTCGCTAATTCGGCCGCTGAGCGTCAGAAGATTATCAAGAGCTTTACCTCCCGTGGGATCAAGAAGCTGCCCGATGGCCGCAAGATAGAAGACATCATTCACACACCGAGTACGTGGAACACGAGGAAATGATATGGAAAACATAATTGCAGAGGAAAAAGCCCGCATCCAGAAGCAGCTTCATTGGTTCAATGAGCGGGGCTGCCGTTTGCAGATTCGGGAACGTGGCGGTGAAAACTTTATCGACACGATTACCGCAGCACTGACGATCACAAGGATTGCACCACACTTCGATGCTTCAGGGAAAATTATCCGAACGGACTTCTGGTTGCTATGGAAGGAGCTCGGTTATCAGGAAGGGTTCAATTACAGCCATACGATCAAGGTCGTCAACGTGTCCGTGGACGACACGCTGACAGCGCAATCAGGGGGACATGACATCAATGCATGGTTGATTGTCGAGCTGACCGATGATCTGGACCGCATTTACCACCTTGAAATGATCGAGCCCGTTTCCGAACCGGCGCATGCCAAGCAGTGGGATGCATGGCTGGCATTCAGAAAAAACAACCGGGACCTGTTTCAACGCATCGATTCCGATATTCTTGCCGAACACATCAAGATTGCGGAGGACTGGCAATGAAGCTGAGATACGTGATTGATTCCATCCTCGTTGATCCCAAAGCGGCAATTCCAGAATATCGGCCTGTCGGCGTTTGGGTGCAAGGTTCCGGCCCGGGCCTCGATATTGAAATGTTCTATCCGAAATCGAGCCGAGGCGACATTCAGGATCGACGTGAAGAGGCTGAATGGATCATCAACCGGTTGGTTGAAAGCGGTGCTTTGACCCTTCCGGATGATTTTCTGGAGTATCACCGCCAGAGCCGATCTCCCTATGACGGCGTGTTTTCCGAACCGGTCGAAACAGAGGAATACCCGTCAGTAAACGCCTGTGGTCTTGCTGTTTTGCAGTCTTTGAAGATTCCCGCCTAAAAAAGCAGACGCCATTCCGACACATTTCAAAGCCTTCCGGTAAGTAATCGCTGAAACCTCCCGCTCGCCCGGTGCGATCGGGGCAAATAACAGTGATTGAACCGGAGAATTTGATGGAAATGTTTGCCACTGACCTGGAAAGGCTGGCGTTCCTCCTTGAGGCAGATGCGGCGCTCGCAATCGATCCCGACGAGCTCGGGACCGATGCAGCCGAACAGAAGGCTCCTGAAGAGCAGCCCCCGGAGAAACGCCCCAAGTACATCACCAATTACATCGGCAGCAAACAGAAACTGGTCGACTGGATCTGGCGTAACACCCCGGACGGAGTTTCCTCCGTTCTGGATGCCTTTTCCGGCTCGGCCGTTGTTGCTTACATGTACAAATCCAAAGGGCTGCGGGTTTTTGCCAATGACCGTCTTCGTTACAGTCACCACGCAGCCAGAGCCATTATCGAAAACAGTTCGACGCGGCTGTCCGAGGCAGAGATCGAAAAGCTGCTGGCGGACAACCCCAAAGCCAAAACCTTTGTTCAGGACAATTTCAAAGGGATCTTCTTTGCCAAAGGCGTTCACGCGCTCATCGACTCGCTGAGAGCCAATTGTGACGATCTGTCCGGATACAAAAAGGACATCGCGCTGTTTGCCCTCGGTAAAACCTGCATGAGTGGCAAAGGCGGGTTTGGCCACTTCTCGTCTTCCACCGATTACGGAAAACGGCAGGACACGCCTGAAGAATTCAAAAAACGCCTGAAAGCGAATATCGAGCGGATCAACGCCCTGATATTCGATAACGGCAAGGAGAACAAAGCCTATCGCGGGGATGTCAACGAGATCCTTCCCAAGGTGAAGGCTGACCTCGCTTACTTTGATCCACCGTATGCCACCGAGTTTTCGACCACCAATTACGAAAAAGCCTATCACTTTGTAGAAGGGCTGATGACGTATTGGGACGGTTTGACCATTAAGGCAGATACCAAGGTCAAAAACTACGAGACCAGCCATGTAACGGTCACCAAGGGCAACGCCTCCGACTTCTTTCAGGAGTTTCTCGGCAACGCCACCCATATCCCGCACTGGCTTATTTCATACCGCGACCATGCCTATCCGAACGAACAGCAGATGAAAAAGATCATCGGCGGTCTGGGGCGTCAGAGCCGGATGAAAACCAAGGACCATAAGTATTCGATCACCTCCAAGCATGGCGAGGCATCCAGCGCCAAGGAGCGCCTTTTCGTTTGTCTGAAAGGTAACCAGTCCCATGCGGATACCGATCAGGCGGCAAAGCATGTTCCGATGGCTGCCGCCGCCAATATCCATACATCCATCCCGGTGGAACTCTGTCTCGATGAAAATGCGGGGCTGAACGCCGAAGCGATGAGCGGAGGTCTGCCGGGCGATCCCCAGTTTACCTTCATCCTCTGTCGAACCGGCACCAATCGGAATGGTGACCATTTCACCGCTGAAGAGCTGGCCACGCGGCACATGACCGTCATCAACAAGAAAGTCGACCTGCAGCACTCGCAGGAGTTTGGCGACATCGTCGGTGGAATTGTGGCGGCTGACTATCTGGAAGATGAAATCGGCGGTCGGGTCGAATGCGTGGGTGAGCTCTATACGGGAGACACGCCCAATGCCCAGTTGGCCTACAAGCTCATGAAGCGAGGCATCATCACGCAGGTATCGATGGAGTGTGATTACGAAGAAGGTGAATGCTCCGTCTGCCACAAGCGCTTCAAGAGCAAAGCCGATTACTGCACACACCTCAGAAAATTTAAGGGCCGTGAACTCGATGGGAAACCCGTCTACGAGATTCTTCACGGCGTGACTTTTACGGGCCTGGGCCTGCTGGACCGCAAAGGGGCAGATGAAAATGCCCGCATTCTGCAGGTGGCGTCGGTTCAGGAACCATCTGTTGAACACCAACCCAAAGGAGATCCAACTATGGACGAAAAAACCAAGAAACCAGATGAGTCGTCCGCCGACGCCGCTAAGAAAAAACAGGAACGGCAGGAAGACAATCCGGCTCCCGGAGGCGAGCTGGAAAAGGAAAACCGCCAGCTGAAAGCTCAGGTGGCCGAACTTCAGAAACGCATTCAGGAACTGGAAGCCGAACAGAAGGCTGCCGCTTCGAAAGCCCGCGCCACAAGCTGATTTCAAAGCTCGAAAAGCAAGGCATGGATTTCGGCGAGGACCGCGACACCGAACTCAAGCGTCTGGCGGAACTGTCGGACGACGCTTTTGCCGCCACCGAGGCCGCCTATGAAAAGATGGCCAAAAGCCACAAGGCGGATGCCAAGGCTCAGCCGGAACCGGAAAAAGAGCCTGAAAAGCAGAAGTCCAAAGCATCCAGCGAAACACCCATGCGCAGTTC
>CALJLV010000028.1 GCA_937982505.1 uncultured Desulfobacteraceae bacterium | reverse complement strand
TTTAATGATCCGCCGACCACCCGGATTTACCCTCTTTCCCTACACGCCGCTCTTCCGATCTCCGGCCCGTGATGTCTGTGGCGTCAACCGATGTCGCCAGGCTGGACCAGCAACTGACGATTCGACAGGCCCTGGATGCCATCCGGCAAAAAGGATTGGGCGATCGGATCGTCTACTTCTACGTGGTCGACGGTGAGGATCGGCTGGTGGGAGTGGTGCCCACCCGCCGGCTGCTCATTTCACCGCTGGAAACGCCCATCGCCGAAGTGATGATCCGTTCGGTCGTCACCATTCCCCACAGCGCCTCGGTCCTGGAAGCCTACGAGTTTTTCGTGATGCACAAGCTTCTGGCCTTTCCGGTGGTGGACGAGGCGCGCCGCATTCTGGGGGTGGTGGACATCGCCATGTTCACCGATGACGTGTTCGACCTGGCCGATCAGAACAGCATGGACCGGGTCTTCGAGACCATCGGTTTCCGCCTTCTGCAGGTGCGCGACGCCTCGCCCCTGCGCGCCTTCCGCTTCCGCTTTCCCTGGCTGCTGGCCACCATCGCCAGCGGCACGGGCTGCGCCCTGCTCAGCGGAATCTTCGAAGCCACCCTGGCCCAGAGCCTCGTGCTGGCCTTTTTCCTGACGTTGGTCCTGGGGCTGGGCGAAAGCGTCAGCATCCAGTCCATGACCGTCACCATTCAGGGGCTGCGCTCGCGCCAGCCCACCTTGACCTGGTATGTCCAGGCCCTGCGCCGAGAGCTGTGCACGGCCCTGATCCTGGGAGCGGCCTGCGGGGCGGTGGTGGGCCTGATCGTCTGGCTGTGGCGGCAAGAAGGGGTGGCGGCCGTGGCCATCGGCGCCAGCCTCGTGCTGACCTTGTGCGCCGCCGGTTTTTACGGTCTCAGCGTCCCCTCCCTGCTGCACAAGCTGAAACTGGACCTCAAGATCGCCGCCGGACCGGTGACCCTGGCCATCACCGACATTTCCACCATCGGGATCTATTTCAGTCTGGCGGCGATGTTGCTGTGACGGGAAGGCCGGCGCAAAAAGGATAAGCGTTGCGATTATCGAAAATCACGCTATAGAGTAAGAAACACCGGGCCGCGCCGGGATGCCTGTCTTTCCGCCGCCCGCTTTCGCGGAAGGTTCGGCCGGCCAATCGATTCCGGGGGGGGCATGGACGCAGACGCCTTGATTCTGGCCATCGACGACCACGGGTCCCGCCTTTCCGCCCTTGGCGCCTTCCTGGCGGACCGATTCCCCGGCCTCAGGCTGGAAACCGCCGGAACCGCCCGCCAGGGCCTCGCCGCGGCCCTGGCCCAGCGTCCGGACCTCATCCTGGTGCGGGACGATCCGGCCGAAAACGACCCCGGCGAGACCTGCCGCACCCTCAGGGCGGACCCGCGCCTGGCCCCCATCCCCCTGATGGTCGTGAGCGATGCCCCGGCGGACCGCCCCAGGCGCCTTCAGGCCCTGGAGGCCGGCGCGGACGGGTACCTCTGCGACGCGGCGGAACTGGCCGCCTGGATCCGGGTCCTGCTCAGGGCCCGGGCCGGGGGGACGCGGGCCGAGGGGGAATTGGCCCTTTATCGGGCCAGGCTCCAGGCCCTGTGGGATCTTTCGGCCCTGGCCGATGCCGATGCCCAAACCCTTTCCGGACACATCCTGGCCTCGATCATCCGCATGACCGGAGGGCAGTACGGCTTTTACGGGGTTATGGCCGAGGATCAGGCGGTGATGCGCATCCATGCCTGGTCGGACCAGGTGATGAAAGACTGCGCCGCGGTGGACAGGCCCCGGGATTTTTCCCTCCCCGAAGACGGGATCTGCGCCGAGGCCCTCCGGCGCCAAGAGCCGTTCATCCTCGATGACTACCGCCAGCCCCATCCCGCCAAGAAAGGGCTTCCTGAAGGCCATGTGCAGTTGACCAACCTGATGGTGGTCCCCTTCGGGCGCCGCGGGCGGATCGACTCCGTGGCCGCAGTGGCCAACAAGCCGGGGGGATTCAACCGGGACGATGCGACCCAGGTGTCCGTCTTCCTGCACGGGATCCAGGCCATCCTGGAAAGCCGGCACATCAAGGCCAAGCTGAGCGAAAGCGCCCGGCGGCTGGAAGCCTTTATCGACCACAGCCCGCTTCTGATCACCGAGATCACCCCCGAGGGCCGCTACCTGCTGGTCAATCAGGCCGCGGCGCAGTTCTACCGCCGCGCCCCCGGGGAGCTGACCGGCAAAACCTTCGACGAACTGCTGCCGGCCCGGACCAGCGCGCTTTTCAAACAGCGCCTCGCCCAGGTGGTCAAAACCGGGTCGGCCCTGCTGGTGGAAGACCGGCTGGACGGATCGGACGGGCCCCAGTTTTATCTGACGACGCTGTTTCCGCTGTGCGACGAGACAGGCCAAATCCGATCGGTGGGCGGCATCGCCCATGACGTCACGGCCTTCAAGCAGGCCGCCCAGTCCATCCAGGAGAGCCAGGAGCGGATAGAAAGCATTTTCCGGGTGGCGCCCACCGGGATCGGCGTGGTGCGGGACCGGATTTTCCTGGAGATCAACACCCGCCTTTGCGAGATGACCGGATACGCGGCCGAGGAACTGCTGGGCCGCAGTGCGCGCATCGTCTATCCGAGCCAGGCGGAGTTCGAACGGGTGGGCCGGGAAAAGTACCAGCAGATCGCGAAATTCGGTACAGGGGCGGTGGAAACCCGGTTCCGGCGCAAGGACGGCACGTTTCTGGACGTGCTGCTGGCCTCGACCCCCCTGGACACGGCCGATCCGTCCAAGGGGATCACCTTCACCGCCCTGGACATCACCGAACGCAAGCAGGCCGAGGCGGCCCTCAGGCTCAACGAGGCCCGCCTGGAGAGCCTGCTGCGCATCAACCTGCATCCGGCCGAGAACATTCAGGATCTGCTCGACTTCGCCCTTCACGAGGCCATCTTCCTGACCGGCAGCAAGATCGGCTACATCTACTTTTACGACGAGGACAAAAAGGAGTTCGTCCTCAACACCTGGTCCCGTGAAGTGATGCGCCAGTGTTCCGTGGCCTCTCCGCCCGGCCTCTACCAGTTGGACAAGACCGGGATCTGGGGCGAGGCCGTGCGCCAGCGGCGGCCCATCGTGGTCAACGATTTCGCCGCTCCCAACCCCCTCAAGAAGGGACTGCCCGAAGGGCACGCCCCCCTGCGCACCTACCTGACGATTCCCGTGTTCTGCCAGGAGCGCATCGTGGCCGTGGTGGGGGTGGCCAACAAGGAGTCCGAGTACAATGATTCGGACGTGCGCCAGTTGAACCTGATGATGGATGCCGTCTGGAAGATCGTCCAGCGCAAGCAGGCCGAAAG
Organism: uncultured Desulfobacteraceae bacterium; assembly: GCA_937982505.1. Lineage (GTDB taxonomy): Bacteria > Desulfobacterota > Desulfobacteria > Desulfobacterales > UBA2174 > UBA2174. The sequence goes on along the minus strand of CALJLV010000028.1, from coordinate 2,456 downwards.
CGAGCGCAAAAGCCTCCAGGACCAGCTTTTGCAGGCCCAGAAGCTGGAGTCCCTGGGGCGCCTGGCGGGCGGGGTGGCCCACGATTTCAACAACATGCTGGGGGTCATCCTGGGCTACGCGGAGCTGACCCTGCAGCAGATGGACGCCAACCAGCCCCTGAGCGCCAATCTGCACGAGATCCGCAAGGCCGCCGAACGCTCGGCCCATCTGACCCGTCAACTGCTGGCCTTTGCCCGCAAGCAGGCCGTCTCCCCCAGGGTTCTGGACCTGAACGAAACCGTGGAAGGGATGCTCAAGATGCTGCGCCGGCTCATCGGGGAAGACATCGATCTGACCTGGATGCCGGGCCGGAACCTGTGGCCGGTGCGGGTGGATCCGGCCCAGATCGATCAGATCCTGGCCAATCTGTGCGTCAACGCCCGGGATGCCATCTCGGGGGTGGGCCGGATCACCATCGAAACCGACGCGGTGCGCTTCGACGACGCTGGCCGCGCCGGTCATCCCGACCTCGTCGCCGGGCATTACGTGATGCTGGCGGTGGGCGACGACGGCTGCGGCATGGACCGCCAGACCCTGGGCAACCTGTTCGAGCCCTTTTTCACCACCAAGGAGGTGGGCCGGGGGACCGGTCTGGGCCTGGCCACCATCTACGGGATCGTCAAGCAGAATCGCGGCTTTATCGACGTTCAGAGCGAACCGGACCAGGGGACGACCTTCCGGATCTACCTGCCGCGGCATGACGATGCCGCCCGGGCCGATGGGCAAGCCAAGGCCGGGGGCCGGGAACTGACGGGCAGTGAGACCGTGCTGCTGGTGGAGGACGAACCGTCGGTGCTGCGGATGACGACCCTGATGCTCCAGCAGTTGGGCTACCGCGTCCTTGCCGCCGCCGCCCCGGAGGAGGCGCTGCGCCTGGCCCAGAGCCACCCGGGAGAGATCCAGCTTCTGGTCACCGACGTGATCATGCCGGAAATGAACGGCAAGGACCTGGCCGCAAAGCTGCTGCCCCTCTACCCGCGCCTCAAGTCCCTGTTCATGTCCGGCTACACCGCCGATGTCATCGCCCACCACGGCGTGCTGTCCCGGGGGGTGCACTTCATCGAAAAGCCCTTCTCGCGCGATTCCCTGGCGGCCAAGGTGCGCGCGGCCCTGGAAAAGCGATAAGGATAAAATTTGATGCTTTTGTAAAAAGTCCCGGATTGTCATCCCGAGCGCAGCGAGGGATCTCTTGGTCAAACGATATGTCATGCGAATTGGGCCGGTTGAGATTCCTCGTCGCGGGCTCCTCGGAATGACGGAGGTGTTGCTTCGGCCTTTTCAGGACCAAATCAAATTTACTTGACACTGTAACCGCAACCCCGACGCCCGCGCATCTGGATCCTTTGGAGTTCAGGCGTCAGCCTTTTATGCCTTCGATAAAACCGTGACCGGTAGACGCCCTGCCGTGACCGAAATCGATCTTTCCCTTTTGGCCAAAACCTCCAAAAACCTCCCCCGCCGATATCTCCAGTCCGTGACCTTTTCCGTCTTCCAACTGTATATCCACCACGAACATCCAAAAGGAGGTTGCGCGGCATGAAAGATCTCATCACGAAGCTGCAATCCCTGCCGGTAGTCGAGCCTCCCGGGGATCTGTCCGCCAGGATCCTGAGCGCCCTGCCGCGGCATCGGGGGCTCTGGGGGCGCCTGGAATACGAAGCCGCCAGGGCCTTCGCCGGCCGGCCCAAAAGCCTCTTTCTGCCGGCCAGTCCGGCTGAATTCGGCCTTTTCATCCTCAGCGCCGGGCTGTTCTTCTGCTGTCTGACGGCCGTCATCTGGACGCGGGTGCCGTTTGCCGGCCGCATTTGGGTTTTTCTGCCGGCCCTGGCCGCCGGTCTGCTCCTCATGGGGCATGGATGGCGCCAGCTCCAATCGCCCGGAAAGCTGATCGCCCCGCAGCCCGGGCTGGCGGCGGTCTGCGGCGTTTTTGGCATCAATGCCATCCTGGGGCTTTTCCACGGCCTGAATTCCGGCCCGGGACTGATCGCCGCCTGGCTCGGCCTCTCGGGGATCCTGGTGGCCGGCGGCCTCGGCCTGGTCCTGGCGGCGCCCTCCGTCGCCCGGCGCTTTTCCTCCTCTCGGGCCGATCCTCTATCCCCTCTTTGACCAGGGAAACCCCCGAACGCTCCCCCCTTTGGAAAAGGGGGGCCGGGGGGGATTTCACCCACCATCGCGTTCGGATCCTTTGGGAGTTCAGGCGCCAGCCTTTTATCAAAAGCCCGAAAGGACCACGCAAGGCCGTTTTCCGTCCCTCCGTCACCCCGGACTCGATCCGGGGTCCACGTCGGCCTTTTCTGTCACCCGGACTCGATCCGGGGTCCATGTCGACCTTTTCCGTCACCCCGGACTCGATCCGGGGTCCATTTTCAAACGGCCGAAGGTTTGCCGGAGACACTTTCGGCTCCACTGCGGTCTT
>CALJLV010000027.1 GCA_937982505.1 uncultured Desulfobacteraceae bacterium | reverse complement strand
ATAGCGAAAGGCAGGATTTTGAAGCCATTTTGTGCTTACAAATCCCAAACGGGAGCCTATGGCTTATGTATGCAAGGCATACCATCTATCGGAAGCGTCAAGACCACCTTCCGCATTTGCGGTCAACCACCGGTTTTCCCTGGTCCAAACAAAATCCTGAATTGATCTGAGCTACAAAAACGACCGGATAAAGCGCCGCACCGCGTCCTTGCCCCGGATTACGCCGAAGTGGCCTTCGCAGAGGATGTCGGCATCCAAGGCGGCCATCCGCTCCAGGCTGTTACGGTAGTCGCTGCGGTTGGAGCGCAGGCGGCGGTCGAGCGGGCCGTGGACGTCCTGGCCGAACAGGAGGCTCAGGCCCTCGGATGCGACCCGGTAGACCAGGCTGCCGGGCGAGTGGCCGGGCATGTGCAATGCCTCGATGGTCCGCCGGCCCAACGCGATGGTGTGGCTCGGGCCGTCCAGCTTGCGGTCCACTGTCACCGGGGTGAGCGAGGCCCCGTACCACGAGGCGGCGGTCACCTGGTCGTCGCCGGTTTCGATGAACTCGGCGTCCAGGGCGTGGGCCACCACGGTCAATCCCAGTTGCGCCTTGAGGGCGGCCGCCCCGCCGGTGTGATCGTAGTGGCAGTGGGTGAGGAGCAGCAGTTCAATCTGTTCCGGCGCCACCTGGCAGGCGCGCACGTTTTCAAGCAGTTGTCCGGTCTGGCCGCCGCAGCCGGCATCCACCAGGGCGGCCCGGCCATCCCAGGCGATGAGATAGACCGCCGCGTCCTGGGCCGATGTGTATCCCTGGCCGCCGACCTGAAAAATCTCTTCGGTGATTTTCATCTGTTTCCGTCCACCAGGGCCTCAAGATGTGCCTGGTAAATGGATTACAGGCCGTTTGATTGCCACCTGCGTCGCCGCATCCCCGCTCCCAGCAAAACGAGCGACACCGCCAGGCAGAGTCCGGCCCAGACATCCCCGCAGCGGGTGTAGACCGTCGGTTCGGTCATCAACGGCACCGACCGGACGAAGGTGGCGTCCTCGAACAGGTCGGTACGCGCATCCACCCGTCCATCGGGCCCGATTACGGCGCTGATGCCCGTGTTGGCGGCCCGCACGACGGTGCGGCGGTTTTCCACGGCCCGCAGCACCACCATGGAAAAATGCTGATACGGCGCCCCGGTGCGTCCGAACCAGGCGTCGTTGGTCAGGTTGATCAGGATGTCGGCACCGCCGGTCACCATCTGGCGCGAAAGACGGGGAAAAATGATCTCGTAGCAGATCTGGACCCCGATGCGCCGATCGTTCCAAGCCAGGGTGGCGCCGGGAATGCCGCTCTTGAAGTCCCCCACCTGGGCGACCATCTTGCCAACGAAAGGGAGCAACGGCTTGAGGGGCACGTACTCGCCGAAGGGGACCAGGTGGACCTTGTCGTAGCGCCCGGCGCTGCGGCCCGCGGCGTCGATGAGATAGGCGCTGTTAAAATAATCCACCGCCTCGCCGTGCGGGCGAAACGACGGACTGCCCACCAGAAACGGGGTCCGGGCCCGGGCCACGAATTCGGTCACCATCTCGGTGAGCGGCGGGTTGTCGAAGAGGTAAAAGGGAGTCGCCGTCTCCGGCCAGACCACCAGGTCCGGGCCTTGGGCCAAGGCCCGCCCGGAAAGCGCCAGGTACTTTTCCACGCTGGCCGCCTGCCGGACCGGATCCCACTTGAGGGCCTGGTCGATGTTGCCTTGAACCACGGCCACCGTGCGCGCCGGGGCGGCCGACGCGCGCCCGGCCACGTCCGCCAGCCGCCAGTGGCCGTAAGCGGTCAGACCGGCCGCGGCGGCCAGGACGAGCGCCGCCACTCCGAAGGCGGTCGGCCGGGATACCCGTTGTCCGTGCCAACCTGCGGTGCCCAGCGCCGCCAGAACGGTCCAGACACCGGCGTTGACGAGGACGACGAAAAAGGAGACCCCGTATACCCCGGCGACGTCGGCCACCTGGATCAACTCGAGACGCGCAAATTGGCTGTATCCCAGCAGGGCCCAGGGAAAACCGGTGAACAGGTGGGCCCGGATCAGCTCCAGACCCGTCCAGAGAAAGGCGGCAGCCGGGGCCAGGGTCCAGGGTGACGTCCTCATCAGGACCAGACCGGCCCCGAAGAAGGCCGGGTAGAGGGCCAGGTAGGCGGCCAGCAAAAAGAGCACCGGAACGCTCAGGTAGAGCGGCAGGTGCCCGTAGGTCCGCATGGTGTAGACGACCCAGTACAGCAGGGTCAGATAGTGAACCCCGCCGGTTACAAATCCCAGGCGCCAGGCCCGGGCCGGGCCGGACCCGCGGGTGGCCGCCAGCAGGGGCAACAAGGCGATAAACGCCAGCCCGGGCAGGTCTATCGCCGGGAAGCCGGCCGTAAGCAGCAGGCCGCTGGCGGCGGCCAGGGCCCAGTCGGCCCGCATGGCGCCGCGCAAGGACCCGTTTTTTTGGAGGCGAGGCATGCCGCCTGGGTTATCTCATTGCGGATGATCTGGCAATCCCGTGGCCGCCGGCGACGCCACCCGTGAAACGACGCCTCAGTCGAAGATTTTTTGCCCCTTGAGGGCCGCGGCGGTCCGGGCGACGTGAATCCCGTGGCGGCGGGCGGCCACCAGGGCTTCGTCGGCCACCCCGGTCTGTTCGAGGTTCTCGCCCGCCGAGCGGGCATAAGCGCCCCACTGCAGCCCGGACTTGGCATACCCTTCGGTGCTCTTGGGCAAGGGCACGATGATCAGCCCCAGCTCGGCCAGGTTGTTGAGCATGCCGAGCAGGGTCAGTTCGGCACCGCTGCCCACGTTGCCGTAGCCACTGCCGCTGGCAAAGACGGCTCCCACCTTGCCCACCAGGGCGTTTTTCATCCACAGGGGGCCGCAGGCGGTATCAATGAACTTTTTCAGGCGCCAGTCCATGCTTCCCATGTGCACCGGACTTCCCAGGATGATGCCGTCGGCGGCCAGAAGGTCTTCGGCGGTGGCATCTTCGGCGCTCTTGAGAACCACTTCCGTATCGGGCACACTGGCGGCCCCGGCGACGATGGTTTCGGCCATTTTTCTGGTGTTGCCGTAGTCGGTGGCGTAAACGACGATAATCTTGGCCATGGCTGCACCCTCCCCAATTTTTCCGGAGCCCGACATGAGCCCGGGATTTCATCCCTAAACGGCGGCCATCCCGCGAACGGCCGTGCTCGAGACCCTTTTTCAACACTAACCTCCCCGGCGCACCTGTCAAGCAGAAGGTTTGGGGTTGACTTGATCCGGGTCCTCCGTCTATGGTAGCGTCTCTTCAAAGCCTTTGGCCTCTAGCCGCTTAGCCTGATTCAGGGATTCAGCGGAGCCGACCATGATTCCGATCGCGCGCAAAATTCCCGCCTGAGGCCCCACGGGGCGCCGCCGCCCCGCGTGGGCCGAACCGACTTTTCTCAAGAAGCGCCCTGTACTCCGCGGAGGTGGGCATGCAATACGTGATCATCGGCAATGGGATCGCGGGTGTCTCGGCCGCCGAGGCCATCCGCCGCATCGATCCCGACGGCCCCATCACCATGATCGGCGACGAAACCGGACCCCCCTACTGCCGGCCCATGATCAGCATGGTTCTCGAGGGGCGGATCGGACCCGAACGGCTTCCTGTTCGCGGCCGGGATTTTTACGATCGGCTGGGCATCATGCCGGTTCTCGGGAGGCGCGCGACGGCCATCGATGTGGATCGACGCCAGGTGTGCATCGGTGAGCGCCGTTGCGCCTACGATCGTCTGCTCATCGCTGCGGGGGCCGATCCACGGCCGATCCGGGCCGAGGCGAGCAACCTGGGAAACATTTTTTTCATGCGGCGCCGGGAAGATGTCCACGGCATCCACCACGCCCTGGATGCCGGGGTGCGCCGAGCCTTGGTGCTGGGCGGCGGTCTGGTGGGGTTCAAGGCCGCCTACGGGCTGATCCAGCAGGGGATCCCCACTACCATGCTCATCGGTTCGGCCTATCCGCTGTCCATGCAGGTCGATGCCCGGGCCGGTGCCATGATCCGCGAGGCCCTCGTCGCCCGGGGCCTGGACGTGCGCGTCAACCTCGAGGTGCGGGCCTTTGACGGCAACGGCGCGGTCCGGCAGGCCCATCTTTCAGACGGCAGCCACCTGGACTGCGACCTGGTGGTGGTCGGCAAAGGGGTCCTGCCGGCCCGCAGTTTCATCCCCGCCGAGCGCATCGCCGTCGATCTGGGAGTGGTGGTCGATGACCACATGCAGACCTGCGTGCCGGGGGTTTTTGCCGCCGGCGACGTGGCCCAGTTCGTGGACATCGCCCGCCAGACGCCCTGGGTCAACGCCATCTGGCCCGAGGCGGTGAATACCGGGCGCATCGCCGGTTTCAACATGGCCGGGCGGCCGGTGGCCTGCCCGGGCACCCTGTCGCGCAACGTGATTCGCATCTTCGATCTGGACGTGATGACCGCCGGCCTGGTCAACCCGCCCGAAGACGGTACCTGTCAAATCCTGCAAGCCGAAGACCACCGGCGCCGCACCTACCGCAAGCTGGTCCTGCGGGGCGGCCGGCTGGTGGGCATGGCCATGGTGGGCCGCATCGAGCAGGGTGGGGTGCTGACCGCCTTGATCGGATCGCGTACTGCTGTCCGGGGAAACCCGGAGCGTCTGCTCGACGCCCATTTCAACGCCGGCCGCCTGGTTTCATAGTCTGTCTACCCGTTGGCGGGGCGGCGGGACCCTTCGCCGCCCGCAACCCCACAAGGAGGGCCCGTGAAGAAAGTCATCGTCCATCCGGAACGGTGCGTGGGCTGCATGCAGTGCATGCTGGCCTGCGCCGCGGCCCATTCGCGCAGCGGCACCCTGCTGGGCGCCCTTGGCGAGGCACCGCTTCCCCGATCCCGCATTCACGTAGGCGTCGGGGCCTTTGACGAGGGTTTTCCCAACCGCTGCCGGCACTGCGATCCGGCCCCCTGCATGCTGGCCTGCCTGCCCGGCGCCATTTACCGGGACGCGTCAAGCGGCACGGTGCTCGTCGACGCCGACCGCTGCATCAACTGCGCCTCCTGTGCCATGGCCTGCCCGTACGGGGTGATCCGCTATCACGCGGTCTGGGACGGCCCCCCGGAGAAAATCGTGGCCGTCAAATGCGACAACTGCCTGGCGCGCCAGGCCCAGGGGCTGGTGCCGGCGTGCGTGGAAATCTGCAAAAGCGGGGCCCTGACCTTCGAGGCGCCTGACCGGGCGGCGCGGCGCCGCACCGACGAGGTGGCCCGCAGCGTGTCGAGTGGCGCCATCTGCCCACCTCCGGCCCCGGGCTTCGCCCTGCTGGCGGCCCATAAACGGGCCCGCGCCGAGGTGCCTGCGGGGTGAGGGATCAAGGCTGAAGGTTTCCGGAAAGTTGCCAACCCCAGTCACAGGAAACGGCCCAAGCGCATGAGGGCGTACGTGCCAGGAAGGAGGGAGGTTTGCCATGACCCATCATCACAAGGGGAAAACCATCACCCAGGACGGCCAGCTGCTGCTCAGGAAGGCCGAAACCGACCAGATCGAAACCGTCTGGGACCGCCATCAGGCCCAGCTGCCCCAGTGCGGCTACTGCGAGTTGGGGGTCAGTTGCCGGGTCTGCAACATGGGGCCCTGCCGGGTGGACCCTTTCGGTGAAGGCCCGCAAAAAGGGGTTTGCGGCGCGGACGCCGATATCATCGTGGCCCGCAACCTCGGGCGTATGATCGCCGCCGGGGCCGCGGCCCATTCCGATCACGGTCGGGACCTGGTGGAGGTGCTGGCCGCCGTGGCCGAGGGCCGGGCGCCGGGGTATGCCATCGCCGACCCGGCCAAGCTCGACCGCGTGGCGGCCGAATACGGGATCGCCCTGGAGGGCAAGACGGCCGTGCAGGTGGCCGGAGAGCTGGCTCACGCCATGCAGGAAGACTACGGCACGCGAAAAAAAGAGCTGACCCTGGCGGGCCGGGCCCCGGCCAAACGCCGGGAATTGTGGCGGCGGCTGGGGATCATGCCCCGGGGCATCGACCGGGAAACCTCGGAGATGATGCACCGTACCCATATGGGGGTCGACAACGGGTGGCAGAGCGTCCTGCTCCACGGTCTGCGCAACGCCCTGTCCGACGGCTGGGGCGGATCGATGATTGCCACCGAGGTGTCCGACATCCTTTTCGGCACTCCCAGGCCCTGTCCCACCCAGGCCAATGTGGGGGTCCTCAAGAAGGATCAGGTCAACATCATCGTCCACGGGCACAATCCGGTGGTCTCGGAGACTATTCTACAGGCCTGCCAGGACCCGGAGCTGCTGGCCCTGGCCCGGGAGCGCGGGGCCGCCGGCATCAACCTGGCCGGGCTCTGCTGCACGGGCAACGAGCTGCTCATGCGCCACGGGGTGCCCATGGCCGGCAACCACCTGATGACCGAGCTGGTGATCGCCACCGGAGCGGTGGAGATGATGATCGTCGACTACCAGTGCATCATGCCGTCCTTGGGCACGGTGGCGGCCTGCTACCATACCCGGATGATCTCCACCAGCGACAAGGCGCGCTTTCCGGGCATGGAACACCATGAGTTCCATCCGCCCAACGCCCTGGAAAAGGCGCGCCAGATCGTACGCCTGGCGGTGGAAAACTTCGCCAGCCGCGGCGAGAGCTACATTCCGGTGGAACCGGTGCCGGCGGTGGGCGGGTTTTCGGTGGAGGCGGTGGTGGGGGCGCTGGGCGGCTCGCCTGGGCCGCTCATCGAGGCCATCAAGGCCGGCAGGATCCGCGGCGCGGCCGGGGTGGTGGGCTGTAACAACCCCAAGATCCAGCACGACCAGGGTCACGTGGCCCTGGTGCGTGAACTCATCGCCAACGACGTGCTGGTGGTGGATACCGGCTGCGCGGCGGTGGCCACGGCCAAGGCGGGGCTCAAAACCATCGAAGCCCTGGCCCTGGCCGGCCCCGGGCTCCAGGAGGTCTGCGGGGCTCTGGGGATTCCGCCGGTGCTCCATTTCGGCTCCTGCGTGGACAATGTCCGCATCCTGGTTCTGGCCGCGGCCCTGGCCGACGCCCTGGGCGTGGATATCAGCGACCTGCCCATCGCCGGGGCGGCCCCGGAATGGTACTCGGAAAAGGCGGTCTCCATCGGAGCCTACTTCGTGGCCTCGGGCGTCTACACCGTCCTGGGTCCCATGCCGCCCATCGCCGGCAGCGCCAACGTGGTCAAACTCCTCACCGAGGGCCTGACCGGTGCGGTGGGAGCCGCCTTTGCCGTGGAGCCCGACCCGAACCAGGCCGCCGTGCTCATGCGCCGCCACATCGAGGCCAAACGCAGGGCCCTGGGACTGGAGGCGATCCGGGTGTAAGGCCCGCCGAGGGCCGCATTGTCCAAATCGGTGACGGGCGCGATGGAATTTTCGGCTTTTTTCCGCTGTCGCTTTGCGATGAACATGGATTCCGGCTTTTGCCGCAATGACGGAAAGTGGGCCGGAATGGCCGAACAAGGCAGGGTCGCTTTACCCGGTTCCGGCCAGGGCTTCGGTCAGACGCGCCCGGCAGGCGATGGCGAAATCCTCGGGGTAGTGGCCTAGAATCCAGCGCATCTGGGCTTCGGTGAAGGCTCCGGGCGACTCGGGCAGCTTGGGCAAGAAGGCGTAGAGCAGATGCTGCTCGGTGTCGGTGTCTGAAAAGCGCTTGGCGTACTCGATGGTGGTGATCAGGCGCGCTCCCATGGCCCCCAGGACCCGCAGCGCCACGAGGATGGCCCGGTCCAGGCTGCGGCGCAGGTCGGGATCGGCTTCCAGCACGTGGCCCACCGGCGCCAGGGGCATCAGCTGCAGCTCCCACTGGCTGGTCTGGGCCTTGGGGACGAAGAGGATCACCTGCCGATCCGCCCAGACGACCAGGCTCGAGGCGGCCCCGGGCCGGTCGTCCAAACGCCGGTTGCCCTTGATGGCCTCCAGATAGCACTCGAAAAAACCGCGTCCGGTATCGCGGCGGAATTCGCGGATGAAGCGGCGCACCAGATCGCCGCAGGCGTAAGGCTGGAAAAAGCCGTTGCCGGCGCCGGGAACTGGCTCGGCCGCGGTGGGAATCAGGGCGTACTGCTGGTGCACTTGCTGGTGGGATCCGTGCATGCGGTACCCGTTGGGGGTGAAATCGAATCCGAAATTCCAGCCCCATAAGGTGGCGTCAAAGGGAAGGGGCCGGCGCGCCCGGGCCGCGAGAATCTTCCGGCGCAGATCCTCCAGGGTGTCCGCCTCAAGGGGGCCCGGCGCCGCCGGCAGGCCCAGACCGAGCATTTCGGCCAGCCTCAGAAAGGTGCGCTGGTAGTAGAGATGGCGCAGGCCGGTGATATCGGCGGCGGTCAGATCCGCGCTGCGGTAGCGTACGGCATCCTCGGCCATGTTGGCGGCAAAGTGGCCCCAGGGGATATAGGAGTTGCGCCGCAGGTACTCGTAGACGCGGCTGGTCCCGTCCTGATTTTGCCAGTCGGCGGTGATTTCGCTGGCGCCCTGGACCCCGGGGCGCAGGACCATGAGGCGCTTGTAGTGGTCCGGCAGGGCCGGGTTGTTGGCCAGGGCCTCGAAGAGCCCATGGTCGAGGATCTCGGGCCGCGGGTGGCCGTCTGCACCCGGAGCGAAGGCCAGCCCCACGGGGTGCCCCTCCTTTTCCACAAAGCGGCAGCAACCATGGGCCAGGCGCACCAGGTCCTGCGGGTCGGTACTGCTCACGGCCAGTGCCAGGCGCAAAGGACGCGGCAGGGTGTCGAAGACCTTTTGGCGCAATGCCTCGGGCAGTTCCAGGCCGGCGGTCCAGTCGGCCACGGTGCGGTGCAGGGAAACCTCGGGCAGGGGCGGCAGACCGATGCGCGCCGCCTGGGCGGCCCGTTCATCGGCCCAACGCTTGACGATGAAGGTGGCGCCGCGAAAGGCAAAGGGGTTGGGAACTTCGTAAATCCAATCGGCGGCCGGTTCGGCCACGGCTCCGGATGGGAGATTGACGCGGTTGTCCACCGGCCGGCCGTCGGGGGTCTGTCCGAGGATGCAGGAAGGTTGCGACCCGCGGCGGTTGGCCACCGTAAAGGCCGGTTTGTGGATGCCGTAGACAAAGTTGCCCGTGGGGGCAACGCAGGAACGTATCGCCATGGTCTGTTCGCCGTATTTGCCGCCTGCGGACCGATCCGGATCCCGAAAGACGGCGTGTTGGATATTGAGCCGGATCGAGACCGCCTGGACCCGACCGGGCAGGCATCACTATACGCGCAAGCCCCCCCTGAGATCAACCGACCGGACACGGCTCCCACGGCCTCGTCAACGTTAGTGGAAGAAGATCAACGCAAAACGGTCATATTCAGCCAGAAAAGCGACGGATGCCCTGACGTTGGCCGGTCTTGCCACGGCCCCCCGGTTCCGTCAGCGTTCTGGGATGAGGCGCTCCGGATAGGGCTTTGATTTTCGCTTCACCGTCCTTATCTTCCGGGAGTGGCGTGTATTTACCCCACCGCTTCCCGGAGAGGAGACAAGATGCGTGGTATTCTGATTCGTTGGCTGGCCCTGACGCTGGCCATTCTGGCGGCGGCCTACCTGCTCGACGGGATCCGGGTGAGTGGCTTTATGGGCGCCTTTTTCGCCGCCGCTCTCCTGGGCATTCTCAACGCCCTTTTCCGACCCATCCTGCTGATCCTCACCCTTCCCATCAACATCCTCACTTTCGGCCTCTTTACCTTCGTGATCAATGCCCTCCTGCTCATGATGGTCTCGGGGGTGATCGGCGGGTTTGAGGTCAGCGGATTCGGGTCGGCCGTCGGTGGATCCCTGCTGATCAGCCTCGTCAGCTGGCTGCTGAACAGTTTCGTCAGCGAACAGGGTCGGGTAGGCTACATCGAGATGCGCCGGACCGGAAACAACCGCTGGGAATGAGGCCCTGCCGGCGACGCTTCGGGCGGGATCAGTCCGCCTGCCAAGCGGGGATGGGGCGCAGGCGCCGCTCGCGATCGAGGCAGACCAGATGGATTTCGGCGCGTACCGCCGGCCTGGCCGCTGCCGGGCGCCAGGCCTCCTGATGCCACACCAGGCGGTAATCGCTTTGCTGGAGGACGGTGGAGCGGATGTCGAGGCGTTCGCCGAACTGGGCCCCGTCCAGATAATCGATCCGGGCCTTGTAGACTGCAAACCCCAATCCCTGCTCGCTCCAAAGGTGTGCCAGATGTTGGGGTCCGATGACCATTTCCCGGGCACGCTCAAAGTATTTCAGGTAATTGGCATGGTATACGACCCCCGAATGATCCGTATCCTCGTAGAAAATCTGAACCTCGTAACGGTATGGCGCCATCGGTGCAGGACTCCTTGGTTCAAGCGTGGTCAGGGCGCGGGGCGCGCTTTCAGGATTTAGCGCATTCGTTGCGCTTCGTCAAAAACACCGCCTGGCCGGATCGGCAACCTCTCACCCGGGCCATGGGGCGATCGGCGGAAACATCACCTCTTCGTTCCGAAAGAACCCCGAAGAGAATCATCCGAGAGGGCCGGTCCGGTCCCTTCTGGGGGGGATTTGACAGGATTTTGTCGGGGGACTTGACAGGTGGGCCGATTTCGGTTCTATGGGGTCTGACGCGTTGCCGGATGCTTGCTTCAACAGGCTCCCAGGGGGGCCACCAGGACAGGGCGCCCATGACCTCATCGGAAACTTCTAGATACGATTCCAAACCGCCTGTGGCCGACCCCCTGGCCATGGCGGTGCTCAATTCCCTGTCGGCTCACATCGCCATCCTGGATGCCGACGGCGTGATTCTCCAGACCAACGAGGCCTGGCGCAGCTACGCCCGGCGCAACCACCTGCGCGGGACCCCGGATGCCGTGGGCGCCAATTACCTGCGCATCTGCGAAACCACCCGGGGCCAGGATGCCGAAGGGGCCTGCCGGGTGGCGGCCGGAATCCAGGCGGTGATCGCCGGCCAGGAAGCCGAGTTTTTGTACGACTACCCCTGCCACGGCCCCGGCGGCCAAAACTGGTACTACCTGCGCGCCATCCGCATGGCCGGCCCCGGTCCCATCCGGGTGGTGGTCAGCCACGAAGACATTACGGCCCTCAAGCTCACCGAAGAGGCCCTGCGGACGCGGGAAGCCCAACTCGAAGAACAGAAGCAGAGCCTCGAAGAGAGCAACATCGCGCTCAAGGTCCTGCTGCGGCAGCGCGAAGCGGACAAGGCCGAACTGGAGCGCAAGGTCCTGGCCAACATCAAGGACCTGGTCTTTCCGTATGTGGAGAAACTCAAGGCCGCTCCCCTGCGCCCGCGAGAAAAAACCATGGTGGAGATCATCGACACCCACCTGCGGGACGTGATCTCTCCTTTCTTGCAGCAGATGGCCAACGCCGGGCTCCTGCTCACCCCCCAGGAACTGCAGATCGCCCAGCTGGTCAAGGACGGCAAGACGAGCAAGGAGATCGGCGCCCTGCTCAACATCACCGAGGCCACGGTGAACTTCCACCGCAAGAACCTCAGGACCAAGTTCGGTCTCAAGGGGCGGCGCGCCAATCTGCGCTCCCACCTCATGTCTCTGGGATGAGGGGCCGGATCCTGCCGGCTCCCATGAGATGGTTTTGCTTTGTCACTTGGGCTGTTTTGGAGTATAGGACCGGATCGGTGCGCCCAGCGCGCCGCCGACCGGCGGGTCAGCGCTGGCGTCGCCATCCTCACAGAGGGGCGGCGGGCCATAAGGCCCGCCGCCCAATGGGAGAGGAAGAGATTGACTGCAGAGAATCGGGCAGTTGGGGGACTGCGCCGATTCCCGTGTGCGATGGCTCGCACGGCAAAACGTTAAGTCGTCTTGGATGGGTGTCAAGTTTCACCGGCGGTGCGGCCCTGCGTTTTAAGCCAGGCCGCCCGCCGTCTTTTTGGGACATCGGTAAAACCGAATGAAAGATAGGGCCAACCCATCGGGAACTGCGCGTGCCGCCTGGCTTCCCGTGGCCAGCCTGCTGGCGGCCACCCTCCTGTGGGCCAGTTCCTTCGTGGCTCTGAAGATCGCCTTTCAGCACTTCGACCCCATGGTGGTGATCTTCGGGCGCATGGTGGTGGGCAGCCTTTGCTTCGTGTTCATCCCGGGGGCCTTCCGACATCTGGAATTCCGCCGGGGCGATTGGCGTCTGCTGGCCTTCATGACCCTTTGCGAACCGTGCCTCTATTTCATCTTCGAGGCCAAGGCCCTGGAAAACACCAGCGCCTCCCAGGCCGGCATGGTTTCGGCCATCCTGCCTCTGCTGGTGGCGGTAGCGGCCCGGGTGGTGCTCAAGGAGCGGCTCACCCGCCGCACCCTGGCCGGCTTTTTCATCGCCATTTTAGGGGTCTGCTGGCTCAGCCTGGCCGCCGAGGCCGGCGTCGGAGCCCCCCGTCCCCTGCTGGGTAACTTCTTTGAATTTCTCGCCATGGTCTGCGCCACGGGGTACATCATCACCCTCAAACGGCTCACCGCCCGTTTCAGCCCTTTTTTTCTCACCTTCGTCCAGGCTTTCGTGGGCAGTGGTTTTTTCTTCCTGCTCCTCTTCCTGCCGGGCACCGAGATCCCGACTCGCTTCAGCCCGGCGGGGGTCGGCGCGGTGCTCTATCTGGGAGCCTTCATCACCCTGGGGGCCTATGGACTCTACAATTTCGGGGTCAGCCGCATCCCGGTGAGCCAGGCCACGGCCTTCATCAACCTGATTCCGGTATTTGCCGTATTTTTCGGCTGGCTGATTCTCGGCGAAACCTTTACCGGGACCCAGTACCTGGCCGCCTTGATCGTCTTTGCCGGGGTCTACCTGAGCCAGGACCGCCGTCCCAGGGACCGCACCCGGCCCGGGGGGCCGCGCTGATGGCCGGCGCTTTTACCGACCTGCCCTTCGTCCACCCCCTGGCGCCTGGCGTCTATCACGTGCGGTCTCCGGAAAAGGGACGCTTTCCCCACTGCCACAGCCTCCTCATCGATGCCGCCCAGGCGGTGCTCATCGACAGCGGCATCGGCCAGGAGCGGATCCGTGCCCTCGACCGGGTGCGGCGCATCGACGTGCTGATCATCAGCCACAGCCATCCGGACCACATTCTGGCTTGGACGGCCCTGGCAGACCGGCATCTGCTGCTGCCGGCGGAAACTCCGGATGCGGCTTTCGACATTCTGGCGCTGGGGACCCGCTTTACCGGAAACCCGGAGGACGGGGCCCACTGGGCGCAGCGCATCGGCGGCCAGCACCGGATCGCGGCCCTGCGGCCGCCGGACGGCCGCTTCGGTCCTGGGCAGATCCTGGATTTCAGCCCGGTGCAGCTCAGGGCCTTGCGGGCCCCGGGCCATCTGGCGGATCACTACGGCTTTTTCATCCCCGGCGCGGAGGTGCTCTGGACCACGGATATCGACTTTACCGGCTTCGGCCCCTGGTACGGCAACCCCGAGGCCGATATCGACGTCTTCGCCGAGGATATCCGCCGCTTTGCCGCCATTTCGGCCCGGGTGACCTGTTCGAGCCACAAGCCGCCCGTTTTCGGCGATGCCGCGGACGCCTTTCGCGCCTATCAGAGGGCGTTGGCGCGCCAGCGGCGCCAGGTCTGGGAACTGTGCGAGCGGCCGCGCACGCTTGAAGAGCTGGTGGACCTGTCGCCTTTTTATCGCCACCGCTTCCCTGATCGGCGGACCCAGCAGGGCTTCGAACGGCAGTTGATCGGCAAGAACCTGGCACTGCTGCTGCGGGACGGAAAGATCGCGGAGCGGGGCGGGCGTTTCGTGCAGGTTTGCTGAACGTCCGGCCCCTTGACCCGTTGCGCAAACTACATGCTGGGAAGGCGGACAGGGCCGCTTCCGTGCTGAAAGGAAACGATTTTGGCCGCCGGACCCACCAGGGCCGTCGCCGACCGGGGAAGACAGCGGCCGACCCGGAGGGCGCCGGGCAGCCGGGGCGCGAGGGTGGCGAAGCGTTCTGGGGAGCAGGCGAAAAGCAGTTCGTAATCTTCCCCGCCTACCAGGGCGAAGGCCACCGGGTCGACGCCGTAGCAGTGGCAAAATGCACACAGGGCCGGCGACAGATCCTGCCGGTCGATCTCCAGGGAAATCGAAACGCCAGAGGCTTCGGCCATGTGGCGCGCATCGCCGGCCAGGCCGTCGGAGATGTCCATGGCGCAGGAGATGCCGGCCTCGGCCAGCACGGCGGCGGCATCGAAGCGCGCCCGGGGGCGCTTGAAGGCCGCCACCAGATCGGCAAAGCGTCCGTCTCCGGCCTCAAGGCTGTGCAGGCCGGCCCGGGCCATGCCTAGAGGGCCGGTGGCATACAGAAAATCCCCGGCCCGGGCCGCCCGCCGGGTGGCAAAGCGGTCGTCGCGGCCTTCGCCCACGGCGAACAGATCCAGGGCCAGGGCCCGGCCCCGGGACAGGTTCCCTCCCCCCAGGGCGGTACGATACTCGTCGAGGGCCTGGCCGATCCCTTCGTAGAGGGCCAGGGCATCGGCCTCGGCCAGGTCCGGCGGCAGGGTGAGATTGACAAACAGGGCTCGGGGGTGGGCATAGGCGGCCGCCAGGTCGCTCAGGGTAACCACCACGGCCTTGTATCCGATTTCCGGCAGGGTTTGCCAGTCACGCCGGAAATGCACCCCCTCGCGGTGGCAGTCGGTGGTGAGCACTGGCCGTGCCAGGGGCTTCATCAGACAGGTGTCGTCGCCAGGCCCTGCGACGAGCAGCCTTGCGGCCTGATCGTTGCTTCCTGCCTCCACGATTCGCCGGATCAGACCGAATTCGTCCTGCCAGGGCAGGGTCAGAACAGGCCGTGGCGGCACACCGCAGATCTTTCCCAGCGCCCGGGCCGCCGCCGAAGGGTCTGCGGCCCGGCTGACGGCGCTGATCACCGCCACCCCCGCGGCGCCAGCCGCCAGACAGGCCGCCGCCGTTTCAATTCCGATCCCGCCGATGGCCACCACCGGCCGCGGCGCAAGGGCCGCCACCCGACTCAGTCCGGCCAGACCGATCACTGCTTTGGCATCCGCCTTGGTGCCGGTGGCGAATACCGGCCCGGTACCGATATAGTCGCAGGGGGCCAGATCGGTGCGGGCCAGTTCCTCGAGGGTCGACACCGAGACGCCCACGATGGCCGCGGGTCCCAGGATCTGCCGCGCCAGCGCCGGATTCTCGTCATCCTGGCCCAGATGGACCCCATCGGCCCCCACGGCCTTGGCCAAAAGGATGTTGTCGTTGATCACCAGAGGCACGCCGTTGGTCCTGCAAAGGGATGAGAGGGCCTGGACTTCCGGCAGATCGGCCGTCTTGAATCTTTTGTGCCGGTACTGGACCAGGGTGGCACCGCCCATCAGGGCGCTGCGCACCTGATCGACGGTGTCGGCGGCCCCGTCGTCGGTGATGAAGTAGTAGCGCAGGGCCAGGCGGAGGTGTTCAGGGTGCATCGGCGGCCTCGAAGCGCTGCGCCCAGCGCTCAAAGCGGGCCATCGGCTCAGGTCCGTACGGCGCCAGCAAAGCGACGACCTCGGCCAGAGACCGTCCGTGTTCGGCGTCCAGGCGGTTTTTGGAAAAAAATTTGTCCGCGTAGCAGATGATTTCTTCCTCCAGGCTCACCGGGCGCATGTCCCGCACCGGCAAAGGCAGGCCCCAGGCGCGGATCTCGGCCGCCGCGAGCCCCACTCCCACGTGCCGTTCGCAGACCAGGGCGTGGCGGGGCAGGCCGATTTCTTCGAGGCGGCGGCGGCCCGCCACCCCGTGGCAGACATAGGGCAAGGCGCCGCAACAGCCCAGCGACGGCGCTTGGGTGCAATCGATGCCCACGTCGTGGAGCATGGCCGCCTCGAAGAGAAAGACCCGATCCGGCCTCAGATGAGCCACCCGATCGGCCACGGCCAGGGCCTTTTGCGCCACCTGGCGGCCGTGGCGCCGCAGTATGGCCAGGGTGGGCGAATCCGGGGGATAAAAGCGGCCCAGCACCGCCTCGGGATCCACGCGCATGGGTCAGGCCCCCCGGGCCTTGTTGGCCTTCTTGGCCAGCAGCACCCCCTCGATGAAGGGCTGCAGCCCGCCGTCCAGGACGTCCTGGATGTTGCCCACATCCAGGTGGATACGGTGGTCCTTGACCATCTGGTAGGGCTGCATCACGTAGGAGCGGATCTGGCTGCCCCAGGTGATCTCCTCCTTGCCGTCCTGGACCTGCTGCAGCTTTTGCTCCTGGGCCTCTTTTTCGCGCTGGTAGAGCCGGGCGCGCAGGACCTTCATGGCCATCTCCCGGTTGCGGTGCTGGCTGCGCTCCTGCTGGCACTGGACCACGATCCCGGTGGGCAGGTGGGTGATGCGCACCGCGCTGGAGGTCTTGTTGACGTGCTGGCCGCCGGCCCCGCTGGCCCGGTAGACATCGGTGCGCAGATCCTTTTCGTCGATGTCGATCTCGATCTCCTGATCCAGATCCGGATAGACGAAGACGGCGGCAAAAGAGGTCATGCGCTTGCCGCTGGCGTTGAAGGGTGAGATGCGCACCAGCCGGTGGACCCCGGTTTCACCCTTGAGGTAGCCGTAGGCGTTTTCTCCCTTGACGGTCAGGGTGGCGCTCTTGATCCCGGCCTCCTCGCCCGGCTGGTAATCGATGAGATCGGCCTGGTAGCCGTTGCGTTCGATCCAGCGGGTGTACATGCGCAGCAGTATTTCGGCCCAGTCCTGGGCCTCGGTGCCGCCGGCCCCGGCGTTGATGGAGAGGATGGCGTCGCTGGGATCGTCCTGGCCGTCGAGCATCAGTTCCAGGGAAAAGCGTTCGATGCGCGCCGCGATATCGTCCGCATGGGTACGTGCTTCGACCAGGGTTTCGGCGTCGTCCTCCTCCACGGCCAGATCGAGGAGCAGCGCGCTCTCCTCCAGGTCCTTGGCGATGGCGGCAACCCGTTCGATGGGCGCCGCCAGCCGGGCTCGCTCTTTCAAGATTTCCTTGGACTGCTCGGGATTGTTCCAGAAGTCGGCTTGGGAAAGGATCTTTTCGATCTCGGCGAGTCGCTGGGTTTTGCCCGGCAGGTCAAAGATACACCTTTAGCTGGGCCAGCCTGGCGTCCAGTTCCTTGATTTCCTGTTTGAGTTCGGCGCTCATGGGCCGCCTCCTTTCCATGGGAAGTCGAACACCGTCGCGGCATAGCGCTGCGGCGGCATCGGCGGTGCAAAAGACCGGCGGGGGACGTACCGCCCGCCGGGGCAAGGACACGGGCATTTCTTACATCAGGGCCGGTGGCCTGGCAATATTGAATTTGGCAGGCCTGACCAGGGCCGCGGACCGCACCGGAAAAACTTGATCCGGCGCCATTTGGCCTTATCATCAAGCATGAAACCTTTCGTGCCGATGGAATCCGCCATGCCTGCATACGAATTCGAAACCGGGGTCTATCGTCCCCCCAGCGAGGGGGGCAGCGACTCGCTGCTGGTCCGTTTCACCCGCAACTGCCCCTGGAACCGGTGCACCTTCTGCGGAATGTACAAGGAGGAGCGCTTTACGCTGCGAACGGTGGACGAGATCAAGAACGACATCGACGCCATGGCCGGACTGTGCGAGGATCTGCGTCAAACCTCCTGGCAGCTCGGCATGGGTGGGCGCATCGGCCAGTCGGTGGCCCTGGCCCTGATGGACCGGGTTCCGGCCCTCCATCAGCACCCCGGTTTTGTCATGCTTTACCACTGGCTGCTCGCCGGCGGCCAGACGGCCTTCATCCAGGACGCCAACAGCCTGGTGATGAAGACCCGCCATCTGGTGGAGGTCCTGCAGCACCTGCGCCGCACCTTCCCCGGCCTCACTCGGGTGACCTCCTACGCCCGTTCGCGGACCCTGGCACAAAAGCCCCCTGAAGAACTGGCCGCCATCCGTGAGGCCGGCCTCGATCGGCTCCACGTGGGGCTGGAGAGCGGCGACGACGCGGTGCTGGCCCTGATCCAAAAAGGGTCGAGCGCCGAGGACCACATCCGCGGCGGCCGCAAGGCCCTGGAAGCGGGCTTCACCCTCTCCGAATACTGGATGCCGGGAATCGGCGGTCGACGCCATTCAGCCGACCACGCCCTGAACACGTCCCAGGTGCTCAACGCCATCGGCCCCCACTACATCCGTTCGCGGCCCTTTCACCCCTGGCCTGGAACCCCCCTCCAGGCGGCGGTCGACCGGGGGGACATCGCCCTCTTGACACCGGCTGAACAGCTGGCCGAGCTGCAGCAGATGATCGGCCGCCTGGAGGTCGAATCCCGGGTCTGCTTCGACCACGCCGCCAACTACTGGCGAAACCGCCGCGGCGGACTGCTCTTTTCGCAAAGTTATGAAGGCTATGCCTTTCCCGAAGCCAAGGGCCGGGTTCTGGCCCTCATCGAGGAGGGACTTCAGGCGGGGCAGCCTCGACGGCGGGCCCTTCACATGTAGGGAGATGGAACGAGCCTCTTCCCGCAGGCGTCCCAAGGCTTTCAACGACCTGAATTTGCTTTCGATCCCGATTCTTTAGAATAAAAAGAGTAATAAACTTGACAGGTTATCTGATTATGAGTATATGCTCTTTTCTTTTTGAAGGTACGGTTCCCTTTTGAGCGCGGAGTAGCCCGGGAACCGGTGAGCCCAAGAAACGGATGACGCATGGCATCATACCGGATCCTGATCATCGACGACGAGCTGTCCATCTGCAGCGGCTGCCAAATGGTCCTGGAGGATGGCGGGCATCGCGTCGACGCCTGCCAGAACGGGCGTCAGGGCCTCGAGGCCCTGTTGAGCGGGGCCTACGATCTGGCCCTGCTGGACATTCACCTGCCCGACATTAACGGCATGGAGATCCTCCAGCGGGTGGCGTCCGAACAGCCCGAGGTCTGCATCATCGTCATGACCGGCTATTCGAGCGTTAAAAATGCGGTGGAGGCCATCAAACTGGGGGCTTTCGACTATCTCACCAAGCCCTTCAGCGATGACGAACTGTCCGCCGCGGTCCATACGGCCCTGGAGAACAAGCGCCTCAAGCAGGAAAACCGGACCCTGCGCCGCCGGCTCAACGAAACCTACGATTTCGATGCCATCGTGGGCGAAAATCCCAGAATCCTGAAGATCTTCGACGATATCCGCAAGGTGGCCCCCACCGACACCACCGTACTGTTGAGCGGAGAAAGCGGCACGGGCAAGGAGCTGTTCGCCCGGGCCATCCACACCCACAGCCGGCGGGCGGCCCATCCTCTCGTGGCGGCCGACTGCAGCGCCTTTTCCGAATCGCTGCTGGAAAGCGAACTCTTCGGCCACGTGCGCGGCGCCTTCACCGGGGCGGTCCGGGACAAGGCCGGCATCTTCGAGGCGGCCGACAAAGGAACGCTCTTTCTGGACGAGGTGGCCAATCTCAGCGCCGATATTCAAGCCAAACTCCTGCGAGCCATCGAGAGCCGCGAGTTCAAGCCCGTGGGCGCCAGCCGCGCTAAAAGCGCCGATGTGCGCATCATCGCCGCCACCAACCGGGATCTTCAGGTCATGGTGGGCAGAGGCGAATTCCGGGAGGATCTCTTTTACCGCCTCAACGTGTTCCCTCTCTTGCTGCCGCCCCTGCGCGAGCGCCGGGATGACATCCCGCGACTGCTCTACCATTTCCTGAAGCTTTTTTGCCGCCGCACGGGAAAACGCATCGACGGGTTCTCCGACGAGGCCCTCAGGATGCTCGTGGACTACGACTGGCCGGGCAACGTACGCCAGCTCAGGAACGTGGTGGAGCGGCTGACCATCATGGCCGAGGGTCGGATTTTGGAATACCGTTACTTTTCCGATACCTGGCACACGGACCGGACCGAAGCCGCAGATCCGGTGCCCGCCACTCTCGAGGCGCTCAAGGAAGTCAAGCAGCGGCTCTTGCAGGAGCGCTTCGGCCAGGTGGAAAAGGCCTTTCTGAGCCGGGCCCTGACCGCGGCCGGGGGCAACATCACCCAGGCGGCCAAGCAGGTGGGCATGCAGCGGTCCAATTTTTCGGCCCTGATGAAAAAGCACGGCCTGACGGCCGAGGCGGCTGCCGAGACCGACCCGGAGCAGGCGTCCTGAGGCCCTCCGTCGCTTTGCCCCGGGGGTGTATGGCCGCCCATATGCCCCGCATGTTTTTCTATACGGATCCAAAAGTTCGAAATCAAAGACGAATCTGAATTCAAGCGGTTTCCCCATATACCGGAAAATACGCCCGCGGGCCTTTGCGGAGCGGCCGTCCCGCTGTCCGAATATGGCGCAACAAATTGGTCTTTAAGGAGAAATTGCTCGATAAGTCGCGGCTTGCGATCTTCTGGCACAACCTTTGCTTTTAATGGGGGCAAAACACGACCTTGCCGACAACACGGGCTTGTCGCCCCCTTGCAAAGGAGAAACGCCATGAACGCTGTCCAAGAACGGATCACCGACACCTATGACATCGCCCCGAACATCCTGGTGATGGAAGATGACGAGAGCGTGGCCAGGGGACTGAAGCTGGTGCTCAGCGAAGAGGGCTTCGCCGTGGACCTGGCCGAAACGGGCAAGCTGGCCCTGGAAGCCTTCGACCGCAAGCGCTTCGATCTGCTGGTGGCCGATTTGCGCCTGCCGGACGCCGACGGGATGGACATCATCCGCCGCATCAAGGCCGAAAAACCCCACCTCGAGGTCATCGTGATCACCGGCTACGGCACGGCCGCCACCGCCGTGGAAGCCATGAAGCTGGGGGTCCACGATTTTCTGCCCAAACCCTTTACCGAAGATCAGATCAAGGTCGCCATCGGCGCGGCGCTCAAACAGAGCGCCAAATACGCTGCCGAGTCGCTCAAGCCAGCCGAGTCCGAGGCTGAAAAACTGATCCAGAAGCGCGAGGTGACCCAGGTCCTCAACCGGGCCGCGGAAGACATGGAGTTCTGGAACGCGCTGATGAAACACGGCTCCCTGGCCCTGGACGACTACCAACTGTCCAGCGAGGCCAAGGCCGCCATCGCCTCGGGGGACCTGCGGTGGATCAACGAAAACGTGGGCGAATTGACCCAGCGCCAGCTGATGTTCATCTACAAGCGCCTCGAGTGCGAGGCCTGGTGAGCCTGAAGGCAATCCCTCCGGGGGGGGGCGCGGCGCGCTGCGCTCCCCTGAACCCGAGGCCACGCGCCCTGGCGCACTACATGAAAATCGGCAGCCGATGACTTCAGGAACCAAGTTCGAAACCTACTTTCACGTCTTTCGGGACATGAACCGGGCCATGTACCGCACCCGGAGCCTTAAGGAGGCCCTGGACGTGGCGGTCACCATGTCGGCGGAAGTCCTCAACGCCAAGGGCGCATTGCTGCGGATCCTGAACCGGGAGACCCACCAGTTCGAGGTGGGGGCCGCCTGCGGCCTGGGGGAGCGCTATTTCTCCAAGGGGCCGGTCTCCACCGAAAAACTCATGGCAGACCTGCCGGATCTCTATTCGGTCAAGATCATCGAGGACATCTGGCACGCCCCGCGGGTCGAATACCCCCAGGAGGCCTGGGACGAGGGAATCCGCATGATGATGGACGTGCCCCTATCCGTCGAGGATCAGATGATTGGCCTGATCCGCATCTATCTGGACCATCGGCGCGAATTCACCGATGACGAACTCGACTTTTCCATCACCCTGGCCAAGCAGTGCGCCTGCATCATCGAACGGGTGAGACTGCTGGAGGATCAGCAGGCCCGCTTCGAGCATCTGGCCTCGCGGATGGACAAGATGTCTTCCCTGGGCCGCATGGCCGCCGGGATCGCCCACGAGATCAACAACCCCCTGGCCGGAATCCTGCTCTACAGCTCCAACATGCGCAAGAAGGTCGAACCGGGCAGCTTTCTCGAAGAGGGGTTGGGCATCATCATCAAGGAGACCCAGCGCTGCCGCACCATCATCCAGGGGTTGCTCGAATTCGCCCGGGATCGCGAACCCCAGAAGGCTCTGGCCGATATCAATCAGATCGTGGAAAGCGCCCTGGGCATCCTTGAAAACGAATTCCACATCCGCCACGTGACCCTTGAAAAGCAACTCACCACCGACATGGTGGCCCTTTTCATCGACGAAAATCAGATCGAGCAGGTCTTCATCAATCTGCTGCTCAACGCCCTGCAGGCCGTGGAACCCCATGGCCGGGTCAGGGTGCAAAGCGAGCTGGACGCCTGCCAAGACCGGGTCGTGGTCAAGATTTCGGATAACGGCTGCGGGATTGACGAGGAGGACATCAAGAAAATCTTCGATCCGTTTTTTTCCACCAAGTCCAAGGGGACCGGTCTGGGCCTCTCGGTGAGTTACGGGATCGTTCAGAACCACCGGGGCGAGATCCGGGTGGAAAGCCGGCCCGGGCAGGGTACCTGCTTTACCCTCTTTTTTCCCATCCGCGATGAGGGAGGGGCCAATGGCTGAGCGCGCCGAATCCCTGCGAATCGTGGTCATCGACGACGAACCGGTGATCTGCGAGGCCTGCCGCCTGGTCCTGGGCGAGGCTGGCCACCGGGTGGATCTGTGCCAGACCGGGGCCCAGGGGCTGGCCGCCATCGGCGGGGCTTTTTACGATCTGGTCCTTTTGGACATGAAGCTGCCCGACATGGACGGCATGCGGATTCTCAAAACGGCGCGCCAACAGGTGCCGCCCCCGTGCGTGATCGTCATGACCGGCTTTTCCACCCTGGCCAACGCGGTGGAGGCCATGAAGCTCGGGGCGGCCGACTACCTGGCCAAGCCCTTTACGGATGATGAGTTGATGGAGGCGGTCGCCAATGCGTTTCGCCCCCGGTGACCGGTGCCTGTGCGCACCGCAGCCTTCGTTCCCTTAAAAGACCCAAGACGCAGGGAGAGCTTTAATGAAAGACACGCGAACGGGTGGAGCGGCCCGGGGTGCCGCCATGGTGGTCGGCGGCGGGATCGCCGGCATGCAGGCGGCCCTGGACATGGCCAATGCGGGGTTCTACGTCTATCTGGTGGAGCGGTCCCCGGCCATCGGCGGGGCCATGGCCCAGCTGGACAAGACCTTTCCCACCAACGACTGCTCGATGTGAATCATCTCCCCCAAACTGGTCGAGGTCGGCCGGCACATCAACATCGAGCTGCTCACCCTGGCGGAGGTCGTGTCCCTTTCCGGTGAGGCGGGCAACCTCACCGTCACCGTCCGTCGGCATCCGCGCTACGTGGACGTGGAAAAATGCATCGCCTGCGGCCTGTGCGCGGAAAAATGCCCCAAGAAGGTGGACGACGCCTACAACGAAAACCTCATCCCGCGTAAAGCGGTCTACGTGCCCTACTCCCAGGCCGTGCCCCTCAAGTACGCCATCGACGCCCAGCACTGCATCTACCTGCAGAAGGGCAAGTGCGGGGCCTGCGAGAAGCACTGCCCCTCGGGGGCCATCAACTTCAAGGACACGGAAAAGACGGTGGAGATCAATGTCGGCTCGGTGATCCTGGCGCCGGGATTCCGTTCTTTCGATCCCGGCCGTCTGGACCACTACGCCTATGGAACCTGCCCGGACGTGGTCACGGCCCTGGAGTTCGAGCGCATTCTGTCGGCCACCGGCCCTTACGGCGGGCATCTGCTGAGGCCCTCGAGCATGAAGGGCAAGAAGGCCACCGGGGCGGCCCCGCGCAAGATCGCCTGGCTCCAGTGCGTCGGCTCGCGGGACCAGAACCGCTGCGCCAACGGGTACTGCTCGTCGGTCTGCTGCATGTTCGCCGTCAAGCAGGCCGTGATGGCCAAGGACCACGCCCACGATCCGCTGGAGTGCGCCATTTTCTACATGGACCTGCGCACCCAGGGCAAGGATTTCGACCGCTACGCCGAAAAGGCGCGCAGCAACGGGGTGCGCTTCGTGGCGGCGCGCATCCACACCGTGGACTGGCGTCCAGGCACGGCGGACCTGGGCCTGCGTTACGTGGACGAGGGGGGACAACTCCACGAAGAATCCTTCGACATGGTGGTCCTTTCCACCGGCCTGGAGGTCAATCCCGCGGCGGTGGACCTGGCCGAGAACCTCGGGGTGGACCTGGACCGGCACCATTTCGTGGCGACGGACAGCTTCCACCCGGTGGCCACCTCCCGGCCCGGGGTCTTTGCCTGCGGGGTTTTCACCGGCCCCAAGGACATCCCCCAGTCGGTGATGGAAGCCAGCGCCGCGGCCTGTGCCGCCACCGAACCCCTGGCGGCGGCCCGCCATACCTGCACCCGCCAGGTGCGCGTGCCCGACGAGCGCGACGTGCGCCGCGAGGCGCCGCGCATCGGGGTCTTCGTATGCAACTGCGGCATCAACATCGGCGGGGTGGTGCGGGTACCCGAGGTGGCGGCCTATGCGCGCACTCTTCCCGCAGTGGTCTACGTGGAAGAGAACCTGTTCACCTGCTCCCAGGATACCCAGGACAAGATGGCCGGGGTGATCCGCGACCAGCGGCTCAACCGGGTGGTGGTGGCGGCCTGCACCCCACGCACCCACGAGCCGCTCTTCCAGGAGACCCTGGTGGCCGCCGGGCTGAACAAGTACCTGGTCGAGATGGCCAACATCCGCAACCAGGATTCCTGGGTGCATGCTGACAACCCGGATGCGGCCACGGTAAAAGCCAAGGACCTGGTGCGCATGGCGGCGGCCAAGGCCTTCCTGGCGTCCCCCCTGCAGGAAACCGATCTGCCGGTGGACCGCGGGGCCCTGGTGGTGGGCGGCGGGATCGCCGGGTTGACCGCCGCTTTGGCCCTCAGCCGCCAGGGGTATCCGGTCCACCTGGTGGATAGGGACAAGGCCCTCGGTGGCCAGGCCCGGCGTCTGAACACCGCCTTTCAGGGCGAACCGGTGGGGGCTTTTCTCGAAGAAAAGATCCGCCAGGTGCAGGCCGACGAACGGATCCATGTCCATCTGGAAACCACGGTGGCCGGTGTCGAGGGATTCGTGGGCAACTTCGAGACCACCCTGCACGCAAAGGACGGATCCACCACCGTGCGCCACGGGGTGGCCCTGCTGGCCACCGGGGCCGAAGAATACCGGCCGAGCGAGTACCTTTACCGGCAGCACCCGGCCGTGGTGACCCAACTGGAAATGGATGCGCTGCTGCGCCAGGACGACGTGCACATCGACCAGGCCAATGACGTGGTGTTCATCCAGTGCGTCGGTTCCCGCAACGCCCAGCGGCCCTACTGTTCCAAGGTCTGCTGCACCCATTCGATCAAGAACGCCCTGGCCGTCAAGGCGCGCAACCCCGAGGCCAACGTCTACATCCTCTACCGGGACATCCGCACCTACGGCACGCGGGAGGATCTGTACCGCCAGGCCCGAGAGGCGGGGATCCTCTTCTTCCGCTGCGCCCCCGAGGATCCGCCCCGGGTGCAGTCCGCCGGCGGCCGGGTCGAGGTGGTCTTTGCCGACCCGATCCTCGGCCGCCGCATGGCGGTCGAGGCCGACCTGCTCTGCCTGGCCACGGCCATCGTGGCCCCGGCCGAAACCGAACTGGCCCGCCTGTTCAAGGTGCCGCTGGACGCCGACGGCTGGCTCCTCGAAGCCCACCAGAAGCTGCGCCCGGTGGAATTCGCCACCGAAGGGGTCTTCCTGTGCGGCATGTGCCACTATCCCAAGCCCATCGAGGAGAGCATCGCCCAGGCCCAGGCCGCCGCGGCCAAGGCTCTGACCGTTCTGGCCAGCGATACGATCCGGGTGGGCGGGGTGGTCTCGTACATCGACCCGCGGTACTGCTCGGGCTGCCTGGGCTGCATCCAGGTCTGCCCTTACGCGGCCATCACCTACGACCCCGAAGCACGCGTGGCGGTGGTCAACCAGGCCCTGTGCAAGGGATGCGGGGCCTGCGCGGCCGCCTGCCCCTCGGAGGCGCCGGTATTGCTCGGCTTCAGCAATCCCCAGCTCTATGCCCAGATCCGGAGCGCGGTGGCGGCCTGAAGAGAAAGGGCCGGGGTTTATCCCCGCACGTCAGCGACCATGAAACGATTTTCGCCAAAGACAAAAAGGATGCCATCGTGAAAGACAACCGGTTCGAACCCAAGATTCTGGCCATGATCTGCAACTGGTGCGCCTACGGGGCGGCGGATCTGGCCGGCGTCAGCCGCATGCCGTATCCGCCCAACGTGCGCCCCATCCGGGTCATGTGCTCGGCCACGGTCTCGCCACACCACATCCTGCGGGCCTTCCAGGAGGGGGTGGACGGGATCCTGGTGGGGGGCTGACACATCGGCGACTGCCATTACCTGTATGGTAATCACATGACGGTCAAGCGGATGGTGTTTTTACAGGAGCTTTTGTCGTTCATGGGGCTGGCCGGGCGTCTGCACCTCGAATGGATCTCTTCGGCCGAGGCCCAGAAATTCGTTCAGGTGGTCACCGATTTTACCGAAAAGATCCGCCGCCTGGGGCCCAGCCCGCTGGCCCGCGGCGGGGAGCCGGTCGCGGTCGATGCCTGGCGTTCGGCAACCGGGCCGTCAGCGGCGGCGGTCAGTGCCGGTCCCGGCGCATAAGGAGACGCAATGAAGGCAACCGTCAAACAATGGCTCGAAGAGGGAACGGTGGACGTTTTTCTCGGCTACCGCATGGTGGCGGGCCACCCCCTGCCTTTTTGTTTTACCCGGGAGAAGATCGCTGTCGTCGACGACCTGGTGGTGGGACCGGCCCGCTATGCGCTGGAAAAGATCGCCACCCACATGGCGGCGCTGCGCCCGGAAATCAAAATCGGCCTGCTGGCCCGGGACTGCAACCAGCGGGCGGTCAACGTGCTGTGCATCTGGAACCAGCTCAAGGCCGACAACATTCGCACCATCGACATCAACTGCTGCCCGTCGGACCTCAAGGCGCACGGGGACTGCTCGTACCTCGAGCCCGAGGCCACGGGGGTCTGGAAGCGCGAGGTCGGCATCGACAACACCCAGCGTCCCGAGGCCCTGGAGGCCTGGGGCCAGGCCGAACGCTTCGGCCGCTGGATGGCCGAGTTTCAAAAGTGCATCAAGTGCTACGGGTGCCGCAACATCTGTCCGGTCTGCTTTTGCAAGGAGTGCAGCCTGGAGCACAAGGAGCTGGTCGGCACCGGCACCCTGCCGCCCGAGGTGCCCATTTTCCACCTGGTGCGCGCCGTGCACATGGCCGGCCGCTGCATCGACTGCGGGCTTTGCGAGGACGCCTGCCCGGTGGATATCCCCCTGCGGCTGCTCTATCGCAAGGTCAACGCCATCGTGGCCGAAACCTTCGATTACGCCACCGGCTCGAGCCCCGATCAGCCGCCTTTTTCCATCATCGGCGAGAAGGTGGCCCTCACCCCGCGGCCTCTCGAGGCGGACGATGTCCCCAACTAGCCCATGAGAAAGGACGCCACCATGGATTGCCAGTTCGTCCCCTCGGTTTGTTCCTACTGCGGAACCGGCTGCGGGGTGCTTTTCGAGGTCATCGACGGGCAGCTCGTCGGCACCCTGCCGATGAAGACCCATCCGGTCAACCAGGGCAAGCTGTGCATCAAGGGATGGAACCTGCACGAGCACATCAACAGCTTTCTGCGGCTCAAGCAGCCCCTGGTCAAGACCTTCGGCCGCTTCATCAAGACCGGCTGGGACGAGGCCATCCAGCTCACCGCCGACCGGTTCCGCCAGATCATCGACCGCCATGGGCCTGACAGCGTCGGGGTCCTGGTCTCGGCCAAGATCACCAACGAAGAAAACTACCTGGCCCAAAAGTTCGCCCGCGCCGTGCTGGGCACCAACAATGTGGATCACTGCGCCCGGCTTTGACATGCCTCCACGGTGGCCGGTCTGGCCGCCGCCTTCGGTTCGGGCGCCATGACGAATTCCATCGCCGACATCGAGTCGGCCGAGATCGGAAGAGCGTCGTGTAGGGAAAGCGTGTAGATCTCGGTGGTCGCCG
>CALJLV010000026.1 GCA_937982505.1 uncultured Desulfobacteraceae bacterium | reverse complement strand
CCACCGAGATCTACACTCTTTCCCTACACGACGCTCTTCCGATCTGCCGGTGATGCCGGTCAGCCAGTCCTCCTCATCCCGGGCGATGACCGCCGTGCGGTTCAGGGCGGCGACCACGGCCGGATTGAAGCGCCGCGCCAGCAGCGGGATCAGGATCCGGCGCACCCGGTTGCGGGTATGGGCCAGTTCCCGGTTGGTTTCGTCCTCGCGGTAGTCCGCGCCCGCGGCCTGGAGAAAGTCCAGGATATCCCGGCGGTCCAGATCCAGCAGGGGGCGGATGTAGCGCTCGGCGCGCAGCGGCGCCATGGCCGCCAGCCCCAGGGGGCCCGTGCCGCGGATCAGGTTCATCAGGACCAGTTCGGCGTTGTCGTTGCGCTGGTGGCCCAGGGCGACGCGCCGGCATCCGCCGGCGTCGGCCCAGCGGTCCAGAAACTGATAGCGCAGCCGGCGGGCCGCGGTTTCCAGCGAGAGCCGCCGGCCCCTGGCCTCGGCCCGGGTGTCGACCCTGGCGCTGACCAGGGAGACCCCCAGGCTTCGGGTCAGCTCGACCACGAAGCGCAGGTCGGCATCGGCGGCGCCCCTGAGACCATGGTGCAGGTGGGCCGCGCTGAGGCGCCAGCCCCAGGACGGCGCCAGGCGGTTCAGCGCCAGGAGCAGGGCCACCGAATCCGGCCCCCCCGAAACGGCCACCAGGACCGCATCATCCCGGTCCAGGAGGCCGTTTCGGCGGATGTACCCTTCCACTCTGGCCAGGAAGCGATCCTCGGTTTGGCGGGCCATGACTACCCCGGGGACCAGCGGGACGGATGGATCAGGCGAGCCGCTGGGCGATGGTGGTATGGATCAGTTCGGAGATCTGCTTGTCCCACAGGCCGATGACCCCGGAGCGCACCCCCACCTCGGTGACCCGCGGCGACAGCATGGTGACCTTGACCGTGACCGGGGTGCCGTCGGGCCGTTTGGCCTGCAGGGTGGTCTGGATCCCGTCGCTGGTCTGATTTTCGATGCGGATCTGCAACTGGGCCAGGGTGTCGCGGCAGGCGGCGAGGGTCTGTTGGACGTCGTTGGGATAGGCCCGGCGCAGTTCGCCCTCGATGTAGCTGTACACCCCGACGCCGGCGCCGGTGCCGACCACCAGGGCCGCGCAGCCGCCCAGGATGACCGCCGCCGCCAGCAGGATTGCCAAGGTCCGTCCACGCTTCATGATCCTTTCCTTTCCCTCCACGATCGGGTATCCGATGGGGTGCCCGGCCCGATTCCCCGGGCCTCCGGGCAACGGTTCTGATCCTCTCCCTTAGTCGAAGGGGAGGCGGATTGTCAACGTGCCAAGCCCCTTGACAGGGGCAAGGCATCATTCTATTTCTGGCCGATTCAGCCTGTCTTGATGACATCGTCAGCGGAGGTCCCATGGACTACAAGAAGACCCTCAATCTACCCCAGACCCCCTTTCCCATGAAAGCCAACCTGGCCCAGCGCGAACCGGAACAACTGGAACGCTGGGATCGGGAAAATCTCCACGGGCGCATCCGTCAGGCGTCGGCCGGACGCCCCCCCTTCATTCTGCACGACGGTCCGCCCTATGCCAACGGCCACATCCACATCGGCACGGCCATGAACAAGATTCTCAAGGACATCATCGTGCGCAGCCGCCAGATGGCCGGCTGCGACGCGGTCTACGTGCCGGGCTGGGACTGCCACGGGCTGCCCATCGAGCACAATGTGGACAAGGAGCTGGGGGCCGCCAAGCTCTCCATGAGCCAGGCCGAGGTGCGCCGCAAGTGCCGGGCCTACGCCGAGCGCTTCATCGACGTGCAGCGCGCCGAATTCAAGCGTCTGGGGGTTATGGGCCACTGGGAAGATCCCTACCTGACCATGAACTACCGCTACGAGGCGGTCATCGCCCGCGAATGCTTCAAGTTCGCCCTGGACGGCAGCCTGTTTCGCAGCAAGAAGCCCATCCACTGGTGCTGCAGCTGCCAGACGGCCCTGGCCGAGGCCGAGATCGAATACGCCGACGAGGGGTCGCCGTCCATCTTCGTCAAGTTCCCCCTGGCGGACGCCTTGCCCCCGCTGGCGGATCGGATCGCCGGACGGCCGGTCTCCCTGGTGATCTGGACCACCACCCCCTGGACCTTGCCAGCCAACCTGGCCGTGGCCCTGCATCCGGATTTCGCCTATGCCGCGGTGGACACCGGGACCGAGGTTCTCATTGTGGCCGAGGCGCTGGTGGACGGGTGCATGGAGATCTTCAACATCCCCGAGTATCGCGTCCTGGGCCGCCTGACCGCCGCCGACCTGGAGCGCAAGCGCTGCCGCCACCCCCTCTACGGGCGCGAGGCGCTCATCGTTCTGGGGACCCACGTGACCCTGGAGGCCGGCACCGGCTGCGTGCATACCGCTCCGGGCCACGGCCGCGAGGACTACGAGGTGGGGCTGGCCTACGGGCTGGAAAGCTACTCGCCGGTGGACGATCAGGGCCGTTTCACCGACGAGGTGCCCGGTGTGGCCGGCACCTTCGTTTTCAGGGCCAACGACCGGATCATGGCCGACCTCGAGGCCCGCGGGGCGCTTCTGGCCCGCCGCCACCTGCGCCACAGCTATCCTCACTGCTGGCGCTGCAAGCAGCCGGTGATCTTCCGGGCCACGCCCCAGTGGTTCATCTCCATGGAGCGCACCGGGCTGCGCCAAAAATCGCTGGCGGCCATCGACACGGTCTCCTGGATTCCGGCCTGGGGCCGGGAGCGCATTTACGGCATGATCGAAAACCGGCCGGACTGGTGCGTGTCGCGCCAGCGGGCCTGGGGCGTGCCCATCGCCGTCTTTTACTGCCAGCGCTGCGAGCGGATCCTTGCCGACCCGGCCGTGATGGAGGCGGTCTATCAGCAGTTCGAGGCCCAGGGGGCCGACGTGTGGTTCGAAAGAGCCACCGAAGAACTGCTGCCGGCCGGGACCGTCTGCGCCGGCTGCGGCCATGACCGGTTCGTCAAGGAGACCGACATCCTGGATGTCTGGTTTGACTCGGGGGTCAGCCACGCGGCCGTGCTCGAGGACCGTCCCGACCTGACCTGGCCGGCCGACCTCTACCTGGAGGGCAGCGACCAGCACCGCGGCTGGTTCCACTCGGCGCTGCTCACCGCGGTGGGCACCCGGGGCCGGGCACCCTACAAGGCGGTGCTGACCCACGGTTTCGTGGTGGATGCCGACGGGAAAAAGATGTCCAAGTCCGTGGGCAACGTGGTGGCCCCGGAGGCGGTGATCCGGCAGTTCGGCGCCGAGGTGCTGCGCCTGTGGGTGGCGGCGGCCGACTACCGCGAGGATGTGCGCATCTCGGACAACATCCTCAGGCAGCTCAGCGACGCCTACCGGCGCATCCGCAATACCTGCCGCTTCATGCTGGGCAACCTCTACGACTTCGATCCGGCCGGCGACGCCCTGCCCTCGGAAAGGCTGGCCGAAATCGACCGCTTCGCCCTGCACCGGCTCCAGGAGCTGGTGCGCAAGTGCCGCCGGGCCTACGATCGCTACGAGTTCCACACCATCCACCACGCCCTGCACAACTACTGCGTGGTGGATCTGTCGGCCTTTTACCTGGACGTGCTCAAGGACCGGCTCTACACCGCCCCGCCCGCCTCGGTCGAGCGGCGCGGCGCCCAGACGGCCATGGCCGCCATCCTGGATGCGCTCACGCGCCTCATGGCCCCCGTCCTCTGCTTTACCGCCGAGGAGATCTGGCGGCACCGGCCCGGAGGCGCCCGGGGCGACGGCCTCGACTCGGTCCACCTGGCGGCTTTGCCCGATCCCGATCCGCGCTGGGAGGATCCGGCCCTGGCCGAGCGCTGGAACTTTCTGCTGGCGGTGCGCTCGGAGGTGACCCGGGCCCTGGAAGCGGCCCGGGCCGAAAAACGCATCGGCCATGCCCTGGATGCCGCCGTGACCCTTCATGCCGGAGGGGACACCCTGGCCCGGCTCGCCCCCTTCGCCCCGGATCTGGCGGTTCTGTTCATCGTTTCGGCGGCCGCGTTGAGCGATGCGCCCGCGCCTCCGGAGGCCATGGCCGGCGAGACCGTCGCCGACCTCCAGGTGGCCGTGGCGGTCGCCGCCGGGGAAAAATGCCCGCGCTGCTGGGTCCACCATCCGGCGGTGGGGGCGGCGGCCGAGGTCTGTCCGCGCTGCCAGGCGGCGCTGGGGCAGCTCGGTCGCTGAGGAGCCGGCCGTGTTGACCCCCTCGGGGCGCAAATACATCCTTTTGATCCTGGTGGCCGGAGCCGTCCTGGCCGGGGACCAGGCCACCAAGCTGCTGGTCCAGGCCAGGATCCCCCTTTACCACGCCATTCCGGTGATCGAGGGGTTTTTCAACCTGATCCATATCCACAACCCCGGCGGGGCTTTCGGGTTTCTGGCCGGCCAGGATCCCGTTCTGCGGGCCATTCTCTTTCTGGCGGCCACGGTCCTGGCCGTCGGCCTGCTGCTGGTTTTCTTCCACCGCACCCCGCCCGGCCATCCCTGGCTGGGCACCGCCTTTGCCCTGATCCTGGGCGGGGCCCTGGGCAATCTGGTGGACCGGCTGCGCATGGGCCGGGTGATCGATTTTCTCGACGTCCACGTGGGCCGCTACCACTGGCCGGCCTTCAACCTGGCCGACAGCGCCATCACCGTGGGCATCGGCATCTTCCTGGTGCTCATGCTGAGCCGCCGGCTGCCCGAGGACCGGCGCGGCTGAGACAGCAGCGGCCCGGACGCCGCGGCCGCCGGGAACCAGACGCCATTCAGAACCATGACCGAGATCACCCACGACCAGCTCGACCGCCATCTCGACGGGCTCAAACCGGGAGCCGCCGCCCCGGTCTACCTGATCCACGGCGAGGAGATGCTGCGCCAGCAGGCGGTCGAGGCCCTCTGCGCGCGTCTGCTGGGGCCCCATCCGGGCGTCCACCAGATCGAGCGCCTGGATGGGGCGTCGGCCGGTGCGCTGAACGAGGCCCTGGCCAGGGTCAACACTTATTCGCTGCTGGGCGACGCCAGGGTGGTGATCCTGTCCGAAGCCCGCCTTTTTCACGACGCGCTGGACACGCGCGCGTTTCTCGAAAAGGCCCGTCAGGCCCAGCAGGATCATGAGACCGCCAAGGCGGCCAGGGCGCTGATGACGGTGCTCGGATTCCACCGCCTGGAGCCGGGCGAAGTGGATGCCGAGGCCCGCCGGCGCCTGCTGGACGCGGCGGACATGGCTCCCGGGCAGGACGAATGGCTGGCCGCCCTGGTGGACTGGTGCCGCCAGCAGGGCCTGAGGGTCCCGGCCGGGGAAGGGGATGCCGAGGTCTTGACCCGGGCCCTGGAGCGGGGGTTCCCCGCCGGCCATCACCTCATCGTGACGGCCGAGGCCGTGGACCGGCGCCGCAAGCTCTTCAAGGTCTTCGAACGGGTGGGGTCGGTGGTGGACTGCACCGTGCCGGCGGGCGACCGCCGGGCGGACCGCGAGGTACAGCAGCGGGTGCTGCAGGCCCAGCTGCGCGCCGTCCTGGGGGCCGGCGGCAAGCGCATGGGACCGGAGGCCTGCGACGCCCTGCTGGAAATGACCGGCTTTCATCTGCGCACCTTCGTCCAGAGCCTTGAAAAGCTGATGGATTACACCGGCCGGCGCACGGAAATCACCGCCGCGGATGTGCGCCAGGTTCTCTCGCGCAGCCGTCAGGATCCCGTCTATGCCCTCACCGGGGCCGTGGGCGACGGCCACCTGGAACCGGCCCTTCAGGCCCTCGATTCCCTCCTGGAGGGGGAAACCCATCCCCTGCAGATCCTGGCCGCGCTTGTCAACCAGACCCGCCGCTGGATCCTGGCCCGCGGTTTCCTGGACGGCCCCGAGGGTCAGGCCTGGTCGGCCCGCATGAGCTACGGCGATTTTCAGCGTCTGGTGGTGCCGGTCCTCCAGGCCCAGGACCGGCGCCTGCGGGACCAGGTGGCGGCCTGGCATCCGGAATCCCGGGAGGGCGGGAAGCGGCGCCGCGGCGTTGACACCGACCTGGTTCTGGTGAAAAATCCCCAGAGCGCCTATCCGGTGTATTTGCTGCTCAAGCAGGCCCAGCGGTTTTCCGGCCCGCAGCTCCAGGCCTTCCTCGAACGGCTGACCGAGGCCGACCGGGCCTTGAAAGGCGGCGCCGCTTCGGGGCGCCTGGCGCTCGAGGCGCTGATCTTCTCTCTTTGCCGCAAGGAGGCGCCATGCCGCGCACCAAGATCGTCTGCACCATCGGACCGGCCAGCCGGTCACCGGAAGTGATCCGGGGGTTGATCCGCAACGGGATGAGCGTGGCGCGCCTCAATTTTTCCCACGGCACCCACGACGAACACGGCGAGACGATCGCCCGCATCCGCGCCATTTCGGCCGAAGAAAACGAACCCGTGGGCATTTTGCAGGACCTGTGCGGCCCCAAGATCCGCGTCGGGCGCATCCCCGAACCGGGGGTGCGCCTGCTTTCGGGCAAGCCTTTCGTCCTGACCACCGAGACGGTGGAAGGCAGCGAGGACCGGGTCTCGGTCTCCTATGCGGATCTTCCCCGGGACGCCAAGGTCGGCGACCGCCTCCTGCTGGCCGACGGGCTGCTGGAGCTGGTGGTGGAAAAAACCACCCGCACCGAGCTCTTCTGCCGGGTGATCACCGGCGGGATGCTCACCCGCCACAAGGGGATCAACCTGCCCACGGGGAGCATCAAGGCGCCGGCCCTGACGGAAAAGGACCTGGTGGACCTGGCCTTCGGGCTGGAAAACGGGGTCGACTTCGTGGCCCTTTCCTTCGTGCGGCGCGCCGAGGACGTGCTCAGCGTGCGCCGCCGGATCCACCTGGCCGGGCTGACCACCCCCATCGTGGCCAAGATCGAAAAGCACGAAGCCCTCGAGAACATCGATGCCATCATCGAGGTCTCGGACGCCATCATGGTGGCCCGGGGCGATCTGGGGGTGGAAATTCCCCTGGAAACCGTGCCCAACATCCAAAAGGAGATCGTGCGCAAGGCCAACCTGGCGGGCAAGCCGGTGATCATCGCCACCCAGATGCTGCGTTCCATGGTCGATTCGCCCCGCCCGACCCGGGCCGAGGCCGCCGACGTGGCCAACGGGGTGCTGGACGGGGCCGATGCCGTCATGCTCAGCGAGGAGACCGCCAGCGGCCGCTATCCGGTGGAGGCGGTGCGCTACATGGCCGAGATCGCCCGCAGCGCCGAGCTGCGCTACCCCCACGCCAAGTACCTGGAGGTGATTCCCCGCCAGGGAATTTCCCAGATTGTTTCCTACGCGGCCTGCGTGACGGCCGAACACCTGGGGGCTCCGGCCATCGTGGCCACCACCCGCAGCGGCACCACGGCCATGCACATCGCCCGTTTTCGGCCCCGGCCCAAGATCATCGCCCTGAGCCCGGACCCGGAAACCACCCGGCGCCTGACCCTGGTCTGGGGCTGCGTGCCGTGGTGCCTGGAGCTGACCGACGACACCGACGAGATGATCGAAAAGGCGGCCGCCTCGGCCCTGGACAGCGGCAAGGCGGCCGCCGGCGATCTGGCGGTGATCACCGCCGGGCGGCCTCTCTATGCGGCCGGGACCACCAACATGCTGTGGGTCAAGCGGCTGTAAGTTAAAAGTCGGAGGGCAGGGGTTCAATCTTGTCGGACCGGTCCGAAAACATCTCAACGATCTTAACGCTCTAAACGATCCCAACGATCTTAACGCTCTAAACGATCCCAACGCTATCCCCATGGGCTTCTTGCGCGACCAAAAAATCAACCTGGCCCGGCGCCTTCTGGAGCGCCAGTACACGCAGCGCGGCCTGCCCCGGCCGGCCCCCGACGAACTTCAGCGCCAGGCGGCGGCCGTGGTGGACGAAGCGGGCCGCATCGCCCGCCAGCGGGGCCGCAACGTGCTGGGGATCCTCCAGGATCTGATCCGGGACCTGAAGCACTGAGCCGTTGCCGCCGGCGGCCGTCGCCCCCGGATGGCCCGCCCCCTTTGCCGGCCGTGATTTTTCTTCCACTAAATCAAGTGGTTGATTTGGCGCCAGGGCGCAAAAAGGCCGTTGCCATATCCGCGGGCCTGTGTTATCAGACCTGGCTTATCCTGAACCGGCGGCCTTTCCCAGCGCGGCCGGGCGAGCCGTTCCCACCCATCCATTCATACCTTGAGGGCAAAAAGGAGGAACCGATGCGAAAAGGACTGCTGTTGATGGTCACCCTGATTGGCCTGGGCCTGGCCCTGTCCCCCGCGGCCGGGGCCGCGAACGATGTCATCCGTCTCGGCTTTCCCATCCCGCTGACCGGTGAGAACCCGGACGTGGGGGCATCGAGCAAGAATGCCGCCGAGATGTACCTCAAGCAGGTTCCCACCGTGGTCGTGGCCGGCAAGACCTACGCTCTGAAGTTTGTTTACGAGGACAACGAGTTCAAGGCCGAATCGGCCGTCAAGGCCATCACCAAGCTGATCACCGAAGAGGAGGTCCTGGGCGTCATCGGCCCCCAGGCCTCGGCCCAGGCCGTGCCCGCCGGGGAAGTGGCCAACAACTACGCCACCCCCATGATCAGCCCCTGGTCCACCAACCCCAACACCACCTTGAACCGGCCCTACGTCTTCCGCGGCTGCTTCCTCGATCCGTTCCAGGGGCCGGTGGCCGCCAACTTCGCCACCGAGGAATTCGGCGCCAAGAAGGCCGCCGTGCTCTACGACATCGCTTCGGACTACCCCAAGGGGCTGGCCGAGTTCTTCAAGCAGGCCTTTGAGAAGATCCACGGGCCCGGCGCGGTGGTGGCCTTCGAGTCCTTTACCACCGGCGACAAGGATTTTTCGGCCCAGATGGCCAATATCGTGGCCTCCGGGGCCGACATCCTCTTTACCCCGCAGTATTACAGCGAGGTGCCCCTGATCGTGCGCGCCGCCAAGGAAAACGGGTTCAGCAAACCGATCATGGGTTCGGACTCCTGGGGCAGCGGGGACCTGATGGGACTTTGCGGCGACGACTGCAAGGGCCTGTTCTTCTCCACCCACTACGCCGCGGCCGGCGCCCAGGGGGCCACCAAGGCGTTCATCGATCAGTACAGCGCCGCCTACGGCAAGACCCCGGACGATGTGGCCGCGCTGACCTGGGACTCGCTGGGACTGATGATCCAGGCCATCCAGAACACCGGCGGCCTGAGCGGCGACATCAAGGCCGACCGGACCAAGGTCAAGGACGCCCTGGCCGCCATCAAGGACTACCCGGGGATCACCGGCAAGATGACCTTCACCCCGGAAGGCGACCCCATCAAGTGCGCCGTGGTGGTCAAGATCAACGACCAGGGCCAGTTCGCCTTCCACAAGTCGGTCTGCCCGTGATCTGATTCATCCCCCTCGGCGGGGAACCGCAACGTCATGTGAGGGGCTCGGCGGCGGGCGCGCTTTCGAGCCCCTTGCCTTGTCCATGAAAGGGGCCCTGCATGAATTTGAACTTTTTCATGCAAAACCTGATCAACGCCCTGCAGTGGGGAAGTTTCTACGCCCTGATCGCCCTGGGCTACTCGATGGTCTACAGCATCCTGATGCTGTTCAACTTCGCCCACGGCGACATTTTCATGGTGGGAGCCTACATCGGCCTGGGGGTCTCGCTGGTGCTGCTCAAGATCGTGGGCAGCGGAGCGGCGGCCCTGGTCCCCGGCTGGGTCGTCCTGGTGGCCACCATCCTGATCTCCATGTTCCTGACCGCTTTTGTGGGGATCATCGTCGAGCGGGTCGGCTACCGTCCCCTGCGCGACGCCCCGCGGGCCTCGGCGGCCATCACCGGACTGATGATCGGGATCATCCTGGAGACGAGCAACATCCTCTTTCTCGGCGGCCAGCGTCTGGCCTTTCCCCAGCTCATCGAATCCCAGACCTACAACCTGGGCGGGGTTTTCATCACCAACAAGAAAATCATGATCGTGCTGGTCTCCATCGGCCTGATGACCACTTTGCACCAGTTCGTCACCCGCTCGCGCTGGGGCATGGCCATGCGCGCCATGGCCTACGATTTCGTGGTGGTCCCCCTGGTGGGGGTGCCGCTGAACACCATCGCGGTGATGACCTTCGCCATCGGGTCGGCCCTGGCCGCGGCCGCCGGGATCCTCTTCGGGCTGGCCTATCCGGTGCTCGACCCCTACATGGGGGTCAGTTTCGGCTGGAAGGCCTTCGTGGCGGCCATCCTCGGCGGGCGCGGCTCCATCATGGGGGCCTGCATCGCCGGGTTCATGCTCGGGTTCATCGAGATCATGACCGTGCCGGGGATCCAGATCGTCAATCGGCTCTTCGAGCTCAACATCGGCTCCAACCTGCGCGATCTGATCGCCTATTCCATCGTGCTGGCGATTCTGGTCTTCCGCCCCCACGGGCTTTTCGGCGAACCGTACAGCGCCAAGCTGCGTCTCTGATGCGCCCCGCCGGCGGCGCAGAGGGTACAAGGAAAAGGGTCCCATGACCAAAGAAGCCATTTCCCCCGGCCGCGGCCCGAGCGCCGTGCGCCGGATTCTGGGGCCGGCGCCCCTCCTCGGTCTGCTCACCGGCGCCCTGGCCTGCGTTCTCATCGAACGGTTCTTCGGCCAGCAGGTGAGCGATCTCCTGCACCTGCCCAAGATGCCGGTTCTTTTCGGGATCCTGACCATATCGAAGGTGGTGGCCGGACTGGTCAACGCCCTGTTCAAGGGGGCCGCCTTCGAAGGGATCGAGCTCCTGCAGCTCCCGGCCGCCGGGGTCTATTTCGCCGTCGTCTATCTGCTGCCCCTCATCGGGGTGGGCCGGATCACGGCCGGGGCCGCCAACCGGGCGGCGGCGGCCCTGGCCCGGATGCCGCTGCCGGCCTCGGCCCTGGTTCATCTGGGGCTGATGTACGTCACCCTGCACGTCTGGGCCGGAATGAGCGATTATCGTCTCATCACCCTGAACCTGACCCTCATCGCGGTCCTCTTTACCCTCAGCCTGAACATCATCAACGGGTACATGGGCGAGTTTTCCTGCTCCCACCCGGCCTTCATGGCCATCGGGGCCTACATCTCGTCGCTGTTCACGGTGGGGCTTTTCGTGGACGACAAGGTTCTGGGGAAGGCCCTGGTCGCCATGCCCATGGACTATCTGACCTTCCCCCTGGCGCTGATCCTGGGCGGGGGCGCCGCGGCCGCCGGGGCCCTGATCATCGCCATCCCTTCCTTCAAGACCCGCGGCGACTACCTGGCCATCATCAGCCTGGCCTTCCTGTTCATCGTCAAGAGCCTGTTCGAAAACCTCCAGGTGCTCGGCGGGGCGCGGGGGATCGCCGGCCAGCCGGACTGGGCCACCCTGCCGGTGATCTTCGCCGTGGTGGTCCTGGGCATCTGGATCATCAACAACTTCGTCACTTCGACCCTGGGCAAGGCGCTCAACGCGGTGCGCGACGACGAGACGGCCGCCGAGGCCATGACCGTCAACACCCGCCGGGTCAAGATGACCGCCTTTCTGGTGGGGGCCTTCTGGGCCGGGGTGGCCGGCGGCCTGCTGGCCCATGTGCTGCGCTATATCAACCCGGCCATGTTCGGGGTTCAGAAGCTGGCCGAGGTCCTGGCCATGGTCTATTTCGGGGGGCTCAACTCGGTGTACGGCTCCATCGTCGGGGCCGTGTCCATCAGCCTGCTGGGCGAGGCCCTGCGGCCCCTGGAGATCCTCAAGTGGATCTTCATCCCCCTGCTGCTGATCCTGGTGATGATCTACCGGCCCACGGGGCTGGTGGCCTTCCGCGATTTCGACCTGCGCAAGGCCATGGGCCCGCGAACCGATTCCAGGCCAAAGGTGTGACATGGCACTACTGCGCGTCGAGCACATGACCCATTACTTCGGGGGACTGCGGGCCGTTCACGACTACAACCTCGAGATCGAGGCAGGCCAGATCGTCGGACTCATCGGTCCCAACGGAGCGGGCAAGACCACCATCTTCAACCTGCTCACCGGCATCCACACCCCCAGCGAGGGGCGCATCCTGCTGGACGGTCGGCCCATCAACGGACTGGCGCCCAACCGCATCGCGGCCCTGGGATTGGGGCGCACCTTCCAGAACCTGTGCCTGTGGCGCCACATGTCGGTTCTGGACCACGTGCGCCTGGCCCATTACGCCCGCATCGACTACGGGCTGGCGGGGGCTTTTTTCGGCACGGCCCGGCGCCACCGCCAGGAGGCGCGCATCGAGGCCCGTTCCCGGGAGCTGCTCGAACTGGTGGGGATCGGCCATCTGGCCGACCAGGGGGTTCTGAACCTGCCCTACGGGGCCCAGCGCCGGGTGGAGCTGGCCCGGGCCCTGGCCGTGGCGCCCAAGGTGCTGTTCCTGGACGAGCCCACCGTGGGCATGACCCCCGAGGAGCTCGGGCAGATGATGGGCATCATCCGCCAGCTCCACCAGCAGCTGGGGCTGGCCATTTTCTTGATCGAACATCGGCTCAAGATGGTGATGGAGCTGTGCCAGCGGATTCAGACCCTGGTTTTCGGCGAGGTCATCGCCGAGGGCACGCCCGGGCAGATCCAGAACGATCCGCGGGTGATCGAAGCCTATCTGGGCAAGGAAACGGTGGACTAATGCGGCTGCTCGAAGTGGACAATTTGCGCGTCTCCTACGGCCAGATCAAGGCCCTCCAGGGGGTGAGCTTCACGGTGGAAGAGGGCGAGATCATCACCATCATCGGTGCCAACGGGGCCGGCAAGAGCACCGCCCTGCGCGCCATCTCGCGCATGGTGCCGGTGCTGGAAGGCTCCCGCATGACCTACCGCGGCCAGGACCTGCTGCGCTTTGCCCCGGACAAGGTGGTCAGCCAGCTGGGCATCAGCCACGTGCCCGAGGGGCGGCGTCTCTTCGGCAATCTCACCGTGATGGAGAATCTGATCCTGGCCTGTTTCGCCCGCCGGGACCGCGGGCGCATCGCCGAGGACCTGGAGCGGGTTTTTGCCCTCTTTCCGCGCCTCAAGGAGCGCGAGGAACAAAAGGCCGGGACCCTCTCGGGGGGCGAACAGCAGATGCTGGCCATCGGCCGGGCCTTTATGAGCGGCCGGCGCATGATGCTTCTCGACGAGCCGTCCATGGGGCTGGCGCCCCTGCTGATGCTCAGCGTCTTCGAGGCCCTCAAGGAGATCAACGCCCGGGAGGGCACGGCCATTCTGCTGGTGGAGCAGAATGCCCGGCTGGCCCTCAAGTTCGCCCAGCGCGGCTACGTGCTCGAAACCGGCCACCTGGTCCTGGCCGGAAAAAGCCGCGAGCTGTTGAACAACCCCGAGATCAAGGCGGCTTATTTGGGGGGGTGACGACTATAGGTCCTATAAGCCCTATTTGTCCTATAGCGATAGTGGGGCCGATAGGACCGATAGGACCGATAGGACGGATAGGACCGATAGGACCGATAGGACGGATAGGACCGATAGGACACGGAAGGAAGGAATTGTCTATGACCCGCTGTGCCGTCATCGGCGCCACCGGCTACGCTGGCGCCGAACTGGTGCGCATCCTGGCCGGCCACCCGGCGGTGGAACTGACCTTGGTTACCTCGCGCCAGTATGCCGGGGTGCCCCTGGCCCAGGTCTTCCCCGCCCTGAGCGGGCGCGTTGATCTGGTCTGCCAGGCCTTCGAAGCCCGGTCGGCCGTGGCGGCCGCCGACGTATTCTTTACCGCCCTGCCCCACAAGCTGCCCATGGCCATCGTGCCCGATCTGGTGGAGGCTGGAAAGCGGGTCGTGGACCTGTCGGCCGATTTTCGGTTCCGCGACCCGGACCGCTACGCCGCGGCCTACCAGCCCCATACGGCGCCCCACTGGTGTCGGCGGGCGGTCTACGGATTGAGCGAGGTCTACGGGGAGGCCGTCGCCGCCAGTCGTCTGGTGGGCAATCCGGGGTGCTATCCCACCAGCGTCCTGCTGCCCCTGGTCCCCCTGCTCAAGGCGGGGCTGGTCCGGACCGAGGGCCTGGTGGCCGACGCCAAGTCCGGGGTCAGCGGGGCCGGGCGTGCGCCGTCCCTCACGGTCCACATCTGCGAGGCGGGCGAGTCCTTCAAGCCCTACAAGGTGGCCCAGCACCGCCACAACCCGGAGATGGAGGCGGTTCTGGCCGAGCAGGCCGGCCGGCCGGTGCCCTTGACCTTCGTCCCCCATCTGGTTCCCATGAGCCGCGGGATGCAGACCACCCTCTACGCGCTGCCGGCCGCGGATGCGGACGAGGCGGCGATGCGCGCCTGCCTGGAGGCCTACTACGCCGGGCGGCCCTTCGTGCGGGTGCGCCCGGCCGGGCAGTTTCCCGATACCCGCCATGTGCGGGGGACCAATTACTGCGACATCGGGGTGGTCCTGGATCGGCCCCGGCGGCGCCTGATCCTCATGTCGGCCATCGACAACCTGGTCAAGGGGGCCGCCGGCCAGGCGGTGCAGAACATGAACCTGATGCTCGGCCTGCCCGAGAGCACCG
This sequence comes from uncultured Desulfobacteraceae bacterium, assembly GCA_937982505.1. Taxonomy (GTDB): domain Bacteria; phylum Desulfobacterota; class Desulfobacteria; order Desulfobacterales; family UBA2174; genus UBA2174. The sequence continues at coordinate 801 of CALJLV010000026.1, read as the reverse complement.
GTTTGGATCAGGTCCCGTATCCGGTTTGAAACTGGAAACTTGAAATTGGAAACGGGAAGCTGCACACTCAACGGGCAGGCTTCCAATTTCCGGTTTCACCCACACCCACCACCCGGAGGGGCCATGAAGATCCCGCAACTGTCCCTGTTCGTCTCCAACAGCCCCGGCACCATGGCCGACATCGCCGCCATCCTGGGCGAGATCGGGGTCAACATCCGGGCCATGAGCCTGGCCGACACCAAGGATTTCGGGGTCCTGCGCATGGTGCTGGACGATGCCCCCAAGGCCCACCGGGTGCTCAAGGACTACGGCTACCCGGTGCGCCAGAGCGAGGTGATCGCCGTCGAGATCGACGATCGGCCCGGCGCCCTGGGCCGGCTGCTGCGGGTTCTGGCCGATCAGGGCCGCAACGTGGAATACATGTACGCCTTCGTGCAGAAGAACGGCGACAAGGCCGTGCTCATTCTCCACCTGGAAGACCTGGACGGGGCCGTCGCCACCCTCCGGGCCGGGGGGCTCAACGTGCTCACGGCCGAGCGGCTCTACGCCCTCTGACCGGATCGTTCACTTCATCATCCCCGGCAGCCAGAGGGCCAGCTGGGGAAAGGGGATCATCAGCAGGGTGGCCAGGATGAGGGCCCCCAAGAGCGGCACCACTCCCTTGAAGATGTCCTCCAGGGGAATGTCCAGCGCCACGCCGCTGACCACGTAGGCATTGACCCCCACCGGCGGGGTGATCACCCCGATCTGGGTCACAGATCGGAAGAGCACACGTCTGAACTCCAGTCACGTCAGTCAATC
>CALJLV010000025.1 GCA_937982505.1 uncultured Desulfobacteraceae bacterium | reverse complement strand
GATCCGCCGACCCCCGAGATCTACACTCTTCCCCTACACGACGCTCTTCCGATCTCGTGGCCCAGGACCTGGAGATGGCCAAGGGCGTGGGGATCAACCCCCGGGTCATCTATTACCTGACCCTGGCGGCCGGCGGGGCGCTGACCGGACTGGTGGCGGCCTTCTTCGTTCCCATCTATACCGTCCATCCCCATTTCGGCGCCAGTTTCACCCTCATGGCGTTCGTTATCGTGGTTTTCGGCGGCATGGGAAATCTCATGGGAGGCTTCATCAGCGCCTTTATCATCGGCATCGTCACATCGGTGACGGCCGTTCTGTCCTCCAAAGAGGTCGCCGACATCGTGGCCCTCATGATGTTCATCGGCATGATGATGATCCGTCCGCAGGGACTATTGGGAACAGAGAGTTGATCATGCACGCATCCAACAAGACGTGGTTTTTCGGGCAGGTGATCCTGGTGGCGCTCCTGGCGCTGCTGCCTTTGGTCATCCGGTCCTCCTACATCATGCACATTCTGACCTTGATTCTGCTCTGGTCCTTCGTGGCCACGGCCTGGGCCTACATGGCGCGCTTCGGGATGGTGTCCCTGGGGCACGGGGTCTTTCTGGGGATCGGGGCCTATCTGCCCAGCCTGATGTTCAACTACTGGGGCTTCACCCCGTGGATCGGGATCTGGATCGGCGTGGCCGTGGCCGTGGGAACGGCGGCCGTTCTGGGATACGCCTGCTTTCGCTTCGGCCTGCTGGGCGACTATTTCGCCCTGGTGACCCTGGCCGTGGCGGAGGTCTCGGCGCTGACCATCATGGCGTTTCGCGAGATCACCGGCGGCTCCCTGGGCTATACCCTGCGGGCCACCGGCCGGCTGATGGACATGCAGTTTCCCGACAAGCGCGTATTTTATTTTATCGCGCTGATTCTGCTCATGGGCGCGGTCTACATCTGGCGGCGCATCGATCGCAGTCCCATCCGCCTGGCGTTGACGGCCATCGAGGAATCGGAGATCGCGGCGGCCTCCCTAGGGGTCAGCGTGATGCGCTACAAGATGCTCATCACCCTGTTGAGCGCCGGACTCACGGCCCTGGGCGGGGCGCTTTACGCCCAGTACGTCACCTACGTCAGCCCGGATACCATCGCCGGGGTGGGCGTATCGCTCTCGGTGTGCTTCAAGGCCATCCTGGGGGGCATGTTCACCGTGCTCGGGCCCTTTGTCGGTAGCGCCATCATCGTGTCCCTGGAAGAGTATATCCGCATCAGCCTGGGGTCGTCCTTTCTGGGGCTCAGTCAGATCATTTTCGGCGTTTCGTTGCTGATCATGATCATCTTCTTGCCCAAGGGGATCGTGGGCAGCATGAGTCTCGCCGTGGCCCGGCGGCTCGACCGGATCAGCGCCCGATAGTTCATCAAGGTCAAATCAACAAGGAGATCACCATGAAGGACACATTCGACGAGATCGGCAAACAGGGCACCTTTCTGGCCTGCAAGAAAACCCTGTTGGGACAGGACGTGATCCAGAACGTCGGCGCGGAAGCCAGGAAGCTGGGGGCCACCAAGGTGATGGTGGTCACGGACGCCGGGGTGGTGGGGGCCGGGCTGGTGGAAAAGGCGCTGGCGCCCCTGGAGGCCGCCGGATTGCCCTACGAGGTGTTCGACCGCGTCCTGCCCGAACCCCCGGCGCGCATCATCGACGAATGCGCCGCGCGGGTGCGCAGCGGCGGATGCGACCTGATTCTGGGCATCGGCGGCGGCAGTTCCCTGGACAGCGCCAAGGCGGCCTGCGTGCTGGCGACCAACGAAGGCTCGGTGCTGCAATATGCCGGCATCGACATGGTGTCCAAACGCGGCATCCCCTGCATTCTGGTGCCCACCACCGCCGGAACGGGCAGTGAGACCACCCGGGTGCTGGTCATGACCGACGAGGCCGTCAACACCAAGAAGGTGGTCTACAGCGACTTTCTGCTTCCCGACCTGGCCGTTCTCGATCCCATGCTGACCCTGTCCGTACCGCCCAGGGTGACGGCCGACACCGGCATCGACGCCCTGGTGCATGCCATCGAAACCTACGTTTCCGTCAACACGACCCCCTACGCCGAGGTGCTCGCCCTGCAGGCCATTGCCATGATCGCCGCCAACCTGCCCCCGGCCTACGCCAAGGGCAGCAATGTCAAGGCCCGCTACAACATGCTGCTGGCGGCCAACCTGTCGGGGATGGCCTTCGCCAGCGGCGGTCTGGGCGCGAATCACGGTCTGGCCTACGTGCTCGGAACGGAGTACCATATGTCCCACGGCCGATCCAACGCCATCATGCTGCCCCACGTGATGGCCTTCAACAAGGTCGGCAACCTGCACAAATACGCCGACATCGCCCGGGCCATGGGCGAATCCATCGAGGGGCTCTCGCTCTACGAGGCCGCCGATCTTTCCATCGAGGCCGTGTTGAATCTCATGGAGGCCGTCAACGTGTCGCCCTGGCTCAACGACTACGACGTGCCCGAAAGCGATCTGCCCAAGATGGTGGCGGGCGGCATGGCCCAGGCCCGTCTGTTCGTTCCCAATCCGCGGGACCTGACCGAGGCCGACGTGCGGGGGATCTACCAGAACGCCTTCAACAAACCCTGACCGAAAGATCCGCGACCCGAGGGAGGCAGCCACATGGAACAGAAGGCGAACCCGTTCAGCCTGGCGGGCAAGACCAGCATGGTGACCGGAGGCTCGCGCGGCCTGGGTCTGGGGATGGCCGAGGGGCTGGCCCGGGCCGGATCCCGGGTGATTCTGGTCAGCCGCAGTCCGGAGCCGCTGGAGGCGGCCGCCGCCGGGCTGGCCGAGCAGACCGGGGCCCGGGTTGCGGCCCTGCCCTGGGACGTCAGCCGCATCGATTCGCTGGCGGCGCTGGTGGAGCACGCCGCAGCCGTTTTCGGCGGCCTGGACATCCTGGTGAACAATGCCGGCGCCCAGGTCCGCAAACCTTTTCTGGAAGTTACGCCGGACGAGTACGACCAGGTCCTGGACACCAACCTGAAGGCCGTCTATTTTCTTGGCCAGCAGGCGGCGCGCCACATGGTGGCTCACCGGGTGGCCGGGCGGATCATCAACGTCGCCTCGCTGACCAGCCGGCTCGGGATCCGCAACACGTCGGCCTACGGCGCCAGCAAGGGCGGGGTCTACAGCCTGACCAAGAACATGGCGGTGGAACTGGCGCCTTACGGGATCCGGGTCTGCGCCGTGGCGCCGGGCTATTTCCGCACCCAGTTGACCGAGGCGGCCTTTCAGGATACGGAGCGGCTGGCCTGGATGCAGTCGCGCATCCCCCTGGGCGGCACCGGTAGTCCCCGGGATCTGGCCGGCACGGTGGTGTTTCTGGCCTCGCCGGCCGCCGATTATCTCACCGGCAACGTGATTTTCGTGGACGGAGGCTGGACCAGCGCCTGAATCCCATCGTGTCAGGGGCCGCACCGATGTCCGGGCAAAGCGCGAGGCGCGCAGGAAGGAAGGGACACCATGCTTGGATTCAACAACAAGGTCATCCGGGTGGATCTGGGTCGGCGGACCCATGAGACCCTTGATATCCCGGAAGAGGTCCTCCGGACCCGATTAGGCGCCAAAGGGCTGGGGTCCTATCTGCTGCTCAAGCTCAACCCGGCCCGGGTCGATCCCCTCGCCCCGGAAAACCACCTGATCTTTGCCATCGGGCCGGCCACGGGCACCCCGCTTTGGGGGTCCTGTAGACACGGCATTTACACCAAGTCCCCGCTCACCGGTTTTTACAGTGAGAGCTACGCGGGGGGCACCGTGGCCGACCGGATCAGCGCCGCGGGGATCGACGCCCTCGTGCTGAGCGGCGCCGCTGACGCTCCGGTCTGGATCGAGGTCGGCAACGGGGACGTGGTGCTTCATCCGGCCGCAGACCTCTGGGGGCGGGACACCTACCAGACCGAAGATGCCATCAAGGATTGGCTCGCCGCCAATCGTCCCGAAGCCGGCAAGCCGGGGGTGGTGGTGATCGGACCAGCGGGGGAGAACCTGGTCAAGCTTTCTCTGATCAACAACGACTACTGGCGCCAGGCCGGCCGAACCGGCGTGGGCGCCGTCATGGGCTCCAAGAAGGTCAAAGGGATCGCTTTCTGGGGAGATCATCAAAAGGCGGTGGCGGACGTCCAGGGCCTGAAGGCATTTGCCGCCGATTTTCTCAAGCAGAACCGCGACGCCCCGGCCAGCCAGGCCTTCAAGACCAAGGGCACGCCGATGATGGTCGATGTGCTCCACAAGGTTGGCGCCTTTCCCGCGAAGTACTGGAGCCAGGGCCGTGTGGCGCATCAGGACCAGATCAACGCCGACGCCCTTCACGCACGCTGCGACGTGACGCCGCATCCGTGCCGCAAGTGCTTCATGGCCTGCGGCAGGCTCAGCACCGTCAAGGAGGGACGCCACAGGGGTCTCAAAATCGACGGTCCGGAATACGAGACCATCTACACTTTCGGCGGGCTGTGCATGGTCCAATCCATTGAGGAGATCGCCTATATCAACGACCGCTGCGACCGACTCGGCCTGGACACCATGAGCGCCGGCAATCTGGTGGCCTTCACCATCGAGGCCGGCAAGCGGGGCAAGGTCGACACCCGGCTGGACTACGGTGATGTGGACGGCATCGTTGCCCTGGTCGAGGATATCGCCTGCCGCCGCGGCCTGGGGGCGGTCCTGGCCGAAGGGATCAGGCATGCGGCCAGGCAATGGGGGGCCGAGGATCTGGCCGTGCATGTCAAGGGGATGGAACCGTCGGGCTACGATCCGCGGGTGCTCAAGGGCATGAGCCTGGCCTACGGCACCAGCGATCGGGGCGCCTGCCATCTGCGGTCGACTTTCTACAAGTTCGAACTCGGCGGGCTGTTCGACCCGGAGCAGATCGAAGGCAAGGCGGCGGCCTTTGCCGACTGGGAAGACCGCCACATCCTGATGGACACCCTGATCATCTGCCGGTTCTATCGGGACTTCTACCCCTGGGACGTCTTTCGCCAGGCGATCCGGCTGCTCACGGGCGAGGACATGAGCGAGGAGGCCCTACGGGCCGTATCGCGTACCGTGCACGACGAGACGCGGCGCTTCAACCTGCAAGAGGGACTCACCCCCCAGGACGACCGTCTGCCGCCGCGGCTCTTGAAAGAGGTGCTGCCGGAAACCGGCAAGGGGCTCCGTGAGGACCAGATGCTGCAAATGCTCGCAGAGTATTACCAGGCGCGCAACTGGGATGCCCAGGGCCGGCCCCGAAGCGTCTCCGACGCGGCCTGAGCAACACAATCGGCGGCCGCCTTCCCACGGAAGGCGCGGCCGCCGGCGGACACACCGGCCGAAGCCGCTCCGGGTCGAGCGCTTCGGCCGGCGTGTTTTTGCCGCCAAGACGGCAAGTGTCAGTTCTTCGACAGAATCACCAGGGCGTCGGCCACCTTGACCCCCCGGCCCTCGGGAAGGACGATGAGGGGGTTGATGTCCAGCTGATCCAAATCCGGGCCCAGGGCCACGGCCATCCGCGACACTTTCACCAGGGTGTCGGCCAGGGCCGCCACGTCCGCCCTGGCCCGGCCCCGGGCCCCGGCCAGGAGCGGGTAGCCGCGCACCTCGCGGATCATGCGCAAGGCCTCGTCCCCATCCACCGGGGCGATCCTCAGGGAAACGTCCTTGAGTATCTCCACGAAGATCCCGCCCAGACCGAACATGAGCACCGGACCGAACTGGGGATCGCGGTTGAGGCCCACGATGACCTCCACCCCGGGGGGCACCATCTCCTGGATCAGGACGCCGTTGAGGCGCGCCGCCGGGTTGTGGGCCCGGGCGTTGTTCAGGATCTCGTCGAAAAGTTCGCCCACCTTGTCCGGGTCGGCGACGTTGAGGCGGATGGCGTCGGCCTCGGTCTTGTGCAGGATGTCGGGCGAATCGACCTTCATGGCCACCGGCAGGCCGATTTCACGGGCCGCCGCTTCGGCTTCCAGGCGGGTGGCGGCCAGTCGTTCGCGGCTGATGGGGATCTCAAAAGCGTCCAGGATCCGCTTGGACTGGCGCTCGGTGAGGGTTCGCTGGGTGCCGGAGAGCAGCTTTTCGAGCTCCGCCTTCATGGCCGGCGCCGCAACGGCGGGTGCCGGGTCCGCCGAAGCCTGGCGGTTCGAGGCCGCCCCGTAGTGCATCAGCTTGGCCAGGGCCTGGACCGCACGCACCGGCGAGTGGAACAGGGGCACCCCACCATCTCCGAGTATGGCGAAGGGCTCGGCCATGAGGTTCGGACCGGCGGTCCAGGCCACCATGATCGGTTTTTGGGCCTCCTGGCTGAGGCGCACCAGGTCCCGGGCCATGCGCCGCCCCGGTTCGCCCACGATCATGGTGATCACCACCACCAGCCCGTCCACCCCGGGATCGGCCAGCATGGCCTGGATCACGTTGGCGAACCCGTCGGCGGTGTTGATGGCCTGGGCCGTCACGTCCACCGGATTGACCGGGGAGCCGAAGGCGGGGATGTTGGCGGCGATCACCGCGGTGGTTTCGGGTTTCAGGGCGGTCACCGTGAGCCCGCAGGCCTCGGCCGTGTCGGCGCACAGGACCCCGCCGCCGCCCGAGATGCTCACGATCCCCAGGCCCCGGCCCCGGGGCAGGGGGGCGCGGCCCTTCATGGCCGTGGCCAGATCGATGAATCCCTCGATATCGTCCACCCGGATGACCCCTTTCTGGCGGAAAAAGGCGTCGCAGACCTCGTCCGAGCCGGTGAGGGCCGCGGTGTGGGAGGCGGCCGCGCGGCTGCCGGTCTCCGAACGGCCCACCTTGAGCACCGCCAGGGGCTTGCCGATCCGGCGGGCCTTTTCCGCCAGGCGGATGAACTTGGCCCCGTCGCGGATGCCCTCCAGGTAGGCGAAGACCATGCGGGTGCGGCCGTCTTCGAGCATGAAGTCCATGAAGTCGGCGGCATCCAGATTCATCTCGTTGCCGGTGCTCACGACGTAGGAAAAGCCGATCCCGCTCTCCTGGGCCATGTTGAAGATGGAGTAGCCCAGGGCGCCGCTCTGGGTGACGAAGCCCACCGGACCGGGCAGGAAGGGGGCCGGATCCAGGGAAGCGGAAAAGGCGGCGGCGGTGTGGTCGAACAGGTCCACGGCCCCCTGGCAGTTGGGCCCGCAGATGCGGATCCCGGCCGCGGCGGCCAGTTCGGCCACCCGGCGCTGGACCTGTCGGCCCTCTTCTCCGGCCTCGGCGAAACCGGAGCTGAAGATGGTCACGAAGGGGACCTTCCTGGCGGCGCACTGTTCGATCATGGCTGGCACGAGCTTGTAGTTGACCACGATCAGGGCCAGGTCGATCTCGTCGGGGATCGACTCCAGGTCAGGGTAACAGGTCAGGCCGGCGATCTGCGGGTACTTGGGGTTGACCGGGTAGAGGCCCCCGGCAAAGCCGTGGCGCTGCAGGTAGTGCAGGGGCTTGCCGTTGATGGTGCGCACGTCCGTGGATGCACCGATGATGGCGATGGAGCGGGGATTGAAGAAGCGTTTCAGACCGGTTGTAACCATGCAGTGAGCCTCCGTTTCAGAAAGATACCTTGGCGGTGATGTCCAGCACCTGCGTTGTCAGGGCGGCCTCGAGCCCCTCTTCGCTGGCGCGGTTGACGGCATAGGAGATGCCAAAGGCCCCCTCGACCCGTCCTGCGCGCAGCACCGGGGCGGCGATGGAGCGCAGGCCCAGGGTCAGCTCCTGGTCGCTCAGGACGTACCCGCTGCGGCGGATCCGGGCCAGGTCGGCCCTGAGCTCCTCGGGGGTGCCCAGGGTATACCGGGTATGGCGCTCGAAGCGGATCCGGCCCAACACTTCGTCCTGATCCGCTTTTTCCAGAAAGGCCAGGACGGCCTTGCCCATGGCGGTGCAAAAGACCGGCAGCCGCGAGCCGACACCGATGTCCCAGTTGACCACCTCCCGGGAGCGCACCCGGTCCAGGACGACCACGTCGGTACCGTCCAGGATGGCGCACTGGGTGGTGACATCGTAGGTCTTGGTGGTTTCCAGCATGTGCGGCAGGAGCCGGTTTTTCAGATCCATCGTGTTGAGGGCCGCTACTCCGATCTTGAGGATCTCGGGGGTGAGCCGGTAGCGGCGGGTGTCGGGCTCCTGCTCCAGATAGCCGAGCTCTTTGAGGGTGAACAGGTAGCGGTGGACCGTGGCCATGTTCAGGCGGCAGGCCTCGGCGATGTCGCTGACCGAAAGAGGGGTCCGGGAGCCGGAAAACACCTTGAGGACCAGCAGGCCTTTTTCAAGGGATTGGATGAACTGTCTGGAGCGCATGAGAGGTCCGATCAATATTTCGCATAGCAAAATCAGTATTTGCATATCAAAATATTGAAGGTTTGGAGGCTTGTCAAGCGCCAATCGGGTGAAGTCGGTTCATTGTTTCTTCTAGAGGGTGCTTGTTCCATGAATAACGATCATGTAAGGATCTGATGGCGTGTCGAATCCCTTCATCTCCCGGAGGCCTCCATGAACACCGGACGCAACGATCCGTGCCCCTGCGGCAGCGGCAAGCGGTCCACCGACTGCTGCCAGCGCCAGAAGATCCGCGCACCTCAGATCCTGGACCATGGCCTTGCCGGGGTGCGGCACCGGCCGGGGCCGGCCCGATCGGCGGAGCTCCAGAGCGCGGCGCCAGAGGCGGCCGGAGCCGATCCGAGGGAGCCGATCAAGCGCCTCGTGCTCGATTTCGGCCGGCAGCGGCTCAACGAGACTTACACCGGATACGCCCTGGCGCTTTGCGCCGCCGCGGCGGCCTGCCCGGAGTTGAACCTCCAGCGCGGGCGGATCGAGATCTGGGCCGCCGCCATGGTCTATGCCATCGCCCAGCTCAATTTCCTCTTTTCCATCGAGACGCCCAACCACCTCACGGCGGACGAGTTGTGCCGCTGGTTCGGGGTGCGGAAGACCAGCGCCGCCCAAAAAGCCGGCAGGATCCGTGAGGTGCTGGATCTGTTCCACGACGACGAACGCTTCTGCGCTCCCCACATCACCCGTTTTTTTCAGTTCGTGGAAGACGGAAACGGGTTCCTTCAACGCCGGGAAGATGTGCCCGAGGCCGGAGAAACCCAGCGTTCGCTCCCTTTGAAGGCTCCCGCGGGACGGGCGCAGGTCTCGACGCCCGTCCCGATCAGACCGGTCAAGGAAGACCCGGCGCCGCACCCCGACGGGCAGATGAAGCTTTTCGAGGATTGACGCTCCGACCTGCTGGCGCGCCGGTTTTTACAGGCGGCCGCTGTTGCGCAGGACGTGTGAACCACCGGAAAGGTGCACCCGTTCTGAAAAAACCTCGGGAAAATGGGCCCCCAGCAGGGGGCCGGCAGGAAGGCTTATGGGGTTTGGAGGCGGTCATGGGTGTCGGTCATTGGGCAGTGATCATGGGTTGCGCGAAGCGGGTTGAGTGTCGTGGGGGAGGAAATGGGAGGGATGGGAAAGATGGGAGTGATAGAAAGCGCCTGGCCATAGCCTGTCCCATACTGCTCATTGTTCCCCACGCTTCCTGATCCTTCTCATGACTCCCCGCACGCTCAAGGTCAGACATTCCGCTGTCCCCTTCGATCCGTCACCCCCCGAAGCCCGCATCGGGCATCTCCACCGCCGCCGGATCGGCCTGGGCCACGGCGTTCATGCGGCCCAGGGTGCCCGGCAGGACGGTGCGGATGAAGTATTCGGCCGTCCGGATCTGCCCCTCGTAGAAGGCCGCCGTCTTGTGGATCGCCGCCTTTTCGCGGCGCAGGGCCGGGTCCAGGCCGCCGCAGGCCTTTTCCAGGCCCGGCACGGCGGCCGCGGCCCGGCTGAGGTGCATCCAGGCCAGAATCGTGTCGCCGACCACGTCCAGAAACGGCGAGGCGGCGGAGAAGGCGCTCAGGACCCGCTCGCTCATGGCGGCCTGGCCCAGGGTCAGGGCCACTTCACCGAGCCGCTTGACGGCCGTTTCGACCCGGTCGGCCAGGTCCTCGAGGATGGGCACCTTTCGCGCGGCGGCGACGGTCTGCTGCATCTCGGCCAAAAGGGCCATGAAGAAACGGCCCCCCTTGAGGCCCAGCTTGCGGCCCAGCAGGTCCATGGCCTGGATGCCGTTGGTGCCTTCGTAGATGCTGGTGATCTTGCAGTCGCGCAGGTACTGCTCCACCGGGTACTCGCAGGTGTAGCCGTAGCCGCCGAAGGTCTGGACGGCCAGGGTGCAGACCTCGAAGGCCCGATCGGTGCAGTAGGCCTTGACCACCGGGGTGAGGACGTCGATGAGACCGTTGGCCGCCTGGCGGGTCTCGTCGCCGTCCGCCGTGGCCATGCGGTCGAAGCACAGGCCGATATAGTAGATAAAACTGCGCATTCCATCGACGTAGGCCTTCATGTGCATCAGCATGCGGCGCACGTCCGGATGCTCGATGATGGGCACGCTGGGGGCTTGCGCATCCAGCATCCGGAGCAGGTGCTTTCCCTGGCGCCGATCGCGGGCATAGTTCAAGGCGTGGGCGTAGGCGGCGGCCGCCATGGCGAACCCCTGGAGCCCGACGCCCAGACGCGCCTCGTTCATCATGTGGAACATGGCGCGCATCCCCTTGTTGATCTCTCCCAGGAGCAGGCCGCGGCAGCCGCCCCGGCCCCCCAGGGTCAGGGCGCAGGTGGCGCTGGCGCGGATCCCGAGCTTGTGCTCGATGCCGGTGCAGACCACGTCGTTGGGCGCCCCCAGGCGGCCGTCGGGGTTGACCCAGATCTTGGGCACGATAAAGAGCGAGATCCCCCGCGTGCCCTCCGGGGCCCCTTCGACGCGCGCCAGGACCGGGTGGATGATGTTTTCAGTCAGGTCCTGCTCGCCGCCGGTGATGAAGATTTTGCTGCCGCTGATCGCGTAGGTGCCGTCCGCCAGGGGCCGGGCGCTGGTTTCCAGGGCCCCCACGTCCGAGCCGGCTCCGGGCTCGGTGAGCAGCATGGAGCCGCCCCACTGTCCGGTGTACATCTTTTCCAGAAACAGATTTTTCTGTTCGGCGGTGCCGAAGATTTCGATCAGCTTGCCCGCCCCGTGGCAGAGTCCCGGGTACATGGAAAACGAACAGTTGGCGCCGGTGAAATACTCGTGGCAGGCCAGGCTGGCCGTTACCGGCAGGCCCTGGCCGCCCACGGCCGGATCCTCGATCATGGTGATCCACTCGCCCCGGCGATACAGCTCGAAGATACGGTGAAAAGCCTCCGGGACGCGCACCGCGCCCTCGGCAAAAGTGCAGCCGGTCTGATCGCCGGCGCGGTTGGTGGGCGCGATTTCCTTGATGGCCAGCTTGCGCGCCTCGCCGACGATCAGGTCGATGGTCCGGCGGTTGAATTCCGCGTAGCGCGGGTGTTGGAGCAGGGCTTGGAGGTCGAACTGTTCGTAGAGCACGAAGTCGATGTCGCGCCGGTCGGAAAGATCCAGGGTCATGGGTGGGTTTCCCTTTCACATCAGTTTGGAGATGATTTCCTTCATGATTTCCGTGGTGCCGCCGCCGATGGAGAGGATGCGCGCATCGCGCCAGAGCCGTTCCACCAGGTAGCCGCGCATGTAGCCGTAGCCGCCGAAGATCTGCACCGCGTCGTAGGTGACCCGGTCCGCCACGGCGCAGGCGAAGTTCTTGGCCATGGAGACCTCCTTGATCTGGTCCCGGCCGGCATCGATGGCCGCGGCCACCCGGTAGGTGAACTCGCGGCTGACCGTAACCAGGGTGGCCATCTCGGCCAGTTTGTGGCGCGTGACCTGGAATCCGGCGACGGGCTTGCCGAACACCTGGCGTTCGGCGGCGTAGCGCCGGGCCTCGGCCAGGGCCAGTTGCGCGGTCATGTTGGCCATGATCGACAACGAGAGCCGCTCGGACTGGAAGTTTTCCATGATCAGGTAAAAGCCCTCGTTTTCCTTGCCGATGCGGTTGGCGGCCGGCACCCGGCAGTCGTCCAGGTAGATGGTGGCCGTGTCCGAACACCACCAGCCGGTCTTTTTCAGGGGCGTGCCGGTGCTGTAGCCCGGCGTGCCGGCTTCGATGACCAGAAAGCTGAGCCCGTGGGCCCCGGGGGGACCGGTGCGCACCGCACAGGTGATCTGGTCGGCGCGCATCCCGCTGGTGATAAAGGTCTTGGTGCCGTTGACGACGTAGTGGTCTCCCTCGCGCACCGCGGTGGTGTGGAGGTTGGCCACGTCCGAACCGCCCTCCGGCTCGGTGACGGCCAGGGCCGCGATGCGCTCGCCGGCGATCACGGGGGCCGCAAAACGGGCCTTTTGCTCGGGCGTGCCGTGGCGGATGACCGGCGGCAGGGCGATGTCCAGGGACCCGAGGCTGGCGGCGAACCCGCCGCTGCCCGAGCGCATCAGCTCTTCGCTGACCACGACCTTGTAGAAGATGTCGCCCGGGGTGCCGCCCACCTCTTCGGGATAACTCATGCCGAGGATGCCCACCTCGGCCGCCTGGCGGTAGATCTCGCGCGGAAAGGTGCCGGCCTCCTCCCATTCGTCGATGTGGGGCTTGACGGCCTTGTCGATGAACTCGCGCACCGAACGGCGCACCAGGTCGTGGCTTTTGGTGAAGTAGTCCTGGCAGGAGGCCTTGGGGTTGAAGTCGAAGCGCATGGGGGGCCTTTCTGAAAAATTGAAACTGGAAAATGGAAACTGGAAACTCGAACCCGGTCCCTTGGGTCCTTTTCGTCCCTTGAGTCCCTTTTCTCTTACCCCAGCGCCGCCGGCGGCATCACCAGGGCCGCACCCTCGGCCACCAGGTCGCCCTTCTGGTTGGTCCAGGTCAGGGCCATGCGCACCCAGCGCTTCTTTTCGAGCTTTTCGACGATTTCGGCCGTGGCCGTGATCGTGTCGCCGAAGTAGGTCGGGGCCCGGAAACGGGTGGTGATCTCCAGGGCCACGGTCCCCAGCCCGGGCAGCTTCATCCCCAGCACCGGGGCGATCAGGCACTGGGGCAGGGCCCCGTGGGCGATGCGCGTGCCGAAGGGCGTTTTCTTGGCAAAGTCCTCGTTGGTGTGCATGGGGTTGAAATCGCCCGAGATCCCGGCGAACAGGTAGACGTCGGTCTCCGTGATGGTCTTGGTAAACGAGGCCGTCATGCCGACCTCCAGTTCATCGTAGGTGAACCCGAGTTCGATCCGGCCCTGGTCGTCGGGCCGGAAATGGTCGATGTCCCGGATCGTGGCGGTGGTCTTCTTGGCAAAGACCGCCTTGACCTTGAGCCCGGCCTTCATCTGGCTGATGGGAATCCCCTTGACGATGTGGGCCAAGGGGGTGTCGGCCCCCTCCAGGCGGATCAGGGCCAGGATATAGGGCGGGGGCACGGGCTGGTGGGGCTCGGCGTAGCGCACCACGGTGAACCCGGTGACCGTGCCGACCGGCTTGAGATCGACCCAGTTGGCGCTGATATCGGCCATGCAGCGCTCGCAGGTCTGGCGCGGGGGCACGAAAGTCTTGTCGCAGGCCTCGCAGCGCACCCCCATGATCTTCTTGCCGTCGCGCAGGGAAACCAGAAAGCGGCTGCCGGTGCGGCCGGCGAAGTACTGGTAGGGCAGGGCCAGCTTGCCCTCGACCACGAAGCTGTCCTTGTATCGGTCTTCCATGATGGCTCCTTATTCGACGATCTCGAAGTAGCGGATGTCGTTTATCGTTCCGGTGCGCTGGTCGTTCCACACCGGCCGCACGCGCGCGCCGCGGCAGGCCTTTTCCGGGGGGGTGTCCGGTTTGAGTTCATGCCAGAAGGTTTCGTGGCCCGTGCAGCCGTCCAGCAGGAAGTGGGCCGAGATGTAGGGCGTCTCGCGGCTCTCTCCGGTGAGCGGGTCCGGGCTGGCGTAGTAGGTGACATCCGGGGTGGCGATGATCCCTTCGGGGCCCACCTCGACCCATGCGGTGGCCCGCACCCGGCACTCGGCGCAGATTTCCCGCGGCGGCAACTGGAGCCGGCCGCACTGCGGGCACTTGTTGGCCAGGATCTTTTTTTCCTTCAAGGCGTTGAGGAACCTGCCCATCACCGGGCCGGTGGCAAAGCGCTGGCGGATGGACAAAATCTGGTTGAGGCGGATCAGTTCCTCGCGTTTTTCCTCGGCCTGCCCCGCCCCGGGCGGGGTGTATTTTTTGAAGAATTTGGTGGCCTTGACCAGCAGGCCCATGTCGCCCTCGACCTTGAGCCGGCCCGAGGTAAAGGCCGTCATGCCGTCGAGCTTGCCCAGGGTGATGGCGATCCAGTCCTTGGCCGAGACTGTGGTGGTGACGTTCGGTTCGTGCAGCCCGGTCTTGACCCGGACCCGGTCGTCGGCCACGCAGACCGTCCATTGCCCCCCGCCCGTGCCGCTGATCACATAACCGTAGTTGGCCGTGATCCCCTTGACTCCCTCCGGGTTGACCCGGGCCTCCATGGTGCCGAAGATGTCGGCCACGGTGACCACCGGCTCGGCGGCCGGCGGCTGAAAGGGCTTGAAGAACTCGGCCGCCTTGACCAGCAAGCCCATGTTGCCTTCGACCTTGAGCCGGCCCGAGGAAAAGGCCGTCATGCCGTCGAGGGTTTTGAGGGTGATGGCGATCCAGTCCTTGGCCGAGATCGTGGTGGTCACACTGGGCTCGTGCAGCCCGGTTTTCACCCTTACCTGGCCGTCGGCCACGCAGACGGTCCATTCACCCCCGCCCGTGCCGGTGATCACATAACCGTAGTTGGCCGTGATGCCGGCCACGGCCTCGGGCCGCACCCGGGCCTCCATGGTGCCGAAGATGTCGGCCACCGAGACCTCGGGGCCTTTCTTGGCGGCCCGGGGCCCGGCCTTGGCCCACTGGCGCAGGGTCTTTTTGAGCACCTTGCCGATGGGGCTGCGGGGGAAATCCTCGTCCAGGATCTCGACGAACCGGGGGACCTTGAACCTGGCCAGGTTGGCCTTGCAGAAATCGATGACCTCATCGGCGGTCAGGCTGTCGTCCAGGGGGATGACGTAGACCTTGACCTCCTCGCCCATGGTCTCGTCGGGCACGCCCACGGTGGCCGCCTCCTGGATCTTGGGATGGGTGGCCAGCAGGTTGTCGATCTCCTTGGGGTAGATGTTCTCCCCGCCGCGGATGATCATGTCCTTGATGCGATCGACGATGAAGATGTAGCCGTCCTCGTCCATGTAGCCCACGTCGCCGGTGTGCAGAAAGCCGTCCACCACGGTCTCGGCGGTCTCCGCGGGGCGGTTGAAATAGCCTTTCATCACCACGTCGCCGCCGATGCAGATCTCGCCGGCCTGGCCCCGGGGGCAGGCGTTGCCGTTCTCATCGAGAATCGCGATCTGCTGGCCGGGCAGGGGCAGGCCGATGGAGCCGACCTTGCGCACCCCGTCGCGGGGATTGAGGGTCGAGACGCAGGTCGCCTCGGTGAGCCCGTAGCCTTCCACGATGGGGATCGAAAAGGTCTTTTCGAATTTGCGCATCGTTTCTTCGGTGAGCGGGGCGGCCCCGCAGATCCCGAACTGCAGCGAGGTCAGGTCGAACTTCTGGCGGCCCGGGTCGGTGAGCAGGATCTGGTAGACGGCCGGCACGGCGGACCAGAAGTTGACCTTGTAGCGGTCCACCACCTCCCAGAACTCGCTGGCCGAAAACTGGCGCCGCAAGACGATCTGCAGGCCGATACCCAGGGCGAAGGTGCAAGAGAGCATGGCGTTGACGTGAAACAGGGGCAGAAAGATCAGGGCCGTCATCCCCTCTTGGAGGTGCAGGGCCTCGGTGACCCCGGCCACGTCGGCCAGCACGTTCCGGTGACTCAGCAGGACCCCCTTGGGATTGCCGGTGGTGCCCGAGGTGTAGAAGATGTAGGCCGTGTCGTCCGGGGCGCTGGCGCAGACCACCGGGGTGGCGTCGCCTTCGGCCATCAGGGCCGCAAAGTCGATGTGCGCCGGCCGCGGGGCCCGACCCACCTCGATGACCAGCTCCAGGTGGGGGCAGCGCGGGCGGATCTCGTCGAGGATCGGCAGGTACTGGTCCTCGACGATCAGGGCCCGGCCCTTCGAATCGTTGAGCAGGTACTCGACCTCCGGCGCCTTCCACCACCCGTTGATCGGTCCGGCCACGGCGCCGATTTTCTGGATGGCGAAATAGGCCACCAGGGTGGCCGGGCTGTTTTGCACCAGCACGTGCACGAACTCCCCGGACTGGACCCCGCGTTTTTGCAGGGCGTTGGCCAGGATGTTGACCCGGCGCGCGAACTCGCCGAAAGAGATCGTTTCGTCGTAGAACTGCAGGTAGGGCGCCGCGGCGTAGCGCGCGGCGCTCTCTTCCAGATAGGTGCCGAGGTTCATGGGGCCTCCTTGAACAAAACGGAAAATTGGAATGGGGTCACTTGCCGGGGACCTCGCCGGCCAGCAGCATCAGCACGGTCCACATGGTGCCGCCGAAGCCGGAGGCCAGGGCCCGGTTGATGGGGCGGGGGACCTGGTGGTCGCCGGCCCGGCCCATGATCTGCAGGGCCGCTTCGGCCACCCGCACCATGGCGGTGGCGCCGATGGGATTCGAGGCGATGACGCCCCCGGAGGGATTCACCGGAAAGGCGCCTTCGATGGCGATGTCCCCGTTTTCGATCATCCTGAGGTGTTCGTCGCCTTCCAGGAGCAGAAACTCGCGCAGCCAGTCCGTGCCCCACCAGGCCGAAGGGTCGTACATCTCGAAGACGTCGATCTGGCGGCGCGGGTCGCTGATCCCGTTGCGGGCGAAGAGCTTCTGGGCCGCGTAGCGGTGGGTGGAGAGCACCGGCGCGTCGCCGAAGAGGCAGAACATCTCCTCGCGGTGGGCCGTGACGTGGTCCACCACCCAGGCCGGCCGGTCACAAAGGGCCCGGGCCTTTTCTTCCGAGGCGAAGACCATGGCGCAGGCCCCGTCACTCTGGCTGCACATGTGGATCATGCGCAGTTCGCCCACCAGGGGAGGCGAGTTGCGGGCCAGTTCCTCGGCCTGGTCGAATTCCAGACCCAGGCGCCGGTGGGCCTTGGGGTTGCGCATGGCGTGCTGGTCCATCTGGATGCGGTAGCGCATGGCGACCTGTTTGGCGCGCTGTTCGCCGAATTCGGCGATCAGGTCGGCGGCGGTCATGCCGGTCAGGGCCCCGGTCTGGAGCTGGCGGCCCCAGAGCGGATCGGCCATGTTGGTGATCCCGCCGGTGGTGTGCCCTTCCTGGAGCTTTTCAAAACCGATGGCCAGCACGATGTCGTGGAGACCCGAGGCCACCAGGTGGTCCGCGGCGCAGGCCAGGGTGGCGCCGGTGGTGCCGCCGGTGGTCACGCGCAGGGTCTCCTTGCCGAAGGCCCCGGTGCCGATGGTGTGCCACAGGTCGGGCTGGTGGACCATTTCAAACAGTTCCATGTTGCCGTGGACGATGCAGTCCACTTCGGCCATGGTGATGCCGGCGCTTTCCAGGGCCTCGACCACGGCCTCGTGGATCATCTCCGGCTGGTTGACTTCCTCGCGATGGCTGGAATAGGCGCCCTGGACCACTCCGACGATGCAGACGTTGCGATGCTTTATCATAGCGGCGTCTCCAAAGCCAGTTAATCGCGTACCAGAACGGCCACGGGGTGAAACCGGCCCG
>CALJLV010000024.1 GCA_937982505.1 uncultured Desulfobacteraceae bacterium | reverse complement strand
GCATACGAGATGGACTTACGTGACTGGAGTTCAGACGTGTGCTCTTCCGATCTCCCGTGGCCACTTTCCTTCTGCTCCTGCAGGGGGTGTCGGAACTGGTCAAGAGCCTGTACGCCGCATCCACCGGCGTGGACCTGCACGGGGAAACCGAAGGGGTGGAAACCTAGCCGAGGAGCGCGCCTGCCATGAGCCCTGACATCATCGGATTGCTCGCCCTGGCGAGCCTGTTCATCTTCATCTGCGTCGGCTTTCCCATCTCGTTCACCCTGATCATCCTCAGCCTGGTGACCGGGTACGTGGGCATCGGCAAGGTGGTCTTCAACCTGATGAGCCTGCAGTTCTGCGCTGTCATGACCGACACGGTCCTCTCGGCAGTGCCGTTTTTTCTCTTCATGGGCTACCTGCTGGAAAACTCGGGCCTGATGGACCGGCTCTTCAAGGCCTTCCAGTCCATGCTGGCCCGGCTGCCCGGCTCGCTCTACCTGGCGGTGACCGCCACGGCGACGATCTTTGCCGCCGCCACGGGGATCGTCGGCTCTTCCATCACCCTGCTGGGGGTCATGGCGGCCCCCACCATGCGCGAAAGCAAGTACAACGTGCGCCTTTCGGCCGGATGCATCTCGGCCGGCGGCACCCTGGGGATCCTGATCCCTCCGAGCATCATGCTGGTGGTCATGGGCCCGGTGGTGGGCGTGCCGGTCACCGACCTGTTCGCCGCGGCCATCCTGCCGGGAATCCTGCTGGCCGGGATCTACATCGCCTACACGCTGGTACGCTGCCTGATCAACCCCGAGCTCGGCCCGCCCCTGCCGGTGGAGCTGCGCCCCACCTCCGCGGCCTGGGTGATCAAGGAGCTGGCCATCGGGGTCGTTCCGGTGTCGACCCTGGTGCTGGCCACCCTGGGCAGCATCATGGCCGGCATCGCCACCCCCACCGAAGGCGCGGCGGCCGGCGCCTTCGGCGCCCTGGTGATGACGTTGGCCTACCGGCGCATGACCTGGGCCGGGCTGCGCAAGTCCATGTACCGCACCCTGGAAATCTCGGCCATGATCCTGCTGCTGGTGGCGGCCTCCAATTTCTTCGGCGCCGTCTTTTCCCGCCTGGGATCGGCCACCTTGCTCACCAACCTGCTCATGGGCCTCGATCTGGATCCCATGGTGATGATCCTGCTCATCATGGCCCTGATCTTCGTGCTCGGCTGGCCCCTGGAGTGGGTGCCCATCGTGCTGATCATCGTCCCCATCCTCATGCCCCTGGTGCGCCAGATGGAATACAACCTGCTGTGGTTCTGCACCCTGGTGGCCGTCACCCTGCAAACGGCCTGGCTCTCCCCGCCGGTGGCCCTGTCGGCCTACTTTCTCAAGGGGGTGGTACCGGACTGGCAGCTCAAGGACATCTACATCGGGATGATGCAGTTCATGGTCCTGCAGGTGATCGGCCTGCTGATCATCATGACTTTTCCCCAGATCGTCACCTGGCTGCCGGCCTACCTGGCCCGCTAACCCGCCGGGACAAAACAAGACCGCGGCCGTCTTGACGGACGGCCGCGGATGCGCCAGGGTCTGATCCACGGGAAAAGGAGAAACGCATGAAGATCGCCCTGAGCACCGACGCCACCGACCTGGACGGGCAGCTCCATCCCAACTTCGGCCGCTGCCGCCATTTTCTCATCGTGGATCCGCAAACGGGGGCCATCGAGGTGGTGGCCAACCCCGGCCACGGGGCCCCGGGGGGCGCCGGCGTGCAGGCGGCCCGCGCCCTGACGGGCCGGGGAATCGCGCGGGTCGTCAGCGGCAGGGTGGGGCCCAACGCCCGCCCGATCCTCGAGCAGGACGGCATTCAAGTCGTCGAGAACCGCACCGGGCCGTTGAAGGCTCTTTTGGAGGTGAAAGGATTTCAGGAGGCGGGAGGGATCTTGGCCCCGGGCGCCGAAAAGCCTTCGGCCGGCGGGGTGTGTTTCTGCGAAAACTGCGGCTACCGCAACGATGACGCGGGTCTGCCGTGCTTCACGCAGCGCTGTCCCCGCTGCGGCACCCGGCTGGAACGCCGCTTGCGCGGCCAGATGGATTGAACCGTCCCGGCCTCACGGCCGATGCGGCCGGAAGGCGCGCACCACGCGCAGCGGATAGCGCACCGCGGCATCGCCGAAGGCGGAGCGCTCCCCGGGGGGCAGGGGGTCAAAGCCGGCCCCGTGATCCCAGTATTCCACCCCCGTCACCACTGTGCCGTCCTCGAGGCGGATATCGTAGCTTCGAGCGTCCTCCGGCCGCGAAGGACAAACGGGAATCCAGTCCGCGGGGCTTTTTTTCGTGCTCGTCATCGCCAACCTACCTTGCGGGCAATCCTGGCCAGCCATCCGGCGACCCGTGGTGCGGCCGTCTATTCTTGGTTGAGCGCCGCCCGGGTCAACCGCTGTTCCCACACCAGGCAGGTATCGATGGCCGTTTGCAGAGATTCCAACTGCCAGGCCGCGCCATCATCCCAGCGCTGGGCCTCGTTCTGGGGCCCCGACTGGCGCAGCAGCGCATAGGCCTCGGTGATCCGTGCCGCGGCCTCGCGCAGCAAAAGGGCAACCTGCCGTGGGTCCCCCAAGGGCTCTGACAACCGCGAGTGGTTCATCACGCACCTCCCCGGGGCCGATCCGGCCCCCACCGCATGGGGCAAAGCCTGCCGCTGGAGGCTGGAAAAACGCCGCTCCCGTCCGGCGGCAAAAATGATAAAGGGGACGGTCCGCCATGCCCGAGCGAAGCCGCCCCCTTTATCGAATTCGGTTTGCAACGCGATCAGACCGCGTCCTTGAGCTTCTTGCCCGGGGTGAATTTGACCACATTGTGGGCCTTGATGGTGATCTTTTCGCCGGTTTGCGGGTTGCGTCCCTTGCGCGCCTTGCGACGCACCTTCTGGAAGGTGCCGAAGCCCACCAGGGTGACCTTGCCTTCCTTTTTCTTCAGGGCGCCGGTCACGCCGCCGACAAAGGAATCCAGCGCCGCCGCCGCCGCGGCCTTGGAGATGCCGGCGTCTTTCGCCATCTGCTCCACCAATTCGGCCTTCGTCATCTGCAACCTCCTTATTTTTTGGGTCTAAAGGTGAACAGCAGGATCGCCACAGAGGCCTAGACCATAAAACGACAACGATTTCAAGCGTCATTTCGCCCGAAACCGCGGCACGCTCAGCACTGACGGGCATCTAAGGACGGGGGCGTTTGCGAAACACCAGTTTTCAAGGCTTCAAAGCTCTCTGGAGTTCACGCCGATGCGCCCCGCGGGGATGTCCCGTAAAATTATTTCATGCACCATAACAGCACGTTGGATCGATGTGCCGCCCCCTCTCGATTGAGTCAATCCTTGAGCCGGACCAGAATCCGGCCGCGGCGCCCGCCGGCGCGCATCTTTTCCATCTGCGCCGGCAGATCGTCCAGGGAAATTTCCCGGGCCAGCATGTCGAGCCGATCGAGTTTCCAGGGGCCGCCGAGCTTTTCCCAGGCCCCGCGCCGCAGCGGCATGGGACAGTTCTGCGAATCGATTCCGATCAGCCGCACCCCCCTCAGAATGAAGGGATAGACGTTGATGGGCAGATCCGCCGAAGCCGCATTGCCGCAGCAGGTCACCACCCCGTAAGGCTGCATGGACTTGAGGGTGGCCGCCAGGACCGCCCCCCCCACCGCGTCCACACCGCCCGCCCAGCGGGCCTGGAGCAGGGCGCGGTCCTCGCCGGCGGCGGCTTCCGTGAGGGATACCACCCGGTGGGCGCCGATCGCTTTGAGAAACGCCGCCCCGTCGCCGCGTCCGCCGACGGCCGCCACCCGAAAGCCGATTCGGCTTAAAATGGCCACCGCCAGGCTGCCCAGCCCCCCCGTGGCCCCGGAGACCAGGATTTCGCCGCGGTCCGGGGTCACACCGTTGTCCAGCAGGGCCCCCACCGACAGGGCGGCCGTGAGGCCCGCGGTGCCGTAGGCCATGCTCTCCCGCAGGCTCAGACCCGGCGGCAGCGGAACGATCCAGGAGGCCGGCACACGGATGAACTGGCCGAACCCCCCGGGGGTGTTCATGCCGAGATCATGGCTGGTGACGATGACCGGGTCGCCGGCCTTGACGCCGGCATCGCTGCTGTGGACCACGATCCCGGCCGCATCGATCCCCGGGGTATGGGGATACTGGCGCGTCACGCCGCGGTTGCCTTCGGCCGAAAGCAGGTCCTTGTAATTGAGCGAGGAATAGTGAACCGCCACCAGAACCTCGCCGGGAGGCAGGTCCGCGATGCGCCGCAGCGCCAACCGGCGCGTGAATCC
Organism: uncultured Desulfobacteraceae bacterium; assembly: GCA_937982505.1. GTDB lineage: Bacteria > Desulfobacterota > Desulfobacteria > Desulfobacterales > UBA2174 > UBA2174. The sequence continues at coordinate 4,493 of CALJLV010000024.1, read as the reverse complement.
CCCGTCCGGATTTTCCTCGACCCACAGGGCCCGGAATGTCGTAGCGTCGGCTGGCCTGTGCATGACAATTCCCCCGAAGCGTTTTGACGGTTATAACCGGCGCCGCGTCAATGCGGCCCCAGCCTCAATCCTGGATGAACAATTCGTTGACATAGGCGGTCAAGATCTTTTCCCGTGCCGAAGCCGGCAGCAGGTTCAGGACCCCGTTGATCTCGGCGGTGCGTTCGGGCAGGCCGCCGCCGGCGCCCATCCCGGCCATGGCCAGCATCCCGTCGACGTCGGCATCGGAGAGGTTTTCGAAATCGACCCCTTCCATCCCCTGGCGCAACAGGGCCACCAGCCGGCCCGGGGGGCGCCGGCGGGCCGTCTCGACGCAGGCGGCCAGATCGGCCAGCAGGGCCTTTTCTTTGCCCACGTTGGAGGCGTTGATGGACAGGTGCACGTGGGCCGGCGATTCGGCGTAGGCCAGGGCCGGCTGAATGTACCAGCCCCGAAGATGCATCTCGTCGATGATCTCGAAGACGTCCACCGTGTCCGAGGTAAAGGCCACCAGGCACATGTCCGGCCGCGCGGTGAGCCGCAGACCGGGAATCTTTTCGATGCCGGCGGCGATCGTTTCGGTGGCGGCCAGCTTGCGCCGGGCGATTTCCAGGTATCCGCCGTCGCCCAGGTAGTGCAGCACGGCCCAGGCCGCGGCCATGGGACCGCCGGACCTGCTGCTCTGGACCGCGTTGTTGACGATGGTATAGCCGACCCAGCGGGAACAGGCGAAGATCTGGTGGCGGCGCAGATCCTTGTGGCGATACAACACCATGGAGGCCCCCTTGGGGCAGTAGGCGTACTTGTGCAGATCCACCGAAATGGACCAGACCCCGGGGACGGAAAAGTCGAAATCCGGCACGTGGCGCCCCAGGCGCTTGAAATAGGGCAGCAAAAAGCCGCCCATGCACGCATCGGTGTGAAACCAGATCCCGTGCTCCCGGGCGATGGCGGCCATCTCAGCGATGGGGTCCACCACCCCGTGGGCGTAGCTGGGCGCCGAACCGACGATCAGGATAGTCTCGGGCCGAACGGCCCGGGCCACCGCCGCCGGGTCGGCCCGCAGGGTGACCGGATCCACCGCCGCGGGCACCACGCGCAGATCCAGGTATTGGGCCGCCTTGTGAAAGGCGGCGTGCCCGGTGGTGGGCAGGATCATTTCGGGAGCCGTGACCTCGGGCCGATGGCGGCGAAAATAGTCCCGGGCCGCCTTGACCGCCAGAATGATGCTCTCGGTGCCGCCCGAGGTGAAGTTGCCCACCACCTGGCGATCTCCGGCCAGATGCCCGGCCATGAGGGCCGCCAGTTCCTTTTCCAGGCGCATCAGACTCTTGAAGACGGTGAAATCCAGGCCGTTTTCCGACAAAAACATCCCGTAGGCCGCTTTGCCGATCTCGAGAACCTCCCGGCCCGGATCGAAGATGTAACCGAAGGCCCGCCCCTCCTGCCACTTGAGATCGTCCTGGCGAAAGGCCGCCAGACGCGCGAAGATTTCTTCTCTGGAAAGTCCTTGTTCCACCAGTTTCATCTCCTTCTCCTTTCCTGAATCGGGGGCGGCGGCGCCGGACAAGTCGGCCGCCGGGCCTGCCCCCGGCAAGGGCCTCAGGTCCACAGCCCATGGATCAGGGTGGCCAGGGCCAGGGCGATGAGCCATGACAACACCCGGCGCCGGAACCGCTCCGGATCCGCGGTGCCGAAGGCGCGCTGGCCGAGCCACAAGCCCAGGGCCATGGGCGCGGAAAGCGCGGCGAAGATCACCAGCGTCTCGGCGGTCACCATCCCCATCAGGGCGCAGGCCGCCATGGCATAAAAATCCGTAAACAGGAAAAAAACGATGAGCGAAGCCCGGGAAACGGCCGCGCCCGCGGGGGTGGAAAAAAAGAAAAGTATGGCCGGCGGCCCGCCCACGGCGGCGGCGCCGTTGAGGAGCCCGGAAACCACCCCGGCCCCGAGGATCGCGCCCGGCCCGGGCATGCGCCGGAGCCGGAACCCCGTGCGCAGCAGCACGGCCAGCACCACCACCGCCAGGCTGATGAGGATTTTCATGGGCCGCACCGCCAGGCGCTCCAGGATCCAGACCCCCGGAGGGGTGCCGACCAGCACGCCCAGACCCAGCCATCGGAGGGCCTTCCAGGCCGCCTGACGCCAGACGCTGGCGATGAGCAGCAAGCTGGCGGCCATTTCGAGAAGCAGAATGGCCGGGACGATCCGCGCCGGATCAAAACACAGGGAAAGACCCAGGGCGGCGATCATCGAAAACCCGAAACCGCCGTACCCCCGCACGTAGCCGGCGGCCACCACCACGGCGCCGGCGAACAGAAGGGATGGCAATGGGGGCGTCATCGGCTGGTCCGACACCAAACGTTCCGGGGCCAGATGCGCCGCGACCCGGATTGGCCGCGGCGCATCGACCCGTCAAACAGGACGAAAAGCGCCCGCCTTACCCGAAAAAACGGGTTTGCCGGTCAGGGCTGCATGGCGTAGCTGCCCACCCGGCTGAGCACCTGCCCGCGCCAGACCTTCTCGAAGCGTTGCGGGTCCGCCACGGGCTTGCGGATCATGCGGCGGCAGGCCTCCATCTGGGCCTCGGTGCTGCTGGTCTTGTTGTGCAGGCGCAGGGCATGGGCGGAAAAATCGCGCACCATGACATCGAAGATCTGGTCCAGCAGGCTGTCGTCCACCTGCTGAATGGCAGCCTGCTCGATGATCAGCTGCCCGTAGGCCACCAGGGAGAACAGCTCGCCCAGACAGAGCAGAAAATCGATGTCCCGGGCCTGCTCGGCGCTGGGCGGAGCCGTGGCCAGAAGGGTCTTGAAAGCCTCGATCTGCTGCTTGAACACCTCGGCGTTGGGCAGGTGGACCCGATCGTAGGCCAGCCGGTAGTCGTGAAACTGGATCTTTCCCAGACCGCGGGTGGCCCCCTGGGCGAACATGAAGGCATCGTGAACCGGGGTGGTCTGAGGGCCGATTTCCGGAAAAGTGCCCGGGTTGAAGAAGTAGTTGGCCATGAACTTGACCACCAGGGCCATGTTCACATGCACCGTACCCTCCAGCTTGGGCAGGGCCCGGATGTCCCGGGCAGCCATCTCGAAGTAGGTATCCTTTTCGAAGCCGCGGGCCGCAATGACGTCCCAGAGCAGGTTGATGACCTCCTCGCCCTGAGTGGTGACCTTCATCTTGACCAGGGGGTTGTAGAGCAGGTAGCGCCGGTCCTCGGGCGAGGCGGCCCGCATGTAGTCGATGGCCCGCAAGGAGAAAAGGCGCATGGCCGCCAGGCGGGCGAAGGCGTCGGTGAACATCTGCTGGATGTGGGGAAAATCGGTGACGAAACGCCCGTAGAGATTGCGCCGGGCCGCGTGGTCCAGGGCCTCGTAAAAGGCGTGGGTGCAGATCCCGATGGAGGCCCAGCCCAGGTTGAACTTGCCCACGTTGACCGTGTTGAGGGCCGCGTCCCAGGCGTCCTGGCCGGTGGAGAGGATCTCGGCGTCGGTGAGCGGATAGCCCTCCAAGGCGTACTCGGAGACGTACATCTGGGAGTTGACCAGGTTCTGGACGCACTGGTAGTTGGGATGATCGGTGGCCACGGCGAAAAAGACGTACTGGTCGTCCTCCGAGTTCTTGCCGAAGGTGGAAAGCAGGGCCGCCTGATTACCGTTGCCGATGTAGTACTTGCCCCCGTCGGCCCGGTACTGGCCGTCGCCCATGGGGGTGAGCATCATCTCCGAACTGTACAGGTCCGCGCCGTGGGCCTTTTCCGAAAGCCCGAAACCGAAAATGCCCCCTTCGGCCAGCAGCCGGCCGGTGCGCTGCTTGATGGTTTCGTTGGGACTCATCCAGATGGGCCCCAGCCCCAGGATGGTCACCTGCCAGGTGTACCAGTAGGCCAGTCCGTAAAAGCCGAGGATCTCGTTGAGGGCGCAGTTGCGGTAGGTGTCCCAGCGGGCGTCGGGATTGTCCGGGGCGTAGTCCGGCGGGGTGAGCAGGGCCGCGAAGAGCCCCCGCTCCCGGTTGAAGGCCAGAAAATCGTCGTACCAGCGCCGTTGGTGGTCGTCTTCCTTGATGCGGGCCAGCCCCTTGCGCTCGAAAAAGGCGATGGTCGCCTGCATCAACTCTCGTGAACGGTCGTCCAGGCCTTCGAAAAAGGGTTTGTGCGGGTGAAAAATCATGATTGAAGCCTTTCCTTGAGTGAAAGATGCGCCCTGCGACAGGCCGTCACTGAAAAACCCGCGGCCTCCAGGATTCGGCGGCAGCGTGCGCCGTGCGTCCATGAGGGTAAATGCTGCGATGGTTTAGCCTGGAGCCTTGCCGGCTGTCAATCCCCGACCTCCCTCTGCTTTCGTCATCCTGCTCCAGACTTATCCGAGGCTTCTGGCAAGGCCGGGGTTCAGCTCCGGCCGTTATTGGCCAGAGATCGGAAGAGCACACGTCTGAACTCCAGTCACGTCAGTCAATCT
>CALJLV010000023.1 GCA_937982505.1 uncultured Desulfobacteraceae bacterium | reverse complement strand
TCAGCAGCACATCGTGGGTGGTGAAGAGCAACTGGGTCCGGCTGTCCGGGCCGCAGCAGTCCAGATAGGCCTCTATGAGCTTGCGGATCAGCAAGGTGTGCAGGCTGCGGTCGATTTCATCGATCACATAAGCCCGCCGGGAACCGGCCGACATCAAGTCCAAAAATCCAGGCACCAGGTCTATGGCCCGCTGGGTGCCGTCGGATTCGTGGCGGAAATCAAAACGCACCAGCTCGCCCTGGCTGTTTTCATGGCGCGCCACAAGCCGCCTGGCCCTCAGTTCGCCGCCCTTGCGGGTCATCACGATACGCTCGTTTTCCGGATCTCTTCGCAACGTCACCGTCGCATTCTCAGGCACTTCCTCGGCAAGCCGGGACTTGAGCGCTTCGGGCAGGCCCAACCGGTCCACCTCCACGTCCTCGCCTCCGAGGCTGGCAATGCCCGTGTCCAGTTGGGCCAACAGATTGTTGTACGTGGTGTGCAGCGGATTTTCCTCGTCGATGAACATCTCCAAAGGCCCGAACCGGGTGTCCGGCGCCACCAGCACGAGGTTGTGGCGGAACCAGTCGTAGATGTGCTTGAAATTGGGAATCTTCTGGTGAACGGTGTTGGTCAGAAAAAGTTGGTTGTCCCGGGTCCCCTTGAAAGCAAAACGCAAGCCGTCATCCTTTTCCAGTAGCCGGCAAAATTTGGGCTTGTCGCCGATGCGATGGTAAAGGACCCGCTCGCTCGTGCCCAGGACCTCGACCAGCTTTTCTTCCACCACCGCCATGCGGGTGACGGCAAAGCTCAAATCGTAAATGGTGTCTTCGACCAGGATCTGAAAGCCAAAACGGCAGGGCCGGTCCGCGGCCTCCGGGTCCAGCCGGAACGGCTCCACGGCGATCAAGCCCTCGGGCTGGGTCCCCTTGACCACGAGGTTCTTGGCAAAGTTGAGGGCCTTGAACAGGCTGGTCTTGCCCGAGGCGTTGCCTCCGTAAACCGCGGCCACCGGCAAGACCCGCAGCGGGTACTTGGCAACCCGGGCCAGGCGGTCCCCGTGCTGGCGCTCCTTGGTGGCCACCATGGAATAGGTGGCTGACCGACAAAACGACATCCAGTTGTCAACGGTGAAGCTGATCAGCATTTTGTGGCTACATGTGATTTTTTCACTTTAAATAGGAAATAATTCATCATAGAGCCTTCCTTCTGTTTTTCAAGAAATATTTTTTCTCTTTTACCTTTGAGCCATCTGCAATGCTTTCTCAAGCCTGCTTCGAGTGGCCGCATGAAGGCGCTTTAATCCGATTTTACGAGCCATGGCTGCCGCCATATCTTCTTCGGCCCCAGGGTCTGTCGCCACATCCCGTGCCAAGGCAGCCAGCTCGGCCAGGCTGATCTCGTCTGCCGTACGGGCTTCATCGCCGACGATCGCCCGAAAACAATCCCATCGACCCGGCGTGGAACTGCCGGGCCAGACGAATACCCCGCCGTCCTCTTTGGCGAATTGAAATTCCTTCCGTGCGGCCTTGATGACTTTCGCTCGAATTTGGGGACCAGCCTTGCGGAACCCGCACCTCCTGGCGATGCGCCGTGCCAGCACGTCGTCCCTGATCGGTCCTTCGGCCGCTACGATGTCCCGGATGGCTTCGGCAAGGGCCTGCTCGTTGCCGTCCGACAGGAGGTTGCACGTCGCTTGTGTTGGCTGGTGATCATTTTCCGTGATGGTGGCGGTTTTGTTTTCCACAATTCGCCTGGCATAGCCTGCAACCGCAACGGCTCCGGGTTCTAGCCTTTCCTCTTGGGCCGGTGGTTCCGCATCGGGTCGGGTTATGGCTTGTCTCCCATCGATCGCGGGGTCAGCCAGAATCCGTTCCGCCTCGATCCTGCGCCTCTCGGCCTCTTGGCGGACAGACTCCTGTTCCTGCTTGGCCGTTTCCTTACGCGATCTATTCAAGATCGCTTGCAGCCTGGTATCTATATTGGCCAGTGCGGTTTGAGGGTCGTACCACCAGTCGCAGGACCATGTGCGCACGATCTCCCAGCCTAAGCCCCGCAGCACCTCTTCGCGGAGCTTATCGCGATCGCGGGCGGTAGCCGATCGGTGGTAGGACGCTCCGTCGCATTCAACCCCGGCCAAGTACCTTCCGGGCCGATCGGGGTCCACCACCCCAAGGTCGATGCGGAATGTGGAGACCCCTACCTGGGAATGGACCGTCCACCCCTTTTTTGAAAGGGCCTCGGCCACGATTTCTTCGAATGGCGAATCGAAGTCGCCCCCGGGTGTGAGAACCTCCTCGGCCAGGGCTTGCACCCCGCGGCGGGCGTATTCCAGAAACAGCTTCAGGTCGGCTACCCCTTTGGCCTTGGTGCGCGACAGATCGAACTGCTCGGGCAGCAGCGAAGCGAACACCATCAATTCGTAGCGCGCTCTGGTGACAGCCACGTTAAGTCGGCGTTCACCGCCGTCTTTGTTCAGTGGGCCGAAGTTCATGGACAGTCGCCCAGCAGGATTCGGGCCATACGTGATGGAGAAATACATCAGGTCGCGCTCGTCGCCCTGGACGTTTTCCAGGTTTTTTACAAAGACCGGCTCGGCCAGATCGTCGGAAAAAAAGCGCTCCAGTCCGGGATCATTACGCCGCTCTTCGTCCAGCAAATCTTCGATCAGTTTTTGCTGTTGGGAATTGAATGTCACGACACCGATGGATTTCCCACCGGCTACAAAGACCGGATCATGCAGATGATCCAGTATATCCGCCACCAGGGCTTTGGCTTCGGCCTGGTTGGTTCGGCTGGCGCCCTTGTCGTAAACCCCATTTTCAACCCACCGGAAGGACACAGCACGATCGCTGGTCGCCGGTGAAGGAAAAGTGACCAGACCGCCTCCATAGTAGCGCCGATTGGAAAAGGCGATGAGGCTCTCGTGGCGACTGCGGTAGTGCCAGTTCAGACGCTGGGTGGGCAGGCCGGCGCTCAAACACTCGTCCAGGATGCTCTCCATGTCGCCGCCGATCTCCACTTCGTCGTCGGCTTCCTCGTCTTCGGCCCGATTGAAGAAGTTGGTCGGGGGCAACTGCTTCGGATCGCCCACGACCACAACCCTGTGGCCCCGGGCAATGGCCCCGATAGCGTCCCAGACTGGTATCTGGCTCGCCTCGTCGAAGACCACCAGATCGAAGGAGGCCCGATCCGGCGGCAGGTACTGGGCGATGGAAAGCGGGCTCATCAGCAGGCACGGCGTCAAAACGGGCAAGACGGTGGGCAGCTTTTCCACCAGTTGCCGCAGAGGCATGTGCCGACGCTTTTTTTCCATCTCCCGGCGCAAGATCCCCCATTCGGAGTTCTTTCGCACAGCCTCGGACTCAGGGGTCCCATTGCGCAGGCTGGCCCGGATGCAGTCGCGGGCCAGGTCGGCCAGCCGCTGATCCAAACTGCGGAAATCAGTGATGGCCTGCTCATGTTCCGCCGAGACGAACCGGCGCAGGAGTTGGTCGGTCTCCACCGCCGCGTTGATCCACCAGCGGCAGTAATTGACCGAAAAGGCTTCACGGGATTGGTCACTGGCCAACTCCCCTTTCGACAAGGCCTCGACCAAGACGCCCAACCCATGCGTGCGGGCTTCGCCGCATACCCGGTTCCATGCGCACCAGGGCCTGAACAGACGGGTTTGAGACAAAATGGTCTGACAATGTTGCGCCAAAGCGTTGGGATCCATGACCTCCATGTCATTGGAGGCGCGATCCCCTCCGGCTAGCAGATGGGAAAGGCCGCCCACGGCAGTCTCAAGCGATTTGACAGCGTTCTGAAACTCAGCCAACGACCGCGCCGCCTTGCCGTAAGGTTGCAGCATGATGTGGTTCTCACCGATCAAACGCTGCAAGGCCGCAAGGCCTGCCTTGATGGCCTCCGGTTGGTCATAAAGGCTCGACAAACCCCGTTTCAGGCGTTCCGCCAGGGTTTTGCCAAAGGTTACCTCTTCGGGTTTGGTATCCAGCCCCTGCCAAAGTCCGCCAGTGAGATCATGCAGGTCCTGGCAGGCCACCAGTTTGGCGTCCAACTCAGCCAGCCCGACCAATAAATCTCGATAACGATCGGCCACGGAAAGGCTCTGGCGCAGCCGTGTGATAGCGGCCCGGGTTTTGCGCTCCAGTTCGGCCCAGGCCCAACCTTCAGCGGACAAGCCATTCAGGTCCGCAAAGGCCTGGAGTTTGGCATCCAGGTCGCTCACAACTATCAGCAGTTCCAGCTCGCTGCCGCAATCCGCCGCAGAGGCTTCCGGGTCTTCGGCCAACGCGCCGAGGATTTTGCGCACCCGCCGGCGGCCGAAATAGCTTTTCGGCCACCAGGCGCCTTCCGCCTGACGCCAAGCCGTTTGCTGCTCTTTCAGGTCCAGGTCGAAGACCGCCGGTTTGTACTTGATGGAAAGACGATTCCAGTTTTCCTGGCGCTCACCATCCAGACGTTGTCCCTCCGCCAAACGGGCCATCAGTGCTTGGAATTGATCCTCTGCAGCCTTTGATAAACCTTTGATCCGCCCCTCCAGTTGCGGCACCCGGCTGCGCCGGTCATTGATATCGACGGAATTGCGCCCAAACGTCTCCAATCCACGCCCGGCCCTTGAAAGGTGATCCGCAAGGGTGGCGTGAATGGCGAGAACCTCGCTTTCCAACTCGGTCCAGGGAACCGCCGCTTTTGCATCCAACGCCACCAGATCGGCCAATTTGGTCTCCTGCTCCCGCAAACTGGCAAGCAAGCCTCTTCGTTTGGCCAAGAGCGACATTCCCTCATGCAAGCGGGAGAAAATGGCCGACCCATCAGGACGCAGCAGAAAAGACCAATCCCGTCCGGCAGCTTCAGGCAATACCCCAGATAGAACGGAAAGAGCCTGACGGCTGCTCCCGGGCAGAGGCACCACCGGCAACCCGGTTGAGGTAAACAGGTCCGCGGCAGTACGATCCACCTCCCGGCAGAGGGGGACGATGTCCTTCAAAGCGGCGGTGACGGATGCTTCCCAACCTGGTGACCACTCTTTTGCGGTGACCAGAGACAAACCTGCCTCGGCTGCGCCTTTGACCTGGGCCGCGTTGATGCCCAGTCGGGTTGCGATATCCAACAGCTTGTCCAGGGTCGTCTGGTCATGGACCTCGGGACCAAACCATGTCAGGTTCAACACCGGAGTGTCTTGGCTGGCAAGAGCCTTGCTGATGGCGCTAAAGACGCTCAGCCCGTTGCGCCAGCGACGATGAAGGCTATGGACCAGGGCGTTGAGCTGCTCACGCAGGTTGGCCATGCGTGCGCCTTCATGCTGCCATGTGTCCCAGTCATTACCCACACGGACTTCCCAAGATTCCTTGAGCTGCTTCAAGACCTCCATCTTGTTGGCCTTGTGGGAATGCAGTTCCAAGCAGAATTCGCCCAGGCCCACGGCTTTGAGCCGGCGGTAAACCACTTCCAGAGCGGCGGTTTTTTCGGCCACGAAGAGGACGGACTTGCCGGTGGCCAGGCACTGGGCGATCAGATTGGCAATGGTCTGGCTCTTGCCGGTGCCGGGCGGCCCCTCCAGTACGAAATCATGCCCCTGGGCCGCTGCCACCACCGCTGCAAGCTGAGAAGAATCGGCCGGCAGGGGGCAGAAATTCTTTGTCGGCGGCAATACACGGTCCAACTGCTCGGGAGGTACGAAGCCGGATCGATCTCCATAGGTCTGGTTGGGGGTATCGATCAAATGCCGAACGACCGGGCTTTGCCGGAGTTGATCGGTGCGCTCGGCCAAATCTTTCCACATGAGGTACTTCGCAAAGGAGAACTGGCCCAGGCAAACTTCCTCGGCCACCTCCCAACCGCTAAGGTTCTTGATCGCCGTGGCCACACGACGCCAAATGCCGGGTATGTCCAAACCGGATTCATCCCGAGGCAGCACGCCTTCCAGATCCGGCAAGGTCAGGTGAAAGTCCTGGCGCAGCATTTCCAGCAGGGTCAGGTTGAAGCGGGGTTCATCCTCGTGCAGCGTCAGTGAGAAGCCGGCGCGCACGGCCTGGCGGGCCAGGGTCACCGGCACCAGGATCAGCGGCGCCTTCAGGCGGCGATCTTCCTTGCCGCCCTGGTTCCACACCAGAAAGCCCAGCACCAGGAAAAGGGTGTTGGCTCCGCCCTCCTGCAAGGCCAGGCGGGAAGCGCGGAACAACGCCACCAGCCGACGCTCCATTTCCTCCTCGGAGAAACGGGTGAACAGCTCGCCCTTGCCCAGCGCTTCCAGCGCATGCTCACGCCCCACCTCCTCCCGGTGACGGGCCTGGTGGATCGTCTGGTCCCGAGGATCGTGGCCCTGCATCAGGCGCACGCCCGGATGGAGCTTGAAGCGTTTGCCTTCGCTGAGCATGTCTTCCAGCCGTCCGGGATCGGGGACGATCAGCTCGACAACTCGTTTGGTGGCGCGGAAATTCAGGAGGTTATTGCGAAGAGAGAGGTCCAACAGCTTACGTTGCCATCGGTCCAGACGGTCCTGCGGCCGGACCGGTTCCCGCGGTTCGGCCTGGCTTTCGATTTCCACCAGGTCCGGAGCTTCTTCGAGGCCCAACAAGTTCGAGGGCTCGTCAGCGGTCTTCACTTCGACAACGGTCGCAGTCAAATCGTCATCACTGGCCAGAGGGCGGATGCGTTCCATGCGCGCCCGTTTTATGTCCAAGGCCAACTGGAAAGGCCGTGTCTCCTCTTCCGATACCTGACGGGCGCCGACCTGGCAGGTCCATTTGAACTGGGCCGCGCCCTGCTGGCCGCGCACCGCCAGGGTCGGCTCGAAAAGCATGATCTCTTGGAGTTGGATGCGTTTGCGCAATGCCGCCACATCGTCGATGGTGGTAACGGCGAAAACTTCGGGTACCAGCCAGCCACCGGCAAAGGCATGTCCCTCCAGAAAGATAAGAATAGGATTCAGTTGGCACTGTTCCAGACAAGCAGCAAAAAGTAAGCTCAAATCCAGGCAAGTACCCAAACCGTTCCGGATGATCTGTTCCGGCGAGCGTACCTTTTGCCCCTGCTGCTCGAATCCCGCCGGCGGAAGGGCATAGTCCAGCCCCAGGGAACAAACCGCATGCCAGATGGCAGACATGATTTCCCAGACTCGACAGATCGGAAGAGCACACGTCTGAACTCCAGTCACGTCAGTCAATC
>CALJLV010000022.1 GCA_937982505.1 uncultured Desulfobacteraceae bacterium | reverse complement strand
AGCATGCGATGCCCGCCCATCGCATGGGCCGTCTTTGGAAGTTCAAGAAAGACGAGGTCGATGAGTGGGTGAAGGCTGGCGGCGCGGCGGACAAGAGCAGACAGGATCAAGCTGAATGAGCAGGAAGAACGGAAATAACAATTCAGTCGATCTGGATATCGGTACCCTCTCCGGGCATCTCTGGGAGGCGGCCAATATCCTGCGTGGTCCTGTCGACGCGGCCGATTTCAAGACCTACATCTTCCCGCTGCTGTTCTTCAAGCGGCTCTCCGACGTCTATGACGAGGAGTATGCCGTGGCACTGGAAGAATCAGACGGCGACGTGGAATTTGCCCAGTTCCCCGAGAACCACCGGTTCCAGGTTCCGGAGGGCTGCCACTGGAAGGATGTCCGGGCCAAGAGCGCCAATATCGGCCATGCGCTCCAGAAGGCGATGCGCTGTATCGAGCAGGCCAACCCGGACACCCTGCACGGCATCTTCGGCGATGCCCAGTGGACCAATAAAGACCGCCTTTCGGACGCGCTGCTCAAGGACCTGATCGAACACTTCTCGTCGCTCAACCTGGGCAATGAGCACTGCAAGGCGGACATTCTCGGCCAGGCCTATGAATACCTGATCAAGAAATTTGCCGACCTCACCAACAAGAAGGCCGGTGAATTCTATACCCCGCGCTCCGTGGTCGCGCTGATGGTTCGCATCCTTGCGCCCAAGGCCGGGGAAACCATCTATGACCCGGCCTGCGGGACTGGCGGCATGCTCCTCGAGGCGCTACACCATGTCAAAGAGCATGGCGGCGACGAGAACCTCATGCTGGGCAAGCTCTACGGCCAGGAAAAAAACCTGACCACATCCTCCATCGCCCGGATGAACCTCTTTCTCCACGGCGCGGAAGATTTCCATATCGAACGCGGCGACACCCTGCGCTTGCCCGCCTTTTATTCAGGCGACAGCCTCGCCACCTTTGACTGCGTCATCGCCAATCCTCCCTTCTCCCTGGAAAAGTGGGGGGACGACGTCTGGATCAACGACCCCTACGGCCGCAACTTTGCCGGACTGCCGCCAGCCAAGTCTGGCGACTTCGCCTGGGTCCAGCACATGATCAAGTCAATGGCCCGCAAGACCGGCCGCATGGCCGTGGTGCTCCCCCATGGCGTGCTGTTCCGCATGTCCAAGGAAGGCGAGATCCGGCGCAAGCTGCTGGAGATGGACATCCTCGAAGCAGTGATCGGCGTTGGTCAGAACATTTTCTACGGCACCGGTCTCGCGCCCTGTGTTCTGGTCTTCCGCGACAGCAAGCCCAAGGCCCACCGTCAGAAGGTGCTGTTCATCGACGCCTCCAAGGAGTTCAAGACCGGCCGCGCCCAGAACGAGCTGCTGCCGGAACACGTGGACAACATCCATCGCTGGTACGAGGGCTATCAGGATGTGGAAGGGATCTGCCGGGTGGTCACGCTCGACGAGATCCGCGAGAACGATTTCAACCTGAATATCCCCCGCTACGTGGAGCCGGTGATCGAGGAAGAATCCATGACCATCGATCAGGCCATCGTCAACCTCAGGGAATCGCTGCAGGCGGCGTATGCGGCCGAGGATCGGTTGAAGGGGCTTCTGCTCCGGGAGGGTCTGCTGTGAAAGTCTATCAGTACAGATCTCCCATCGGCCGCTTCCTCATCAATCCGCAAGCCAACGGTCGCTGGGGGCTTTGGTTCAAGGATGACCTGCTCGGCTCTTATCACTCGGCCATGGCGGCCGCCGATGACGTCTACATGCAGGCAACCGGCGATTACGACTGGGACTCCCTGGATGGCGTCGATATTCCAACGGACATTTCTGAATGGGAAGTGGTAGCGCGATGAAGAAGAACAAACACATTTCCCAATCGGAACTCGAATCCTACCTCTGGGGCGCGGCCACCTTGCTGCGCGGCTACATCGACGCCGGGGACTACAAGCAGTTCATCTTCCCGCTGCTGTTCTACAAGCGCCTGTGCGACGTCTATGACGAGGAGATGGCCGATGCGCTGGAGGAATCCGGCGGCGATCAGGAATACGCCGCGCTTCCTGAACAGCACCGCTTCCAGATCCCGGAGGACGCCCACTGGAAGGCCACCCGAACCAAGGTCAAGAACGTGGGCAAGGCCATCCAGGACGCCCTACGCGCCATTGAGACGGCTAACCCCGACACCCTGTACGGGGTCTTCGGTGACGCCCAGTGGACCAACAAGGACCGTCTGCCGGACCGCATGTTGCGCGAACTCATCGAGCATTTCAGCTCGCAGACGCTTTCGCTCTCCAACTGCCCGGAGGATGAACTGGGCGTGGGCTACGAGTTTCTGATCAAGAAGTTCGCCGACGATTCCGGCCACACCGCTGCGGAGTTCTATACCAACCGCACCGTGGTCCACCTGATGACCGAGATGCTCGAACCCAGGCCGGGCGAGTCGATCTATGACCCCACCTGCGGTTCGGCGGGCATGCTGCTCTCCGCCGTCGCCCATCTCAAGCGGCAGAATAAAGAATGGCGGAATCTGCGGCTGTTCGGCCAGGAGCGCAACCTGCTCACCTCCGCCATCGGCCGAATGAACCTGTTCCTGCACGGCATCGAGGACTTTCGCATCGTCCGTGGCGATACCCTGGCCAACCCCGCCTTTGTCGAAGGCGACCGGCTCATGCAGTTCGATGTGGTCCTGGCCAATCCACCGTACTCCATCAAGCAGTGGGACCGCGATGCTTGGTCCGCCGATCCGTGGGGCCGGAACATCTACGGCACCCCGCCCCAGGGCCGCGCCGACTATGCCTTCTGGCAGCACATCATCAAAAGCATGAAGGCCAAGAGTGGTCGCTGCGCCATCCTGTTTCCGCATGGCGTCCTCTTCCGCAACGAAGAGTCGGCCATGCGCGATAAACTGGTCGCCCACGACGTGGTGGAGTGTGTGCTGGGACTTGGTCCCAACCTTTTTTACAACTCACCCATGGAAGCCTGCGTCGTTATCTGCCGGATGAACAAGCCTAAAGAGCGCAGGAACAAGGTGCTCTTCATCAACGCGCTGAACGAGGTGACCCGCGAGCGGGCACAGAGCTTCCTCACCGACGATCACATCCAGCGCATTGTCGCCTCCTACCAGGCCTTTGCCGACGAGGACGGCTTTGCCCGGGTGGTCAGCAATGACGAGATCCGGGGGAAAGCCAGCAACCTCAGCATCCCGCTCTACGTGCGGGCGGAAAACGGAAACGGCAATGGCAACGGCGCGGCCGAAGCGGTCAGCCTCAAACAGGCCATTGCGAACTGGCAGGAAAGCTCGATGGCTTTGCGGGAGTCGATGGGCGGTCTCTTCGAGGTGCTTGAGGACACACGGGTGATGGGAGGTGCCGAATGAGCACACAATCCCTGAAGCCTGGCTGGAAGATGGTCAAGTTCGGAGACGTCGCACAGAACGTTGCTGTGCGGGTGGACCCGGCCGATGCCAAGACCGATGTCTATGTCGGGCTGGAACACCTCGATCCCAGTACGATTCATCTGCGCCAGTGGGGTCACCCGACCGATGTCACAGGACAGAAGCTGGCCTTCAAGAAGGGCGATGTGATTTTCGGCCGCCGCCGTGCGTATCAACGCAAACTCGCCGTGGCCGAGTTTGACGGCATCTGCTCGGCACATGCCATGGTCGTCCGCGCAAAACCCAAGATGATTCTGCCGGAGTTTTTGCCGTTCTTCCTGCAATCCGACATGTTCATGGAGCGGGCCATCGAAATATCGGTGGGCTCGCTCTCACCGACGATCAACTGGAAGACCCTGAAAGTGCAGGAATTCCCGCTGCCGCCCATTGATGAACAGAAGCGCATTGCCGAGATCCTGTGGGCGGCCGATGAGGCATTTAATCAACATCAGCAGAGTAACGACAATCTGATGTCGGTAAAAAGAACCTTGCTGAATCGACTAACAGTCAGGGGAATTGGACAGCAGGCAACCCAGCACACCAGGCTTGGTGAAATACCAGTCCACTGGCGTCTCGCTACTGTTGAAGACGTAACATCGATTTGCCAATACGGTTTGTCTATACCTTTGAATGAATCTGGCCAATATCCGATTCTCCGAATGATGAACTACGACGATGGTCGGATCATTGCCAACGATTTGAAATACGTTGACTTAGATGATTCAGATTTCAATTCATTCAAGGTTCACAAAGGCGACATACTTTTCAATAGAACGAACAGTGCCGATTTGGTCGGAAAGGTCGGAATATTCGATCTTGAAGGGGATTATGTATTCGCATCATACCTGGTTCGCCTGAGAGCGGATGAGGACCAAATCCTTCCTGACTTCCTCAATTATTATCTGAATTCAGGTCTCGGCCAAAGAAGGCTTCTTGCCTATGCCACTCCCGGTGTGAGTCAAACCAATATCAGCGCAGGAAACTTGAAAAAGGTGCTGGTTCCACTACCTCCGATGGAGGAGCAGAAGCAGATTGTTGAAGTGCTCAATAATTTGGAGCTTAGAAAGCATCTTCAAAGGAACCATGTCGCCGAAGCACAAAAATGCTTGGCTGCTCTGATAAACAACCTGGTCGGAGCGACGATAGCTGAAGAGGTATCCCATGTTTAATGAAGAAAATACTGTCGAACAGATGGTTCTCGACACGCTCTGCGGCGGCGTGACTTCGAACATGGTTGCCGAAGAGCTCGCGAGCTACGGCGGCGAAATCAAAGGTTGGCGCTTCGTGGCCGCCGAGGAGCTGCCACGTCAGCACTCCGACGTGCTGGTGGAGTCGATGGTTCGCGATGCCCTCATCCGCCTGAATCCGGAAATCAAGGCCCAGCCCGACCGGGCCGACGAGGTGCTCTACCGCCTGCGGACCATTCCGCTGTCGGTGCAGAGCGAAGGTCTGGTGCGGGCCAACGAGCTGTTCGCCGAATGGCTGCGGGGCGAGAAGTCCATGCCCTTCGGCGAGCGTGGCGAACACACGCCGGTACGGCTGATCGACTTTGAGAATCTCAGCAACAACGATTACGTGGTTACCAACCAGTGGGTCTATCCGGTCAAGGAAGGCGGCCGCCGCTTCGACATCATCATGCTGGTCAACGGCATCCCGCTGGTGGTCGGCGAGGCCAAAACGCCGGTGCGCCCGGCGGTGACCTGGGTGGACGGGGCCAGCGACATCCATAACGGCTACGAACAGAGCGTGCCACAGATGTTCGTGCCCAACGTCCTCTCCTTTGCCACCGAGGGCAAGTGCTATCGCTACGGCTCGGTACGCATGCCCATCGATATCTGGGGGCCGTGGCACGAAGGCGAGAACAAGGCCGAGGGGACGCTTGCGGATGTGAAGCGTTCCATCCGCTCCATGCTGCGCCCCCATGTGGTGCTGGACATCCTGCAGAACTTCACCCTGTTCGCCACCGACAAGAAACACCGGCGCATCAAGATCATCTGCCGCTATCAGCAGTACGAAGGCGCTAACCTGATGGTGGCCCGCGTGGTCAAGGGCTACCCCAAGAAGGGCCTGATCTGGCATTTCCAGGGCTCAGGCAAGTCGCTTCTGATGGTATTCGCGGCGCAGAAGCTGCGGATGCATCGCAAGCTCGGCAACCCCACGGTGATGATCGTGGTGGACCGCATCGACCTGGACACCCAGATCACCGCCACCTTCAACGCCGCCGATATCCCGAACATGATCGGCGCAGCCACCAGGCAGGAACTGCAAAGCCTGCTGGCGGCCGATACGCGCAAGATCATCATCACCACCATTCACAAGTTCGGCGAGGCGGACGGCCGCCTGAACGAGCGTTCGAACATCATCGTGATGGTGGATGAGGCGCACCGTACCCAGGAAGGCGACTTGGGGCGCAAGATGCGCGACGCGCTGCCTAACGCCTTTCTCTTTGGTCTGACCGGTACGCCGATCAACAAGCGGGACCGCAACACCTTCTGGGCCTTCGGCGCGGACGAGGATGAGCAGGGCTATATGAGCCGCTACTCGTTCCAGGACTCGATCCGGGACAAGGCCACGCTGCCGCTGCATTTCGAGGCGGTAGACGTGAAGCTGAAAATCAACAAGGACGCCATTGACGAAGCCTACTCCCAGATGACCGATGAGCTGAGCGAGCTGGATCGTGACGACCTGGCCAAGCGGGCCGCCAAGATGGCGGTGCTGATCAAGGCCCCGGTGCGGGTGAACGCCATCTGCCAGCACATCGTCAAGCACTTCCAGGAGAAGGTGGAGCCGAACGGCTTCAAGGCCCAGGTGGTGACCTTCGACCGGGAATGCTGCGTGCTCTACAAGAAGGCCATGGACGAACTGGTCGGGCCGGAAGCCAGCGCCATTGTCATGCACACCCAGGGCGGCAAATCCGATCAGTACGCGGAATGGAAGTTGGCCAAGGACGAGGAGGAAAAACTCCTCGACCGTTTCCGCGATCCGATTGACCCGCTCAAGTTCCTGATCGTCACCTCCAAGCTCCTGACCGGTTTTGATGCGCCCATTCTGCAGGTGATGTACCTCGACAAGCCGATGAAGGATCACAACCTGCTGCAGGCCATCTGCCGCACCAACCGTGTCTACCCCGGCAAGACCCACGGCCTGATCGTGGATTATCTGGGCATTTTCGATGACGTGGCCACGGCCCTCGATTTCGATGAAAAGGCGGTGCAGAAGGTCATCACCAATCTGGACGAGCTCAAGAAGGAGCTGCCCGGCGTGGTGGCGAGATGCCTGGCGTTCTTCCCTGGCGTGGACCGCACCGTTGGCGGCTACGAGGGGCTGATCGCGGCGCAGGATTGCCTGCCGGATAACGAGACCCGGGACAAATTCGCGGCGGAATACTCGGTGCTCTCCCGTCTGTGGGAGGCGCTGTCTCCCGACCCCTGTCTCGGCCTATATGAAAAGGACTACAAGTGGCTGACCCAGGTGTATGAATCGGTAAAGCCGCCGAGCGGCAACGGCAAGCTGCTCTGGCACGCCCTGGGTGCCAAGACCATCGAGCTGGTGCATGAGAACGTGCATTTGGAAACGGTGCGTGACGATCTGGACACCCTGGTAATGGACGCCGAGGTCCTCGAAGGGCTGCTCGATGCCAAGGACCCGGACAAGAAATCCAGGGAAATCGAGATCAAGCTCATCGCCCGCCTGCGCAAGCACAAGGACAATCCGAAGTT
>CALJLV010000021.1 GCA_937982505.1 uncultured Desulfobacteraceae bacterium | reverse complement strand
CTCGATGGCCAGCAGGGCGTCGTCGATGGTTTTGCCGATGGTCGGCTGCTTGGCGTTTGCCTTGAGGTGGGACCAGCGGGCTTCTTTCGGCACCCAGAAAATGTTGACCGCCCGGTACTCGTCCGGGTCCTCCGGGTCGGCTCCCTGGTCGCGTTCGGCATCCAGCCTGGTGTGGTGCTCCTCGAAGGCATCGGAGATGTACTTGAGAAAGATCAGCCCGAGCACCACATGCTTGTATTCGGCCGCGTCCATGTTGGAACGCAGCGCGTCGGCGGCCTTCCACAACTCGGCCTCGAAGCCGAGGTTGGCGCCGTTGTTATTGCCTTTTGCCATTTAGGCGACTCCTTGGATTTTCGGGGAACACCGCGACCTGCCCATGCCTGCCCCAACGTCGAAGAGGCCGTTTAAACACGAAACCCCACCGGTCTGGGCGAAGGTGGGGTTCGGTCGGCAGTCTCACATCAGAGCGCTCCTGTTTTGAGTTTACCCTAAGAGCTACCAAAAGCCTGCCATGGTGTCAACGACTTCGGGCTTGTGGCAAGGCTACCACGGGGAATTGTCGGATGGGGACAAAACCGGGAGGCCAAATCGGGATCCCGCCGAAAGGGAGGGCCAAGAAGGCTTCAGGTTCTGGACCGATGGGATTGGCAATCCGGCCCGAGGGCGACCTTCACGGAACGGAAGGCCTCCGCCGCTATGATCAGGGGACAGGCCGCAATGAAGGCCAGGACGATAAGGCCCGCGACGGTGGATCCGGAAAACATCAAGGCCACGATGCCGAAGACGATGACGATGAGGGCCAGCAACTGGAGGGGCCGGAAATGATGGTGCGAAGCATGGGGTTGCCCAAAAAGATCCTTGGCTTTTGGCCGCACCATCACGGCTTTTGATCCAACAAATCCAATCAGATCGCTTTCAACATGCTGAAAAATATGTCATAAGACATGAATAAAAATTAAATGGAGGTGATTTTAATGCCGACCACGAAGGGTAAATACACAACGCTTGTCGACGCGGCGACACGGTTGTTCGCCCAAGAAGGCTACGACGGCATTACCACCCTTGCCATCGCAAAAGGCGCAGAGGTTACCGAGCCGCTCATTTACTATTATTTTGAGGGTAAGTCAGGCATTTACGCCCAGTGTGTGCGGGCCGCCCATGATCTTTATCGGGACATTCTAAGGGAATTGCCTGGATCCGCAAAGCCTGCCGTTCGACTGAATGCGCTGATTGAAGCCCACCATCGGTTCGCGAAGGAACGCCCCTTTGAAGCGGCGCTGATTTTCCGGCGTGTTCCCCCCAACCTGGAATCCGACCGTGAAGACCTTGAAAAGCTGGTCTCCGGTGCGCGAGACGCAGTGCAGAAATCGTTTGGTGCCTGCATCCGGGACGGTATCGCCGATGGAACTTTTGCGGATGCCAGCGTGTCGATGACCGCCGGCCTCATCGCTCTGATGCTGTCTCAGCTATTTGCAACGGCGACGGAGAAGAGCGCCACGGCGGCCGGTAGCGCGCTGAAGGCCTTTTGCCGAAGGGGGCTGGAAGCCCGCGCAATTTGAAATGGGCGTGACGATCGAGAATGGGGCCGTCAGGCCCCGCGGCCGCCTGGGCGTCCGGCAAGGATGAATCGAGCCACAGCCTCATCTCTGCCTGCAAAAAACAGAACAGATGGCAGTTGCCGCCGATGTCAAGAAACCATGTGAACGTCTTGCCGAGAAAAACCCAAGGGGGCCCTGGCCCCTTGGGTGGGCAACACCCTTGCTTCTACCCCCGCCAGGCCGGGGCCTCAGGGTACGCCGCCACTTTTTCCCGGAATCCATGTAAATGCCTTTCATGGAGGCGGGGTGAAGTCAAGTCCCGATCAGCAAGCCGCCTTGACCGCCGGATCCGGCCGGGATAGACTTCAATGCCAACGAAAGGACCCGCCATGTCACTGAGTCGAAATTTTAAATTCATCGAAAAAGACGCCGACGCCGTGGCCTTCGCCATCGAGCGTGTGGGCGGCCGATTGTTCCGCATGGACGGCCGATCCATGGATAAGTGGACCGAGATCGAGGACCCCGACGCCTGTTTTCGAATCACCTCGCGGGGGTCTGAGATTACCGAATCCGAGGCCCTGTTGATGGCCGATGAACTGGCGGCGGACATCGCTGCCTTGCGGTAGCCCTCCACCCCCACCCAGAGCGGTCCGGTTTTGTATCGGGCCGTTTTTCTTGCCCGCTTCCTTGGCGACGACAAAAAATACTATCAAGATTGCTGATAGTATCCCTGGCAACCCGAACAAGACCATCATCAACGAATCCGGGCTCTACGCCCTGATCGGCAAGCACCACCGACGGCCGCGGCTGGATCAGCCCGACCATGCCCATGGATCTCTGCCCTTGGCTTGATCGAGATCGGCCGGCCTGCGCGACTTGGCGCCCGGCACCAGGGCAACGGTTCCAAATCTGATCGTTTCCGGAAATGTGGCCCTTACAATCCCAGGCAGCCAGCCGGCCCGACAAGAAGCCATAGATGCGGACAAATCGCCGGGGACCACCCCGAGATTGACCGCATAGCACCGAAGGCGGCTGGAAAAACCTGAACAAATCCTGAAAATCTGTCCACCAAAAAATCAAAGGGGTCGCGGGAAAGCCCGTAACCCCTTGATTTATTTGGTGCCGAGGGACGGAATCGAACCGCCGACACGGGGATTTTCAGTCCCCTGCTCTACCGACTGAGCTACCTCGGCGAACCGGCAGGCAAGCAGCCAAACGAGAGCGCATTCATAGAAAAAGCCGGCCTCGATGTCAAGCCTTAAATGCGGCCGGGGCCGAAAGGTCCCCGACCCCGTACTGCACCAGGGCGCAGGCCGCCACGGTGGCGGTTTCGGCCCGCAGGATGCGCGGTCCGAGGCTGGCCAGCACAAATCCGGACTCCTGGGCCGAGGCCATTTCGGCGGCCTCGAAACCACCTTCTGGCCCGAGCAGCAGCGCCGCCGACAAGAGCGGCCGGGCCGCGGCGGCCAGGATCTGCTTCAAGGGCAGGCCGCCCTCTTCCCAGAAGGCGATCTTCAAATCGCAGGCAGCCGTCATCCGGAGGGCCTCGGCCAGCATGCAGGGCGGACCGATGGCCGGCACTCGACCCCGGCGGCACTGTTTGAGGGCCTCGGAGGCGATCTTCTCCCATCGCTGGATACGCACCTGGAGGCGACGGCCTTCCGGGCGCGACACGCTGCGCCGGCCAAAAACCGGCACGAACTGGGTGATCCCCAGTTCAGTGGTCTGGCGCACCAGGAGATCCATCTTGCCTTCCTTCAAAAACCCCTGCAGCAGGATCAGGTTCAGCGGCGATTCGCCCTGGCTGGCGGACGCGGCCGCGATCGCCACCCGGACCACCCCCTCCTGCACATCCTCAACCCGTCCGTCGTATTCCGTCCCCTGGCCGTCGTAGAGGCGCACCGTCGCCCCCACGCCCATGCGCAGCACCTGCAGCAGGTGACGGCTGTCCTCCACCGAAAGGCACACCCTGCGGGCGCCGGGATCCGGAGCCGGGATGGGAAAGCGGCGCATGGCAACTCCATGAAACACATTTGAATACCGTGGCATCTTGAAGCCCGCGCCACCAGGAAGGCCCGGTGGCCCGCTGGGTCATCTGTAACGCTTCACGGCCCGGGCAGCAATTCGTTTTTTGCGCTAGGCGGGCCGGCAAACCCCCGTCAACGTCAGGGCATCTGTGGCCTGTCTGGCCGAAGGTCACCGTACTGCGTGGATCTTCTCCACTGCGGATGCCTCCCCAAGGTTCGCCCTGACACGGGAAAACGGGTCATGCGCAAAGCGCTTGACACATGGCGAGCGCCATGATAAATCCCAAAAAATTTAGACGGTTGGACATCGTTTCACCCGTCTGGAGACCCAACCAGGGGAGTGCCGGCCAATGACTGAAACGCCCAAGCGGACAGATGACAGTGCGGCGGAAGCGGCGGGACCGATCATCGAACTGACCCAGCGGATCCAGCCTCCGGATCTCGATCCCGAAGGGCCCGTCATCGAGTTGATCACTCCGATCCAGAGTCCTTCCCGCCAGACCCCGCCCGCCGTTGCAGCCATGCCCGTGGATTTTCCGGATGCGGGCCTTACGCTCGACGAGGAGGCGGGCGAAGACCTGGAAACCGATGATTTCGTCGACTCTCTGGGTATCGAAATCACCCCGATCGAGCCCCCCCCGCCTGAATCCGCAGGGGCGCCGTCAGCGGCCCTGTTCGAAACCGAGAGCCCCAATGCCTTGGATGCGGCGCCGGTGCTGACCGCCGAGCGGATCGAGGCGGCCCTGGAACGGGTGGTGGAGCGCGTTTACGCCGAAAAGATCCAAGGCATCCTGGTGGAAGTGATCGAACGGGTGGTGAACCGCGAAATCGAGCGGCTGCGATCCCGGATCACGGGGGAGGCCGATTCCGACGTCTAAGCCCGCGGTTCGCACAACCCGGTGCGGATCGCCAACTGGTTGCCCGAAAAACCGGATCGGGGAGGATGGATCCATCATCCCCGATTTTCGCGTTTTTGAAGCAACCCACCGAGGAGCCATAAGCGCATGCAAGATCAAGATCCATCGTTGCTGGCCAAGGGGTATGAACCCAAGGACGTGGAAGACCGCTGGTACGCGTTCTGGGAGCAAAATCAGGCGTTTGCCGCCGCGGATCACAGCCCTCGGCCCGCCTACAGCATCGTCATCCCGCCGCCCAACGTCACCGGGGTGCTGCACATGGGCCACGCGCTGAACAACACCCTGCAGGACATCCTGTGCCGCTACCGCCGCCTTCAGGGCGACAACGTGCTGTGGATGCCCGGAACGGATCACGCCGGGATCGCCACCCAGAACGTGGTGGAGCGGGACCTGGCCGCCAGGGGGCTCGACCGGCACGACCTGGGCCGCGAGCCGTTCATCCAGGCTGTCTGGCAATGGCGCGAACGCTACGGCAGCGCCATCATCAACCAGCTCAAGCGGCTGGGGGCCTCCTGCGACTGGCAGCGCGAGCGTTTCACCATGGACGAGGGGCTCTCCGAGGCCGTTCGGCGAGTCTTTGTGGACCTGTACGATGCCGGGCTGATCTACCGCGGCCACTACATTATCAACTGGTGCCCGCGCTGTCAGACGGCCCTGGCCGACCTGGAAGTGGAGCACGAGGAGGTCGAGGGCCGGCTCTACCACATCCGCTATCCTTTCCCGGGGCGGGCGGACGGGATCGTGGTGGCCACCACCCGGCCCGAAACCATGCTGGGCGATACGGCCGTGGCGATCCACCCGGAAGACGACCGCTACGCCGATCTGCCGGCCGAAACGGTCATCCTGCCGTTGATGGAGCGCGAGATCCCCATCATCCGCGACACCTACGTGGACCGCGGCTTCGGCACCGGCGGCCTCAAGGTCACCCCGGCCCACGATCCCAACGACTTCGAACTGGGCCGCAAACACGGCCTGCCGGCCATCAAGGTGATCGGCGACGACGGGCTCATGGGCGCCGAAGCCGGCCCCTACGCCGGCCAGGACCGGTTCGCCTGCCGCCGCCGGATCGTCGGCGAGCTGGAAACCCGGGGCCTGCTGGTCAAGACCGAACCGCTGCGCCACAGCGTGGGCCACTGCTATCGCTGCAAGACGGCCGTGGAACCCAACCTTTCTTTGCAGTGGTTCGTGCGCGCCAAGCCGCTGGCCGAACCGGCCATCCGGGCCGTGGAGGAAGGCCGCACGCGGATCATCCCCGAAGCCTGGGCCAAAACCTACTTCGACTGGATGCACAACATCCGCGACTGGTGCATCTCGCGCCAGATCTGGTGGGGGCACCAGATTCCCGCCTGGACCTGCCCCGGCTGCGGCGAGCTGACGGTGGCCATGGAAGCCCCCAAGGCATGCCCCCAATGCGGCGCCGGCCATCTGGAGCAGGATACCGATGTGCTCGACACCTGGTTCAGCTCGGCCCTGTGGCCTTTTTCCACCATGGGCTGGCCCCGCCGTACCGACCTGCTCCAGACCTTTTACCCCACCAGCGCTTTGGTGACCGGTTTTGACATCCTCTTTTTCTGGGTGGCCCGCATGATGATGATGGGCCTTCATTTCATGAAGGATGTGCCCTTCCGTGACGTTTACGTCCATGCCCTGGTGCGCGACGAGGAGGGCAAGAAGATGAGCAAGTCCAAGGGCAACGTCATCGATCCGCTCACCGTCATCGACCAGTACGGCACCGACGCCTTTCGCTTCACCCTGGCCGCCTTCGCCGCCCAGGGCCGCGACATCAAGATGAGCCTCAAGCGGGTGGAGGGCTACCGCAACTTCATCAACAAACTGTGGAACGCGGCCCGCTTTTCCCTGATGCACCTCGACGAGGCCCCCGAACGGATCACCGGTCCCCTGAGCCTGCCCGAGCGCTGGATCCTTTCACGTCTGGCGCGCACCACCGGCGAGGTGACCCGGGCCCTGGACGAGTACCGCTTCAACGAGGCGGCCAACGCGGTCTACAACTTCTTGTGGCACGAATTCTGCGACTGGTACCTGGAAGCCAGCAAGGCGGACCTCTACAACGAGGAGGCCCCCCGGCGCCGCCAGACCGCCCGCCAGGTCCTGTGGCGCGTGCTGCATGACAGCCTGATCCTGCTGCACCCCTTCATCCCGTTCATCACCGAGGAGATCTGGCACAAGCTGCCCGGCACCGAGGGGTCGATCCTGAACACCGCCTGGCCCCGGACGGAAGATGGCGTGGGGGTGGAGGCCGACGCGCCGGCCGAGGCGGCCATGAACCTGGTGATGGGCGTGATCACCGGAATCCGCAACGTGCGCGGCGAGATGAACATCCCGCCGGGCATGACCCTGGCGGTCCAGATTCAGGCCCCCGAGGCCGCCACCCGCGATCTGCTCGACGGTCAGCGGGCCCTGATCTCCCAGCTGGCGCGCCTGGCCGGCCTGGCCATCGGCGAGCCGGGCCCCAAACCGCGGGCCGCGGCCACCGCCATCGTGGACGGGGCCGCGGTGTATGTCTCGCTGGCGGGCGTGATAGACTTCGGCAAGGAGATCGAACGCCTGGAAAAGGAGATGGCCAAGCTGGGCAAAGAGCTCGACGGCATGTCCAAAAAGCTCAACAACGACGATTTTCTGGCCAAGGCGCCGCCCGAAGTGGTGTCCGGGGTGCGTGAAAAGCACGCCGCCCTGAGCGACAAGCAGCACAAGATCGAAACCACCCTGGAACGGATCCGGGAGATGGCCTGACAACGTCGCTCAAGCTTGCGCAACGCGTCCTTTTCGCCACTTCCGCCCTTTTATGGCGCACGCGCACCTTCCGGGGAGGCCCGAAGTGAACTCCATCGACCGTCTCATCGACCTGGCCCTGGACGAGGACATCGGACCGGGGGATCTGACCACCGAGGCCTTGCTGCCCCCCGAGGCCGCCGGCCGGGCCGCCATCGTGGCCAAGCAGGACCTGATTCTGTGCGGGCTGGAAACGGCGGCCCGGGTCTTTGGCGCCATCGATGGAGGCGTGATCTGCCGTCCGCTCTTTGCCGACGGGGACCGGGCGGCAGCCGGCGCCACCGTCATGGCCCTCGAGGGACCGCTGGCCGCCCTGCTGCGCGGTGAACGCACGGCCCTGAACTTTCTCCAGCGCCTCTCGGGGATTGCCACCCATGTGCGCCGCTGGATGGAGGTCCTCGGCCAGCGCCGGGCCCGCCTGGTGGACACCCGCAAGACCGCTCCGGGATGGCGGGTTCTGGAAAAATACGCCGTGCGCGTGGGAGGTGCCGGCAACCACCGCATGGGCCTCTTCGACGGCATCCTCATCAAGGACAACCACATCGCCGCCTGCGGCGGCATCGCTCCGGCGGTGGCGCGCGCGCGCCGGCACGCCTCGCACCTGATCAAGATCGAAGTCGAGGTGGGCGACATGGCCCAGGTGGACGAGGCCCTGGCCGCCGGAGTGGACATCATCATGCTCGACAACATGAACCTCGAACAGGTGCGCACGGCTGCGGCCCATATCGCCGGCCGGGCCCTGGTGGAAGTCTCCGGCGGGGTGAGCCTGGAACAGCTCGGAGCCCTGGCCGACTCCGGGGTCGATTTGATTTCGGCCGGGGCCCTGACCCACCAGGCCAGGGCGGTGGATCTGAGCATGCGCGTGTGGGGGTGAAGGGGTAAACCGGTCAATGGTCAGTGGTCATTAGAACCGGAATCTGACACCTGAACACTGAAACCTGAAACCCACAGCGAAACACCGCATTCCATGATCCCCATCCGCGACACCCAGCCGGCCCACCACGTGGCGGTGGTCAACAAGGCCCTGATCGCCGTCAACCTGGCGGTCTTCATGGTCCAGCTGGTCCAGGGCGGCGAAATCGCGCGCTTCAACTACTTCTACGGCCTGGTGCCGGCGCGCTACACGGTGGAACGGGTGGCGGACTATTTTTCCCTGGGCCAGCAGGCGGCGGCCCTGGTCTCGTTCATGTTCCTGCACGGAGGGTTCTGGCATCTGCTGGGCAACATGTGGTCCCTGTACATCTTCGGCGACAACGTCGAGGACCGCCTGGGACCGCTGCGCTACCTGGTCTTCTACCTGGCCTGCGGGCTGGCCTCGGGACTGACCCACCTGCTGTTCAACCCCTATTCGAACATCCCCACCGTGGGGGCCAGCGGCGCCATCGCGGGGGTCATGGGCGCCTATTTTCTCCTCTACCCCGGCGCCAGGATCCTCACCCTGGTGCCGATTCTTTTCTTTCCGCTCTTCTTCGAAATTCCGGCCTTCGTCTTCATCGGCGTCTGGTTCGTGCTCCAGGTGCTCAGTGCCGCGGGCGGCGGCGGGGCCGGGGGCATCGCCTGGTGGGCCCATATCGGCGGGTTTCTGGCCGGGGTGCTCCTGTGCAAGCTTTCCAGCCGCCTGCCCGGAACGGGGCTCACCCGGCGCCTGGATCCGGTGATCACCCGCAGGCACACCGATCGCCTTCAGGTGGTGCGCCCGGACGGGGCGGCCGATGATCCCCACCTGTACGGCACCATCACCGTCACGGCCCGCGAGGCCCGCCTGGGGACCACCAAGCTGGTCAATGTCCCCTGGGGGCTTCACAAGCGGCTCATCCGGGTCACCGTCCCGCCGGGGATGGCCGACGGAAGCCGCCTGCGGCTCAAGGGCCTGGGCCGCTGGACGGCCGAAGGGCTGCGCGGCGATCTCTATCTGAAAGTGGCCTACGAGGGTTGACGCCCGCTATTTGAGGGTCAGGGCAAAGCTTTTGACCATTTCCACCGGGTGGTAGGAGCGTTTGGCCTGGGCCAGACCGGGCAGGGACATGTCGCTTTCCTTGTTGACCAGGGTCTTGCCGTCGAAAAGCAGGCGGGCGCAGGCCTGGTCGAGGTACTGGTAGAGGCCCTTGATATCGCCGAAAGCCTTTTCAAACATCAGCACCCCCATCTCCTCGGTAAGGGGGCCGGCCACGGCCATGGCGCTCACCGTACCGTCCACGCGCACCAGCAGGCCGCTTCCCTCCACCCGGGCCAGGTTTTCCAGGGCATTGACGGCGGCCAGCTTCTCGCAGCTCAGGTCGTCCTCCTCGTCCTCCACCCCGCAGTCGCGCTGCTGGCACCAGCGATCCAGAAAGGCGATGCAGTCGGGCACATCTTCGGGCCGGATCGGTTCCAGTCGGCTGCGGCCGGTCTGCACATAGGCCTCGGTGAACTGGCTGATCAGATTGCGCTTCTTGTGGAAGCGCCGCCCGGGCAGCTCGGCCAGGTCGCGGCGCCGATAGAGGTAGTCGTGGAATCCGTCCTGTTCGCCGACCGTGAAGTAGCGCTCCAGAACCGCCATCCCCTGATGGGCGACGTAATCCTGGGGAACGAACCAGTAGGTGTCGAAGCCGAGCCGCCGGGCCAGCCCATAGAGCCGGTCCGGCTCGGGCACCCGCCCCGGACACAGGGGCAGGAGCAGATGGCGCTTTTCGCGATGTTTGAAAAATTCGGCCGCCACCACCAGCCAGTCGCCGTCCACGAGAAACTGGGGCTGGAAGTAGCAGGTCTGCCAGGCGATGATGGAGGGCAGGCTGTAGGCGCTGAGCCGGTGGGGCTGGCGGGCGAAAAAGGGGTTCAGACGCGGGTAATGGTCGCAGGTCAGTGGTTCGAGAGTCATCGCAATGCTTGCCGTCACGATAGGGTCAGCAGATGGGGCGCCGAAGCGCGGCTCACTTTCGCAGACGCCGCATGGGCAGGGCATCGGCCATGGCATGGAACCCCAGGGGACGGTAGAGGGGAGCCGTGTGGCGCTCGGCCACCAGACCGATCCAGACCAGGCCGTCGCTTTCCAGCCGCGCCACAAGGCGCCGCACGATCTCGCTGGCGATCCCCCGGCGGCGGAAATCCGCGGCCACCGTCACGTCCTGGATCCAGGCATCGCTGGCCCGGTCACTGATGGCGCGGCCCATGCCTACGATGGTCGCCCCGGAACGGGCCACCACCACGCAGTGGCTGCCGGCCACGATCCGACGCACCAGGTCCGGATCGTCCGGGCCGGGCCCCCACCACTCGGCCTCACGGTAGAGGGTGATGAGGCGCTCCAGATCGTCGGCGCGGGGATTGTCAAGAAAGCTGAAGGCCATCATGGGGCGGCGGTCAGGCGGCGGGCAGCAGGGTCACCCGGTTGCGGCCACTCTGCTTGGAGACATACATGGCCTGGTCGGCGCGCTGCACGAAGGCCGAGCGGTCCTCTCCGGGAACGTACTGGGTCACCCCCACGCTGATGGTGAGCTGGACGGTCTGGTCCGCGGTGGGATGGAAACGCTTGGCCTGGACGCTGTCCTTGATGCGGTGGGCCACCGTCATGGCCTCCGACCCGCTGGTTTCGGGAAGGATCACGGTGAATTCCTCGCCGCCGTAGCGAAAGGCGGCATCCATGTGCCGCAGGCAGGATTTGATCAACTGGCCGAAGCAGACCAGGACCTTGTCTCCCTCCAGGTGCCCGTAGCTGTCGTTGTAGTCCTTGAAATGGTCGATGTCCATCAGCAGCAGGGCCAGCAAATGATGGTAGCGCTGGCAGCGGCCCACCTCCACCTCCAGCAGGTGGTAGAAGTGGCGCGAGTTGTACAGGCGGGTCAACCCGTCGGTAATGGCCAGTTCCTGGAGCCGTTGCACCATCCGGTCGCGTTCGCGCCTGAGGCTGCGTTCGCGCAGGACCCGCCTGAGCCGCAGCAGCAATTCTTCGAAGCGCACCGGTTTGAAGACGAAATCGCTGGCCCCCTTGTGGACGGCATCCTCGTAGGAGTAGTCGCCGCTGTACCCGGTCATCACGATCACTTCGCTGTCGTGATGACGGCGGATCTCGTCGGTCAGGGCCAATCCGTCCATGCCGGGAAGCTGGATGTCGCTGATCACCACGTCCATGGGGGCAGTGCGCAACAGATCCAGGGCCTCTTCGGCGCTGCCGGCCGAATGGGCCCCATACCCTGCCCGGCGCACGAGCTCCCGCATGGAATCGCGAATGGCGTCTTCGTCATCGACAATCAGGACATTGCAAGGCCCGTTGGCGTTATCCTCGGGGGGCAGGTCGGCCATGGAATCGGGGGCTCCTGTGGCGGCATGAGAGGGGCATGATGTTCTTGACACGGTCCGAACGGATCTGTTAAAAGTCTCTGTTTTTAACTCGTATAAAATGACAGGGAACCATACCGGGAAACTCAATCTCTGTCAACCGTCCTTTACAGGCCGCTTTTTGCCGGATCGGCCCAGCCGGCAGCGCCAGAACGGCCGCCCCTGCACCGTGGTATCCAAATGAAGCACATTCGCAATTTTTCCATCATCGCCCACATCGACCACGGCAAGTCGACCCTGTCCGACCGGCTGATCCAGCGCAGCGGGATCATCAGCGCGCGCGAGTTCAAGGACCAGATCCTGGACAGCATGGACATCGAGCGCGAACGGGGCATCACCATCAAGAGCCAGACGGTCTGCCTGCCCTACCAGGGAACCGACGGGCAGACCTACCGGCTCAATCTCATCGATACCCCCGGCCACGTCGATTTCGCCTAC
Organism: uncultured Desulfobacteraceae bacterium; assembly: GCA_937982505.1. Lineage (GTDB taxonomy): Bacteria > Desulfobacterota > Desulfobacteria > Desulfobacterales > UBA2174 > UBA2174. The sequence goes on along the minus strand of CALJLV010000021.1, from coordinate 1,559 downwards.
GAGGTCTCCCGGGCCCTGAAATCCTGCGAGGGCGCCCTGCTGCTCATCGACGCCAGCCAGGGGGTCGAGGCCCAGACCCTGGCCAACCTCTACCTGGCCCTGGAGCATGATCTGGAGATCATCCCGGTGATCAACAAGATCGATCTGCCGGCGGCCGACGTGGACCGGGTGCGCCAGCAGATCGCCGACGACCTGGGCCTGGATCCCCAGGCGGCCATTCTGGCCTCGGCCAAGGAAGGGATCGGGATCGAGGACATCCTCGAGGTGGTGGTCCACAAACTGCCGCCTCCGCAAGGAGACCCGGAAGAGCCGCTGCGCTGCCTGATCTTCGATTCCCACTACGACCCGTTCCGGGGCACGGTGGTGCACTTCCGGGTCTTCGACGGCCGGATCAGGCCCGGGGACATCGTCCGCTTCATGTCCAACAACGCCGTCTACAAGGTGGAGGAGGTGGGCGTCTTTCAGATCGAGCGCAAGCCGCGGCCCGAGCTCAGCGCCGGGGAGGTGGGCTACCTCATCGCCGGGATCAAGACGGTGAGCGACACCCGCTGCGGGGACACCATCACCCACGACCGGCGCCCCTGCGACCGGCCCCATGCCGGCTTCAAGGAGGCCAAGCCGGTGGTCTTCTCCTCCATCTATCCGGTGGCCTCGGACGACTACGAGGAGCTGGCCGTCGGCCTGGAAAAGCTCAAGCTTAACGACGCCAGCCTGATCTACGAAAAGGACAGCAGCGTGGCCCTCGGCTTCGGGTTCCGCTGCGGGTTTCTCGGCCTGCTGCACCTGGAGGTGGTCCAGGAACGCCTGGAGCGCGAGTACGACCTCTCTCTGATCCTCACCGCCCCCTCGGTGCGCTACGAGGTGGATCTGAAGAACGGCGAGACCCTGGTGATCGACAATCCGGCCCTCTATCCGGACCCGACCCTCATCGACGCCACCCGAGAGCCCTTCATCCGGGCCGCCATCATCACCCCGGACCGCTACATGGGCGCCATCATGAAGCTGTGTCTCGATCGCCGGGGCATCAACAAGAACTACCAGTACCTGACCAGCAGCCGCCTGGAGATGATCTTCGAGATCCCCCTGGCCGAGGTGATCTACGATTTCTATGACCGGCTCAAGTCCATCACCCAGGGCTACGGCTCCTTCGACTACGAGATCATCGACTACCGCCAGACCGACCTGGTCAAGGTGGACATCCTCATCAACGGCGAGCGGGTGGACGCCCTGAGCCAGCTGGTGCACCGCGAGCGGGCCGTGGAGCGGGCCCGCCACGCCTGCGAGAGGCTGCGCGAGGAGATCCCGCGCCAGATGTTCAAAATCGCCATCCAGGGCGCCATCGGCGGCACCATCATCGCCCGCACCACCGTGTCCCCCTTTCGCAAGGACGTCACCGCCAAGTGCTACGGCGGCGACATCACGCGCAAGCGCAAGCTTCTGGAAAAGCAGAAGAAGGGCAAGAAACGGATGAAAATGGTGGGCAAGGTCGAAATCCCCCAGTCGGCCTTTTTGTCGGTGCTGCGCACGGATACGGATTAGGGATTGGCGATTGGCGATTG
>CALJLV010000020.1 GCA_937982505.1 uncultured Desulfobacteraceae bacterium | reverse complement strand
ATCGATACTCAGAGGGGTTCTCTATAGACGGTTTTGGGGCGGGAGGCAACTTCTATCCGCGCCGCAGCCATCGCCGCGGCGCGGTGCCATCACTGGCCGGACCTCAATCGAGCTTTTCGAAGTACTGCTTTTCAGCCCCGCATTTGGGGCAGACCCAGTCTTCGGGCAAATCTTCAAAGGCGGTCCCGGGCATGATGTTGTTGTCCGGATCTCCTTCGGCCGGATCGTACACGTAGCCACACGGGCATTCCCACTTGTCCATCACATCCTCCTTGTTGGTTGTTGGGTTGGGCACTTGCGTGCCGTGAAACGGTTGTCGTGCCAGGTTGCAAAACAGACCCACACCACCGGCGCCCATGGCGTCCGAGGCCAATCCTTTTCAGGGCACCAGCCAGAAAGCGCGCCCCGAGCCCTTTTCCATCACGTGGCGGCAGACCCGCCCCGAATAGAAGGCCCCCCCGCTGCCCCGTCTGCCGAGAACCACGGTGCCCAGCCCCTGGCGGCGCGCCACTTCCAGAATCGCCCGACCGATGCCAACGGTCCGCTGGATCTGTCGAAAATCGATGCGGTCGGACGAAAAACCGGCCTGTCCCAGGCGTGTGCGGGCCGATTCGGCAAAACGCTCCAGGCACCGCAGATCCGTACGCGTCAGGATGCTTGCCGCCGGGTGGAAATCCGCAGTGGCATCCAGATCGCAATGCTCGGCAAAACGGGGCACCACATGCAGCAGCGTCGCACGGGCCGCGCCGTTGCCGGTCAGCATGAAGGCGAAGTGGTCCACGGCCCGCAGGGCGTTCTGGGATCCGTCCACCGCCAGAAGGTATCCGTCCTGGGGGCGGTCTCCGTCCACCACCCAAACGGGCACGATCTCGGTATGCTGGCAAAGCTTGGCCGTCAGGCTTCCCATCAACAGCTTCTGGACCCCGCTCAGACCCCGACGGCCCACCACGATGGCATCGTAGAGGACGGTTTCGGCGCGCACCAGGACATCCCGCGCCAAGCCGAGCACCCGCGACTGGGTCACTGTTTCGATGGCGTCAGGAGCCAATCCGTGGCGAATCAGCACCTGGCGGCTCTGATCAAGGATCCGCGCGGCCTGATCCGCATTGCGCCGGGCGAGCCCGTCGATCTGGGCCTTGGCCCGGGGATCGTGCTCGGCCTCTTCCACAAGCATGGGCGGCAACCGGCTCTGGACGTGAAAGAGGCAGCAGGTCAGGCCGGGCAGCGCCGCCTGGATGCGGCCCACGTAATCGAGCATGGCGCGGCTGTGGACCGATCCGTCGACCGCCAGCAATATCTTCTTCGGGATGGAGGCCATCGTTTTTTCCTGAGCGGCTCTGCAAGCGCCGGTCAAGCACCCGGCAACCGGCTTATTTTGAAAACGATTCTCAGTAACCGAGACCTTTTGTCTTTGTCAACCGGGTCTTGACAAATCTCGGGTCCATCGACTAACGAAGCAGACACATATCCAGTGCTTCAGACCCAGGTTATGCCAGGCCCCGGCCATCCCGACCTTGCGGGATGGCTTTTTTCATTGACCCTCCACGCCAGCGGAGACCGGGCCATGGCAACCAAAATCATCGTTCTCGGCGGCTACTTTCTGGTGGTCTTGATCATCGGCATGGTGGCCCGAACCCACTGGAAGTCGTCTCCCGAAACCTACTTTTTGGCCGACCGCCGCCTGGGGCCGCTGGTGCTGCTGGGCACCATGGTGGCCACCAATTTTTCGGCCTTCACCGTTTTCGGCACCAGCGGCGCCGGCTACCGGGACGGATACGCCTTTTTCCCCATCATGGGCTTTGGCACCGGGTTCATGGCCCTGACCTTCTGGATCCTGGGACGCCGCATCTGGGAAATCGGCCGCCAGCACGGCCTGGTGACCCCTCCCGAACTGGTGGCCTGGCTATATGCCAGCCGGCCCCTGGGCGGCCTCTTTGCCGCGGTGATGATTGTCTTTACCCTTCCATATCTGGCCCTGCAGCCCATGGCCGCCGGCTACGCCCTGGAAGCCCTGATCGGTCTGCCGTACTTTTACGGGTGCCTGCTGGTCACCGGCATCATCATGGCCTACACCCTTCGCGGCGGGATGCGCGCCGTGGCCTGGACCGATCTGTTCCAGGGACTGCTGATGGCTGTCCTGCTGCTGGCCTCGCTGGTCCTGGTGGTGCGCCACCACGGGGGACTGGCGGCCGCCAATCAGCAGGTGCTGTCCCTGCACCCGGAACTCTTTGCCCGGCCGGGAGGGCAGGGCAGCTACACCCCGGCCGTCTGGTTCAGCTACATGCTGCTGTGGTTCTTCTGCGATCCCATGTTTCCCCAGCTGTTCCAGCGCTTTTTCACCGCCCGCCGGCGCCGCACCCTCTCCCAGATCATGCTCTGCTATCCGCTGGTATGCACGGTGGTCTTTTTCATGCCGGTGGCCATCGGCGTTATCGGCCGGCTCAGCTTTCCCGGACTGGAGGGCAAGGCGGCCGACAGGATCCTGCCTCTGGTGGTCACCCAGTTTTCCGGCGACGCCATGGCCGCGCTGGTGATGGCGGCGGGCCTGGCCGCCCTCATGTCCACCATGGACAGCCAGCTGCTGACCCTCAGTTCCATCTTCACCCGGGACATTCTGGCGCCCGTCTGGCCCCGGGCCGCGGCCGGGGCCCTGACCGGGAGGCTCTGCGTGGTCGTTTTAAGCCTCTGTGGCCTGGCCCTGGCCTACCGCCCCCCGGACACGATCCTCCAGATCGCCACTGAGACGTTCACCGGCCTGGCGGTGCTCTTCCCCACAGTGATTTTCGGGCTCTATCTCAAGCGGCGGCACCCGCTTCCGGCCCTGGCCTCCATCCTCGTCGGCGAGGGGCTGCTGGTCGCCTTCCACTTTCAATGGCTGCCCAGCCCGGCCTTTCTGCCGGTGGTGTGGATCATGCTGGCCACCTTCTCCCTTTACCTTCTCCTGCACGCGGCCCTGGAAGGCTGGCGGCTGGGCCTTCCCAGCGCGCCGCGCCATCCCTACGGCTGGATGCTGGCGGGCATTTTCGTGGCCTCCGTGGACCTGTGGGCCTGGCACCGCATCGGTCCCCTGGTGTGGGGCGTGCCGGCCTGGATCGGCTATTTTGTCCTGCTCTCGGCGCTGCAAACGGCGGTGATGTTTGCCTGGGTGCGAACTTCATCGCACCGCGGCCCATCTTCGGCCTGAAACCTTTGCCGCGGGCCTGGCGCTCAATGATAGTCGTGCGTGCCCAGGACCACCTCAACGCCGAACTTTCCCCGGAGCATCTGGGCAAACTCCTCGGCCGTGCCGTACGGACACCCCGGCTTGGCGTTGACCAGGCAGGAACTGAGGAAAATTTTCTCCGGCTTGATTTCCGACATCTTGATGGCCACCCCCGTGTTGGCCACCAGGGTGCGTCCCGGACACTCGCACCTGACAAAAGCCACCACATGGGATGGGGTCTCGAATTTCCCCTCGCCCAGGGCGGCCGCCTTCAAACAGCGCCATTCCCCGGCGCAGCCGTATCCGCTGTCCATGTAAGCCCCGCATCCGACAATCGCCACTTTTTGCATTGACGCCTCCTCTGGTATGTTCGTTTCAGATAAACAGCACCCTGGGAAAGGGCTGTCAAGCCGGTTCGGGTTTTCTGGAAACCGCGGAACCCGCCGCCGCCGACGCCCGCACGCAGAGTGCGGCCGCCATGTCCAGGGCCGCCTCGCGGGTCTGGATCTTTTCGGTCTGCTGGGCGTCGCGGATCACGGCCAGAATCCGGCCAAGTTCCGGCCCGGGCGCCAGGCCAAGACCCACGAGATCGCGTCCCGTCACCAGGGGCGGGGCCTCGAGGCGCGGCTTGAACACGGTCAGGTATTCTTCGACCGTGCGCCCGGCCCAGGAGAGGTGCCGCTGGCGCCAGGCCGGATCGGCGGCCGGACCGCGCGTGGCCGCGACATCGGCCATGCTCAGAATCAGCGCCGCAACGCAGGCATCCCCCAGCCGGCGGCACCAGCGCAGCACGGTGGCCGGCCGCACCGAGGGATCGGACAGCGCCAGGATGTGCATGTGGTGGGCGGTCAGCGCGGTCACAAAGGCCGCCTCGCGCGCCGAAAGGCGCAAGCGCTCCCCCACGGCTTTCACCAGCCGGGCGCCTTGCCTGTCGTGGCCGTGAAAGAAAACCCGACCGGAAGCCGGATCCACTCTCCTTTGCAGCGGTTTGCCGCTGTCATGGAGCAGCACGGCCAGTTTGAGCAGGGAAAACCGGTGATCGCCAGCCAGAGCCGATCGAACCGCAGGCGCACTCGAACCGAAATGCGATTCGGGCGCGCTCAGAATCGCCTCGCAGGCCGCCAGGGCCGCCAGGCTGTGCTCCCAGACGTCCAGATGGTGGTGGGTGTTTTGGGTGCAGCCCTTCATGGCGGCGATTTCGGGAAAAATCACCGTCAGGGCGCCGACCCGGTCCAGGCGGACAAGATGCAACACTGCCTGGGGCGCCGTCAAAAGCGCCCGCAATTCGGTCCAGATGCGCTCGCCGGCCACGCCGGCCAGGGCCGGCGCGCTGCGGGCCATGAGGGCGTCCATCGCCTCATCCATGACAAAATCGAGCTGGGCCGCAAAGCGCACCGCCCGCAGAATCCGCAGCGGATCGTCGGCGAAGGCCGTCGCCGAAGCGGCCCGGATCCGCCGGCCCGCCAGATCCCGCCGCCCGCCGAGAGGATCGAGGAGCGCACCCAGCCGGCCCCGGGGACCGACGGCCATGGCCATGGCGTTGATGGTGAAATCGCGACGCATCAGATCGGCTTCGGGATCCGGACCGCGCAGGGGGACCAGATCGATGACATCGCCGGCATCCTCGCGCCGAACCACCCGAAAGCAGGGGGCCTCGGCCTTGGTGAGAAAAGACACCAGGGCGGCCCCGTGATGCGCGGCCATGCGGCGGGCCAGGGGCTCGGGGGCGGCGCACATCAGATCGATATCCTTGACCGGTCGGCCCATGAACCGATCCCGCAGGGCGCCGCCCACCAGGTACAGCGGGGGCAGATCCTCTCCCAGCGGCGCCAGCCACCGCTTCAGGCGCTCGATCAGGTCGGGCTTCAAGGCGGTCTTCCTATCAGTCGCAAGCAGTGGTTGAAGAGGGGCCGAGGACGCGGTTGCGCCCCCTTTCCTTGGCAAGATACAGCAACCTATCCGCACGCGCCAGGGTGACATCGATCTCTTCGGGCGCCACGAAAGGCGCCACGCCGAAACTGGCTGTGACCGAAAGGGACCCGGCGCCGGTTTCAATACTCTTTGCGGCAATTGCGCTGCGCAGTTTTTCCGCTACCCGCAGGGCGCCCGAAAGGCCGGTGTTGGGCAGGATGCACAAGAATTCCTCTCCTCCCCAGCGGACCAGAACATCCTGCCTTCGGATTGCCTCGCGCATGGACTGGGCGCTCTGGCGCAAGACCAGATCTCCGGTCTCATGCCCGAACCGATCGTTGACCTTCTTGAAATGATCGATGTCCCCCAAAATGAGCGAAAACGGCAGGTCGGTGCGCAGCGAGATGTCGCGGATGGAATGCAGATGGGTGAGTCCCCCGCGTCGATTGACCAACCCGGTGAGCTCATCCTCCAGGGACAGCCGCTCCAGCTTGGCCGCCAGGAGCGTCAGGTTCAAATGGGTCCGGTAGCGGCTGTATTCCGAAAAGATCGAAATCAGCGAAACGCCCAGGAGGGAAAGCAGAAAACGCGCCTTGTATTGGGAGGGGTAACGGTAATGATCCAGCGGCAGATGGGGAACGTAAAAGACACCGATCACCAGGGCCATGATCAGCAGCATGTAAAACAGGCCGCAGCGTAACCCGACCATGAAAAACAGAAAGGGCGGAAAGATGTAGATCCACAGGATCCCGTTGCCCGACACCCCGCCGCTTACCAGCAACACCAGGCTCAAGGCCACCATCATGGCCCCGAAAAGGTGGGCCGTGAAGAGGGTGTTGCCCGAGATGCGCATGTAGATCATGGCCGCCAGCGTTAGACCTGCCGCCGGCAGGGTAAGCAGCAGAAAGGCATCCGACTCCTGCAGGTGATTGATTAGCGAGATGGCCAACAGAACGAAAATACCGACCCCTCCAAAGAGGTACAGGACCTTGAAGAGCCGTTTTTGTTCGATGGCCGCCGGATCGATCTTCGGCACCGTTTCACTCCCGCCAGTGCTGGGGAAAGTCGGTGATGATGCCGCTTACCCCCCAGTCGGCCAGCTCCCGCATCCGCTCGGCGCTGTTCACCGTCCAGACATTGACGTGCAGGCCTGCCCGGCGGATCCGCCTCACCAGATCGGCATCCACCATGGCATGACCGGGGTGATAGGCCGAAGCGCCCAGATCGCGCATCAGGGCGACCGGATCGGGGTGGGGATGGGCCACCAGGGCGGCAGTGGCGTATTGGGGGCGCGAGCGTTGGATCTCACGCAGGTATTCGAAGTTGAAAGAGGAAATCAAGACCCGCGCGGGCATGGACATTTCGTCGAGAACCGCCACGGTGCGTTCCACGAAGTTGTCGGCGCCGGGAAGCCCGCTGAGATTTTTCAGCTCCACGTTGACCACCATGTCCAAATCCCGGGTCAGGGCCAGGGCCTCCTTGAGGCTGGGCATCGGCTCGCGGCGCAAGGCGTCCAGCTCCGCGGCCGTCACCCGGCCGGCGGCGATCTGGCCGTGGCGGTCGTAGCGGGCGAAAGCCTCCCCGGTGGACAATTGTTGAAGTTCGTCCAGGGTAAAGCGGGCCGTGACGTAAGGCTGTCGGCCGGCAAAGACCGGATGGGTGCGCACGTCGGTGACGCGCAGCAGACCGCGGTCGTGCTGGACGATGACCTGGCCGTCGGCGGTGAGCTGGACGTCCAGCTCCCAGCCATGGGCGCCGGCTTCATGGGCTTTGCGGGCCGCCGCGAGGGTGTTTTCGGGCGCCAGGGAGCTGCATCCGCGATGGGCCCAAATCAAGGGGGAACGGCGGTCTTGAACGGAGAAGAACATGGGTGCCCATCCAGTGTGGAAAGAGGATGAAAAGGGGACCTAGGGTCGTCGGGTGGCCGGCGATGGTCCCAGGCCCGAAATGACCGCCGCGATCTGCCGGCTCAAATCCTCCAGCAGACGGCTCTGAGCAGCCACCAGCGCCTCGTGGCACTCCTGCAATACGGGTTGACGCAGCCTGGACTGCTGGCGGTGCAGAGCCGCTCCCGCCTGGGATATGGTCCAGGTGACGCTGAGCCGTGCCTCCATTCCGGGCTTCCCATCGAAGCGCTGAATGTCCAAGGCCACACGCAGGCTCGGTGTGTCCGCGGCTGCCCAAGGAAAAACGACCACCGGGACCGTTCCCAGCAGGAAGGCCAGATTTTCCGCCACCACCCGGGCGATCTCCCGATCCAGGGCGCCGGCCCAGCGGTGATGTTCGGACACATCCAGGCGGTTGGGACTGATGCGGATCACCATCTGAGGCCGGTCGATGGCCTCTGGAAGCCGCACCGGTCCGATCCCGATCGTTCCTTGGGCCGCGCTGCCCGGAATGGCGTCCTGAGACAGGGATGATCCGTCACTCATGGGACTCAGGGTGTAGAAATGCTCCATTCTCGCGGAACGGGTGCATCCATTGAGCCAAATCAGCGCCAAGGCCATCACCCAGCACCCGCAAATCACCTGGAGGGTCCTCTGCATCGCCATTCTCCCTGCTATTTTCCCGGATCCTTGCCGTAGAGCAGGGCCTCGGGGTGACGCGCCAGGTAATCGGCCAGGATGCGGATGGCCCGGGCCGCATCAGCCAGCTCCCGGGCGGCCCGGTGGGCCTCGTGGTTGAGGGTCGACTCCTGTCCCATGGCGTTTTCCATCGAGGCCAGGCTCTGGCGGACCTGGCCCAGGGTGTGGAGCGCTTCGTCGGTGACCTGGCCCTGAAGCTTTTCCATGACGCCACGGGTACTGGCCAGGGTGGCGGACAGATCCTTGACCGCCGCCTTCAACTCGCCCCCGATTTCCTGGGCGGGCAAGCCCTCGATCTTTTGCCGGGTGCTGTCCAAGGTGGCGTTCAGCCCCCCGAGCACGGTCCGAACCTGAACACCGATCTCCTCCAGCGGGAAGCGGTCGAGCCGTTCCACCACATCGATCACCGTAGCGGTCAACTCCTGCAGGGATCCGCCAGTGGTGGGCAGCTGGGGATAGGGATCGCCCCAAACGATCCTGGCCGCCGGCGCCTTGGGATCGACGCTCAGATCGACCATCATGCGCCCGGTCAGAAAGCTGCTGGTCTTGAGGCGGGCCCGCAGTCCCTTGGCCACCAGGCGGTTCATGATGGCGCGGCGGTAGTCCTGGGTCCAGGCGGTCTGCTCCGTCACGAAGCGCTCCGGTTCGATCTCGATGAGCACCGGGATGCGGAACGACACCGCCTCGGGATCGAATTCGAGGCTCAGATCCAGGACCTGTCCGATGCGAATCCCCTTGAACTCCACCGGCGCCCCGGCCGCCAGGCCGCGAACCGAGTCCTCGAAGTAAAGCAGGTACCGATCCTTGATGCTGAAGGTTTGCTGACGGCTGGATTCGAAGCCGTCGTAGAGCTCGAAGACATGGCCTTCCTGGGCCGGCTCGCCTGGTTCGATCCCCACCGGATTGTCAAAGGCGATGCCTCCGATGAGCAGACTGACCATCGAGGGGGTATCGATCCGAATGCCTTCGGTATCCAGGCGCACGTCCAGTCCGCTGGCGTTCCAGAAACGGGTCTTGTTGGACACGTAGCGGTGGTAGGGGGCATCGATGAAAATGCCCACGATCACCGCCTGTCCGTCCGGCTGGATGTCGTAGCTGTCCACCTGGCCCACCCGGATCTGGCGATAGTAGACCGGGGCCCCCACGTCCAGCGATCCCAGCCGATCGGCCTTTAGCTTGAAATGCCGGCCGGGAAAATCCCCGGTCACCACCGGCGGACTGTCGAGGCCGAAGAAGCTGCGCTGGGATTTGCCTTTGGTGCCCGGTTCCAGTGCAATAACGGCGCCTGAAAAAAGCGTGCTCAGGCCGGACACTTCACCGGCGGCAATGCGGGCGCGCACCACCCAGAAGCGGGTTTCCTCGGTCAGATACGGCTCGGCCTCACGGGTCATGGCCGCCGTCACCACCACCCGGGAGAGGTCTGAACTCAAAACGATGCTCTCCACCCGGCCGACTTCCACATCCTTGTACTTGATCTTGGTCTTGCCGGCCACCAGCCCTTCGGCCGTCTTGAAGACGATGGTGATGGTCGGCCCGCGCTCGGAAAGCGTCTTGTAGATCAGTCCGAGGCCAATGAGGGCCGCCACCAGAGGGATCACCCAGACGATGGAAAACCGCCGCCGCACCTGGAGTCTCGGTTCGGGCAGGGTCTCCAGAAGGGCCGGGTCGAGCTTTGATTCACTCATGGGCACGCTCCGCCGCATCCCAGATCAGGCGCGGATCGAAACTCCTTGCCGCCAGCATGGTCAGCACCACCACGGCGCCGAAAAAGACCGCCCCGGGACCGGCTTCCATCTGGGCCACCACGCCGAGCTTGACCAGGGCCACCAGGATGGTGATCACGAAAACATCCACCATGGACCAGCGCCCCACCGCTTCGGTGATGCGGTAAAGCCGGGCCCGCTCCAGCAGATGCCCCCGGAACCGGCGCTGAACGGAAACCAGCAGGAAGGTCAAGGCCACCAGTTTGAGCAGGGGAATCACCACACTGGCGGTGAAAATCACCAGCGCCACGAACCAGGCGCCGGTTTTCATGAAATAGACCACCCCGCTGAAGATCGTATCGGCCTGGGAAACGCCGAGGGATGCGGTGAGGGTCACGGGCAGCACGTTGGCCGGAACGTATACAATCAGCGCGGCCAGGGTCAACGCCCAGGTTCGGGCCAGACTATCGGGCTTGCGCCGGTGAAGCCTGGCCCCGCAGCGCGGGCAGTAGCCCCCGTCCCCGGACCGGGGCGCCCGGCAGACCAAGTGACAGCCGGAACAGCCGATCAGGCCGGCGGCCGCGGCGGTGGACAGGTGGACGGTCAATGCTTGACCTCCAGGCGCTCCCAGATCAGTTGCGGCTCAAGCGTCGTGCCGATGGCGGCCAGGACCAGGATCAGGGCGGCAAAGGCAAATACCGCCACCCCCGGAACGATGGTGGCCATCTTGGTCAGCTTGACCATGGCCACCAGGATCCCGATCAGGAAGACTTCCAGCATCTGCCAGGGATGAAGGGTCCGGGCCAGGCGGAAAACCGAGGCCAAAAATCGCGGCCGCCGCCCCAGCTTGAGCGGCACCAGAACATAGAGCAGGCTGGCGAGTTGAAAAATGGGTACCATGACGGTGGTGAACCCCACCAGAGCCGCCAGGGCTGGCCATCCTTGGAGGTAGAGGGTGTTGACCCCGCTGAGGAGGGTCGTCTCCTCCATCAGGCCTTCGGCCTTGATGGCCAGAAAGGGAAAGCTGAAGGAAATCAGAAAGAGGATGGCGCCGGTGAGGGTCAACGCCAGGCTCCGGTTCAGGCTGTTGCGGCGAAGGGTATAGAGCCTGGCCCCGCAGCGCCGGCAGCAGGCGCTGCCGCCTTCGGGAAGCGCCCGGCGGCGATGAAGCAGATCGCATTCGGGGCAGGCGATCATCGCCTCCACCCCAAGGATGGCTGAATCCGTGGTCATGGAAGGGATTCGACTTGGATTGAAGATCGTTCCCGGAATCCGGGCGCCCCCATCTATAGCGCAGGCATCCCTGCGGGTACAGTCCTTCTTGGAACCCGGGGGACCGACGGCAAAAGCCAAAAAAGCCAACGGCTTTCTTCCCGTTGGCTTTTTTTGGCTTTATGGAGCGGGAAACGGGATTTGAACCCGCGACTTCGACCTTGGCAAGGTCGCACTCTACCACTGAGTTATTCCCGCCTGACAAGGCGGTTTAAATACGATTCTTCCGCAAGCCTGTCAAGCCAATTATGACTTCAGAAGAGACTCATCTGGGTCTGGCGGCGCAGGGGCAGCGGCCTGCCCGCGACGCTTTCGATCTCCAGCAGACCCGGGTCGATGTCGGCGATAAAAGGCGACATCGTTCTGTTCTCGCAGCGGCCGTAACACATGCGGCGGGCCGCGGTCAGCAAAAAGAGACGTTCTCCGGCCCGGGTCAGGCCCACGTAGAACAGTCGCCTTTCCTCGTCGAGATCCTCGGCGCCGATCAGAGGAATCAGGCCGTCTTCACACCCGGCGATAAACACCACCGGAAATTCCAGCCCCTTGGCGGCGTGCAGGGTCATCAGGGCCACCCGTTCGCCCCGCGGATCATACAGGTCCGCATCGGCGGACAAACTCAAGTGGAGCAAAAGGTCGGTTTCATCCCGGCAGGCGTCGATCCATTCAGCCAGCGCGGCCAACCCGGCTTCGGCCGGTGAAGCGTCAAAGGCTTCACCGAGTCGCGTCTTTTCCAGCAGCGCATCGATGCGGGCTTCCAGGGGTCGGTCTCGGATTTCGTCCCCGATCCTTTCCAGATCAGCGAAAAGGGCGATCATTCGATGCTGCCGCGCCGCGTTCAGGCCTTGCACCGGAAGCCGTGCCGCCTGACGCATTCCCTCGGCCAACCCGTACCCCCTGGCATGGCACCATTTCTTGAAGCGCTTCAAGTCGCTGCCGGAGGTTTCGGCCGCGATCCAGGCGATGGCCCGTTCCAGATCGAAAAAGCTGCCCTGTCCCATGCAAAGCCGCAGCCAGCAGACCAATCCGGCCACATGAGGCGTATCCCAGATCCTTCTGCGGCTGGCCAGACGGCAGGGGATGCCCGCCGCTTCCAGCACCTCGGCGATCATCCCTCCCTGCCGATGGGTCCGGTACAGGATGGCGAAATCGGCGAAACTGCGCTCCTGACCCCGCCCGGCAGAATCCACCTTACCGAAGTCGTAGGCCTCGAAACCGCTGCCGCCCACCATCTGCTCGATGATACGGCCGATGGCCACCGCTTCGGCTTTTTCACTTTCGGTCCGGATCAAGTTCAGTCGTCTGCCGGGTGCCGTGGCCTTCAGCGGAAGGCGCCGGCGGCCGTCCCGGCATCCGGCCACCACCTGGCCGGCGGCATCCAGAATTGACTGGGGGGACCGGTAGCTGTGCTGGAGGCGGATGACGCTGGCACCTGGGTAATCGTCGCTGAAGCGGTCGAAGTAGCGCCAATCCGATCCGCGAAAGCCGTAGATGCACTGATCCGGATCGCCGATGATAAAAAGATGCGACCCAGGTTCGGTCAGGGCTCTGACCAGCCGGTACTGGGCATGGTTGAGATCCTGGTATTCGTCCACCAGGACATGCACGAAGCGCCGTTTCAGGCTCGCGGCCAGCTCGGCGTCCGCCTCCAGACGGACAACCATGCAGGCCACCAGGTCGTCGAAATCCAGAAATCCCTGCACCGCCATCAGGTTGCGGTAGATCTCAAAAACGCGCAGGTAGAAACGCCGGGCCGGCACATCGTGGGCCGGAGGTCCGCCGCTGGACGGCTCCTGGATCCGCTGTTTGACGGCTTCGATCCAGCCCAGCATCTGTGGGACCGAAAAAGGCGCCGAAAGATCGTCTTGCGCGGCCAGGGTCATGGCATCGCGAATCAGTTCCAGCCGATGGTCTTCATCCAGGACCGTCATGGGACGGTCCCCATCGATCTGCTGGAGCAGTCGGTAACAGCATCCGTGCAGGGTCCCGATCAGGGGCAGATCCCGGCCTTTTCCCATCAGGTCGGCGATGCGCCGCTGCATCTGGTCGGCGGCTTTCTGGGTGAAAGTGACCGCCAGGATCTGCCCGGCGCTGGCCTGGCCGGTTTCCAGGAGCCGAACGATGCGCCGCGTCAAGGTGAAGGTCTTTCCGGTTCCCGGACCGGCCACCACCATCACCGGTCCCTTCATCGCCTCCACCGCGGCCTTCTGGGCATCGGTCATGAGGGACCCCGCACTGTTGGCCGCGGATGGCGCGGCCGGGGACGGATCGCGCCAGGATGTCTGAATCGGTTCAGACCGGACCGGGCCGCCCCTGCCGGAAACCGGGGCCGGCGATCCGGGCAGGACAAACAGGCTCTGCTGGCCCAGCAGGCGGCGCCGCTCGGCCGGAGTAAAGAAGTGAAGGGTGCCGAACTGACCGTCAAAACCGCCGTCGATCACCAGACGGCCCTGGCGCACGCGCCGGATGGCCTCGTCCAAAAGCGGAATATCCAGACTGGAGATACGGTCCGGGGAAATCTCCTGCAGGATGCTCAATTCACTGCCGAGGCTTTCCAGGCAGCGCCGATAGGCTTCGGTCACCCGCTTGCTGACCGCGCCGCACTGCAGCACCTCGGCCAGAATATCCGTCAGGGGGACCAGCTTTGAAAAGGGAAGGCCGGGCCGGGGCTGCCCCTGGCAACGGTCGGCCAAGCTTTCGACCCGGTGCAGGACCCCCAGGGTCAGGGGCCGGTGGCAGACCGGACAGATGCCCTCGAGTTTGCGGGTCTCGGCCGGAGTCAGGCGCACCGCACACTGGCGATGACCGTCAAGATGATACTTTCCTTCCTCGGGATAAAACTCCAGGGTGCCGCAAAAACCGCCATTTTCGGGATGGGCCAACGCCTCACGAATCCCTTCATAGGAAAAGTCGGTGTCGAAGCAGTTGGCTTCCCGCCCCAGTTTGGCGGTGGAATGGGCATCGGAATTGGAAATCAGAACCAGCCGATCCAGCCCCGAAACGCGCCGGTTCATTTCCGGATCCGAAGACAGCCCGGTTTCGGCGGCAAACACGTGCGGCGCCAGGTCGCCGAAGCATTGTTCGAGACTGTCGAATCCGGAGCGCGATCCGAGCATCGAGAACCAGGGTGTCCAGATATGGGCCGGCACTAGAAAGGCCCGTGCATCCAGGTTCAGCACGATATCGAGCAGATCGCGCGCGTCCAGGCCCAGAATCGGTCTGCCGTCACTGTGAATATTGCCGATTTTTTCCAGACGCCGGTTGAAGCGTTGTGCGGTCTCCAGATCGGGCAGAAAGACCAGATTGTGGTTCTTTCGGGTACGCCCGTCTTTTTTGTAGATATTGCTGATTTCAGCCGTCAGGACGAAGCGGACCTCCCCCCGGCAGCTTTCGGGCACCCATCGATCGCAGATGCTGGCCTGATTCGGATCGAGCCGATAAAACCCCGCTTCGGCCTCCACCAGGCGCGACTGGATCTCATCGAACCACCCCGGATGGGTGGCGTCTCCGGTCCCCAGTACCTGGATGCCCTTGCACTGGGCGGAGATGTAGAGGTTTTCCAGATCCAGGTTCCTGGAGGTGGCCCGTGAAAATCGGGAGTGAATGTGCAGATCGGCGATGAATTTCATCGGTTGTCTTGACCTCGGGCCTCGGGGCAAACCCGGCAGGCCATTTCCCGCCGGCAATGACCGCCCTGTATAGCGGCATTTTCTGGTACCCGCAACGGCGTCCAGTTTTGCCTTGAGATGCCCGGCATAAAAAGATATATAGGTATGTTTCTAAGCAATTGTTGGCATCGGAGCGGTTTTTGGCCGCTTTTTGGGGCGGCAATCGAGACGAAAGGCGTCTTTATGGGGTTTTTGAGTCCGACATCTGCACTGACTCGCTACCGGGTCGAAGGCCGAATTCCCGGGCCGGTGCTGGAAGCGGTCAGAGAGGGGTTGACGGCCCACCGTATCGACGACATCGACAATGGGGCCGAACAGAAAAGTTTCGGCTGGACCCGCATCGACCATCCGTTTCAGCCCCAGTTCGACGACAGCAGCTTTGCCATCGGCGACATGTTTGTCTTTGCCCTGAGGATCGATAAGAAATCGATCCCCCCCAAGGTGGTCAAAAAACACCTGAACCTGGAGTTGGCCCGCCGCAAGCTGGAGAGCGGACGCGATTTTCTGTCGCGCAGCGAAAAGCAGATGGCCAAGGAGCATGTACTCAACGTGCTGAGCCTGCGCATTCCGGCCGTACCCAATGTTTTCGACGTGGTCTGGCACCATGACGCCAGTGAACTGTGGTGCTTTTCGACCCAGAAAGCGGCCAACGACACCCTGGAAACCCTGTTTACCCGGTCTTTCAAGCTGACCCTGATCCGTTTGTTTCCCTACACCCTGGCCGAACTGCGGGCCGGATTGTCCAGCGCGCAACGCGACGTGCTCGAAAAACTGACCCCGACTCATTTTGCGGAGTGACCCATGCTCGATGTGGCTGTCGCCCACGATCGATTCCGGTTTCTGGGCAATGAATTCTTGACTTGGCTGTGGTACGTCATCGAATCCGAACCGGACCACCTGCGGCGCATCGACGAGAACCTGACTGCCCTGGAACTGGGCAATCGCCTGGTGGTGCAAAACCACCGCCAGCAGACCACTGAAACCGTGACCATCCGCGGCGACGAAGCCGGCATGGAAGAGGGAATCCTGGCGCTGAAAAAAGGCGCCTTAGTGGCCGAGATCAACCTCACCTATCGATCGGGCGACCAGACCTGGCATTTTTCTCTCAAGGGGGAAGACCTGCAGTTGAGCGGCCTGAAGGTGCCGCAAACCGCGCCTGTGGAAAGCGGCGAGGACATTGAGGGAGCCGTCATCGAAAAGGCGGCGCTCTGCCAGCGATCCATCGATCTGATCGATGGCCTGTATTTTGAATTTCTGCGCCTTCGGCTGGACGACCTCTGGACCGCCAAGGTTCTGCCCCGCATGCGGGGTTGGATTGGGTCTAAAAACAGCCCCAAAAATAGACAAACTGCTTGAATTTAAAGAGATCCATGGTCATTTGAACAAGGTTCTGAAACACTGTTGAAAACAATGCCGGTTGTGAGGAAGAAAACGGTCCGTTGTGGATAGGCGAGGTACCATCGTCGGCCTTGTCAAAATTTTATTGACAGATAAATATTAAAAAAACTCAATTTTTTTATGAACTTATATTTTTCTTCGACTTATCCACAGCCCATTCTCTCCATCTGTTTTTATCTTTTTGGGTAGAGGGGGAAGCCATGCGCCTAACGATTGAAAAAAACACCATTGTCGACGTACTGGCCAAGGTTCAGGGAATCACCGGGCGGCGCAGCAACCTGGCCATTACCACCAACGTGATGCTGACCGCCGCAGATGATCTCGTCCGCATCGCGGCCACGGACCTGGAGACCGGCTTCGAAGGCAGTTATCCGGCCAAGGTTGAAGAAGATGGCAAAGTGGCCATCAATGCGCGCAAATTCTATGAGATCGTCAAAGAGTTTCCCAGTGCCGAACTTTTCGTCAGGGCCGATGAAAACGGATGGATCGAAATTCGCAGCGACAAGGTCGAATATCATCTGGTGGGAATGAATACCGAGGATTTTCCCGAAATTCCCGTCATCGACGATGTGGCGTTCTTCGAAGTGCAGGCCAAGGCCCTGGGGGTCATGATCGATCGGATGACCATGATCAGTGCCAGTGACGACAAGCGTGCCCATGTAATCGGGGTGTATGTGGAAAAGGTGGCCGACGGCACGGATCCCCAGCGCCTGCGAATGGTTTCCACCGACGGCAGCCGGCTGAGCAAGACCGACTATCCCATGCCTGCCGGAATTCATATCCCCATGGAGGAATCCTTTTTGATTCCAAAGAAGGGACTGGTGGAGGTGGGCCGCTTCCTCGATGCGGTGGGAACCGTGGAAATCGGCTTCAAGGACAGTCATTTCATCCTGCGCCGCGCTGGTGAAACCGTCGTGATCCGGCTTCTCGAAGGGGACTTTCCCAAGTACGGAGACATCCTCGACAGCCTTCAAGGCTATCGTATCATGCTGAATCGTCAGTCTTTTCTCATGATGCTGAAGCGCATGTCGATCCTGGCCAGCGAAAGCTACCGGGCCGTCATCTTCAATTTCAGCCAGAATCATCTCCTGATCCGTTCCACCAATCCGGACATTGGCGAATCCAAGGAGGACATGGAGATCAGTTACGACGGCGAAGAGATGGAAGTGGCTTTCAATCCCCGGTTTTTCATCGACACCCTCAATGCCATCGAAGAGGAAAAGGTGGTGCTGACGATGGTCAGCGAGGAAAAACCCTGTTTGATCACCGCCGAGCCGGACCAAGGCTACCTGAGCGTGATCATGCCCATGAGACTATAAGCGTATGGAACCCATCGAACCGATTTACGATGCCGACAGCATCGACGTTCTCGAAGGACTCGAGCCCGTGCGGCTGCGCCCTTCCATGTACATCGGCAATGTGGACGTGGCCGGTTTGCATCATCTGGTCTACGAGGTTGTGGACAACAGCATCGACGAGGCCATGGCAGGCTACTGCGACCGCATCGACGTGACCATTCACGCGGACAACAGCGTCAGCGTGGTGGACAACGGGCGCGGGATTCCGGTGGATATCCACAAGACCGAAAAGATCCCGGCCGTGGAGGTGGTGCTGACCAAACTGCACGCCGGTGGAAAGTTCGACAACGACACCTATAAGGTCTCCGGCGGACTGCACGGCGTGGGGGTCTCGGTGGTCAACGCGCTGAGCACTTTTTTCGAAGTGGAAATCTATACCAGAGGCAAAATCTATCACCAGACCTTCGAAAGAGGCGTCAAGAGCAGCGAGTTGAAGGTGACCGGGGAGACGGATCGGCGCGGCACGCGGATCCGGTTCATTCCGGATACCGGCATTTTCACCACCGACAATTTCAGCTTCGAGATTCTGAGCCGGCGCTTGCGGGAACTGGCCTTTCTCAACAAGGGCTTGACCATCCACATCGCCGACGAGCGCACCGATCTCAAAGAAACCTATCGCTATGACGGAGGGCTCATCGAGTTTGTGGCCTACCTGAACCGGCGGACCATCGCCCTGCACGAGCCCATCATCATCGAGGGCCAGCGCACGGATGTCCAGGTGGAGGTGGCCATTCAATACAACGACTCGTACAACGAGAAAATACTGTCTTTTGCAAATAATATCAACACAGTAGAGGGAGGCTTCCACCTGATCGGGTTCAAGGCGGGCCTCACGCGCAGCATCAATCAATATCTGACGACAGGCAATCTGCCCAAGACCATGCAGGCCAAGATCAGCGGCGACGACATCCGCGAAGGGCTCACGGCCATCATCAGCGTGCGCATCAAGTCGCCCCAGTTCGAGGGCCAGACCAAAACCAAGCTGGGCAATTCGGATGTCAAGGGACTGGTGGAATCGCTGATCTTTGAGAAGCTGAACATTTTTCTCGAGGAAAACCCCGCCACCGCCAAGAAGATTCTGGCCAAGGCGGTGGATGCGGCGCGGGCCCGGGACGCGGCCCGTCGCGCCCGGGATCTGGCGCGCAAACAAGGGGCCCTCATCGATTCGACCCTGCCCGGAAAGCTGGCCGACTGCCAGAGCAATGATCCGGCCGAGCGTGAGCTGTACCTGGTGGAGGGCGACTCGGCCGGGGGGAGCGCCAAACAGGGGCGCGACCGGCGCTTTCAGGCCATTTTGCCGCTGCGCGGCAAGATTCTCAATGTGGAAAAGGCCCGGTTCGACAAGATCCTGCGCAGCGAGGAGATCAAGAATATGATCACCGCCCTGGGAACCGGGGTGGGCACCGAAGAGTACAACATCGACAACATCCGCTACAAGAAGGTCATCATCATGACCGACGCGGATGTAGACGGTAGCCATATCCGGACCCTGCTGCTGACCTTCTTTTTCCGTCAGATGCCCGAGGTGATCGAACGCGGGTACCTCTACATCGCCCAGCCGCCACTCTACAAGGTGGGTCAGGGGAAAAAAACCGCCTATTTGAAGAACGAAAGGGAGTTGGACGATTTCATCCTCAAGCGGGTCAGCGAGAATCGACGGCTTCAGATCGGCGACGATGCATCCTTTCTGGAAGGTCAGGACCTGTATCGTTTTGCCAGCCAACTGGCCGAATACATGCAGACCCTCGGCCAGATCGAAACCCGCGGGGTGGAAGACCGCCTGGCCGAGATGCTGGCCAAGTTCGGCATCCAGGGCAAGGATTTTCTCATGAGCCGCGAGCGCATGGAACAACTCCAGGAGGCCTTGAACCGCAGTGGATATGCCACGGCGGATCTGGCCTGGAACGAAGAGCGGGGCATCCATGAAATGACGGTCCTGGCCCGCCGGGACAGCGGCAAGGAGTGGCTCAGACCCTTGAAGCTGGGCCGGGGATTCGTTTTTTCCAAAAATTTTCAGAACCTGCTGATCCTGGGGCGGCTCATTTTTCCCCGGGACAATCCGCCTTTCCGTCTGTCGCTGAAGGACAGGCCCGAGGAAGGGATGGTTTTCCCAAACAAGGCTCAGCTTCTTGCCCACCTTATCGAAGAAGGAAAGAAAGGCCTTGGCGTGCAGCGCTACAAGGGCCTCGGGGAGATGAATCCGGATCAGCTCTGGGAAACCACCATGAATCCGGCCACCCGGACCCTGCCGCAGGTGAGCGTTGAAGACGCCCACGAGGCCGACGATCTGTTCACGGTCCTGATGGGCGAGGAAGTCGAACCCCGGCGAGACTTTATCTATGAAAACGCCTTGGAGGTATCGGCTCTGGATATTTGAATGCACAGCAAACTGGCCATCCATAAGATAGAAGCACGGGATCTGCCCGATCTGTGGTTCCAGGCGGTTCACGACATCCTGGATCGCGGGCGCCGCTTCACCATCGATCGCGGGTCCTACAGCGGTCAGACACGGCTCGAATACGATTATTTCATGGGTCATGTGCGCTTTCCCGGCACCCGGCCCCTGCTGCCGGACATCCCGCCGGCCTGCGGCATTCCCAATCCGGTGGAGGAAGCCTACATCTATGGCGGAGCCGGGTACCAGCGGTCGTATATCGAATACCTGATGACCGGGCAAAAGGCTCCGGGAGAGTCCTACACTTACGGAGAGCGGCTGACCCGGGCCGTGGTGAAGGCCGAAAAGCGGCGCTGGTGGGATCAGGGCAACCGGGAGATCGTCGATCTGCGTCCCGTTGACGGAAAGATCATTTTTCAAGAAGCGGCCGAGCTGTACCTCAACCAGATCGAATGGGTGATCGATACCTATCGGCGCCACGGGCCGCGCAACAATCAGATGGTGCTCCAGGTGGCCGATCCCACCGATCTGACCCTTGTGGACCCGCCTTGTCTTCGATCCATCGATACCCGCATCCAGGACGATGCCCTGCATTTTTTCGTTTATTTTCGAAGCTGGGATTTGTGGGGCGGGTTGCCGGCCAACCTGGCTGGAATCCAGAACCTCAAGGAATACATGGCGTCGGAAATCGGCGTGGCAGACGGCGAGATGATCGTGGAGAGCAAGGGGCTTCACCTTTACGGCTACGCCGAGGATCTGGCCAAACTGAGATGCCTCAGA
This sequence comes from uncultured Desulfobacteraceae bacterium, assembly GCA_937982505.1. Taxonomy (GTDB): domain Bacteria; phylum Desulfobacterota; class Desulfobacteria; order Desulfobacterales; family UBA2174; genus UBA2174. Next base: position 32,500 of record CALJLV010000020.1, on the reverse strand, counting down.
GCCTAACGCCGCCGCAGTTCAGGGGGGCGGGCAGGGGCTCCGGATGGCTGGCGCAAAAACAAAGGCAGGTGCCGCTAAGCTAAAGAGAGCGACGCCTGCCTTTTCCATGGGGTGGAACATCTCGACGGTGCCGTTTTTACGTGAGATGCACGTGCACCAGGGACGTTCCGGTCATGTCACCGGAACCTCGCATGTCAAGTCTAACCTTTGGTGTCCGGCGGAGGCCGATGGCCGGCGCCCGCGGTCCAACCGGTGGTTAACGGATGGTGTTTGCGGTTCGGTGATCATGATGGTGCTAGGCTACCAGAAGATGCTTGAAAGTCAAGTCCTTCATCGAAGCCCGCGCGGCCGGTCTAGAATTCGATGCTTCCCGGGGTGCGCGGAAAGGGGATCACATCGCGAATGTTGGAAATTCCGGTCACCAGCATCAGCAGCCGCTCAAATCCCATCCCGAAACCGCTGTGCGCGACGGAACCGAAACGCCGTGAATCGAGATACCACCAGTAGCGCGCGTGGTCCAGCCCCTGGTCCCGCATGCGCGTTTCGAGCACTTCGAGACGTTCTTCGCGCTGGCTGCCGCCGATGATCTCGCCGATTACGGGCACCAGTACGTCCATGGCGGCCACCGTTTGCCCGTCGTCGTTCAGACGCATGTAAAAGGGTTTGATTTCCTTCGGGTAATTGTAAACGATGACCGGCTTTCGGAAGCAAGATTCAGTCAAATAGCGCTCATGCTCGGTTTGCAGATCGCAGCCGTAGGAAACGGGAAACTCGAAGGGATGTCCGCTTTGTGACAGCAGGTTCACGGCCTCGGCGTAGGAGACGCGCACGAAGGTGTTTTCGGCGATGGTGGCAAGGCGGGTCATTAGGGTCGGATCCACGAAACGGGCAAACAGATCCAGGTCCTGGCGGCACTGTTCCATGGCGAAGCTTACCAGCGACCGGATCAGCGACTCGGCCAGATCCATGTTGCCGGCCAGATCGCAAAAGGCCATTTCCGGCTCCACCATCCAGAACTCGGCCGCATGGCGCCGGGTGTTGGAGTTTTCAGCGCGGAAGGTGGGGCCGAAGGTGTAGACATCTCCCAGGGCCAGGGCCAGCATCTCGGCGGAAAGCTGGCCGGAAACGGTCAGATTGGCCTCGGCGCCGAAAAAATCCCGGGAATTGCCGGCCTCTTCGGCTTTGGGATCCGCTGCGTCAGAGGCGGGATTCAGGGTGGTGACGCGAAACAGTTCCCCGGCCCCCTCGCAGTCCGAAGCGGTGATGATCGGCGTGTGGATGTAGCAAAACCCGCGTTCCCGGAAAAAGGCGTGAATGGCCCAGGCCATGTCCGAGCGTAGGCGCATGGCGGCCCCGTATTTGTTGGTGCGAGGCCGCAGGTGGGCGATGGTCCGGAGGTATTCGTCCGTATGGCGCTTTTTTTGCAGCGGAAAGTTTTCCGACGCCAGACCGAGAATCTCTACCGAAGTCGCGCGGATCTCCCACTGCTGGCCTTTGCCGGTCGATGCCACAAGGCTTCCGGTGACGGCAACGGCCGAGCCGGTGGTCAAACGGCGGATCTCATCGTAATTGTGCAGCGTTTCAGCGGCGATCACCTGGATGTTGGCCAGACAGGACCCGTCGTTGATTTCGATAAAGGAAAAGTTCCTGCTGTCCCGGCGGGTGCGCACCCAGCCTTTGATACAGACAGGATCGCAGGGGGTCTGGCTGGCGATCAGATGGAGAATCTTGGCGCGGTGCATGGGGGATTCTTTCCGTGGGGATCTTAAAAGCCCCTTTGAACCGATGGGGCAGAAACGACGCCGGCAGCATACCATCCTATCTTCGGGCCATCAAGATCGATCCCCCGGGGCTGTCCACGGCAACCGCCCTTTTTGAATTGACAGCCCGCTCGGTTCTCGTGATATGAACTAAAGTTCATTATAAAGGATGACAGGTCCAAAACCGGCTTGCAGTTTCGATTGGTGACGCCAGGGAGGGAGACGATGCGCACAGGCAGAGGATTGAAACGCCTCCTGTTGACCATGCTGATTTACGTTTTTCAGGCGTCCAGTGCCTTCGGGGGGGGTGAATCGGCTGACAGGCTGACCCTGTTCCAGGCGGTTTCCCTGGCCCGGACCAACAACAGCCAGATTCGTGAAGCGCAGGCCCGCAGCCTGGCGGCCGTGGAGGCGCTGCGCAGCAGCCGGGCGGATCTTCTTCCCAAGGCCTCGGCCGCCTACGGCTATGCCCGACTGAAGGAGACCCCCTTTATGTACTTTACCCGAACCACGGTAGCCCCCCATCCGGCGGTGGCCCCCTACTACGTGGTGGCGGGCAGCGAACGCATCCAGGCGGCCACCGGACCGCGAGACAATTTTCACTGGGAGGCGAGTCTGACCCAGCCCCTGTTTACCGGATTCGCCTTGATCACGCGGGTCAAGATGGCCCAGTTGGGCGTCGCTCTTGGAGACGTGGCGCAGCAACAGGCGGTGGCCGACGTGGTCAAACAGACGAAGTTTGCTTTTTTCGACGTGCTCATGGCCGGCCGGTATCTGGAAACGGCGCGGTCCGCCCAGGACACCCTTCAAGCCCACGTGCACGATGCCACCGGATTTTACGATCAGGGGCTGATTCCCTACAACGATCTGCTCCAGAGCCAGGTGGCTCTGGCAGAAGCGGTGCAGCAGCGGACCCGGGCTGAGGCCGGGGTTGAAATCGCCGTGGCGGCGCTCAACACCGTCATCGGTTTCGATCTTCAAAGGCCCACGGTGGTGGTTTCCGTCGAGGATCTGCCCGGCATCCCGTCGGATCTGGCGGTCCTTCTGGATCTGGCCGAGGCCCAGCGGCCCGAGTTGCGCTATCTGGACCTTTCCCTGGCCCGCCTGGAGGCGGGTGCGCGGCTGGCGGCCAGCGCCTATTACCCGCGCCTGGCCCTGGTGGGGCGTTACGAGCAGGATGGGGAAAACTGGCAGGCCACCCGAAATGAGTTTCGTAATCGCCACAACACCACCGTGGCCCTCCAGGGGGAATGGACCTTTTTCGAATGGGGAAAAACCCGGGCCGAGGTGGCCGGACTGCGGCGGGAGTACGAGGCCTTGGCCGCCAAAGCCCAGGGGGTGCGCGACAGTATTCGGCTGGAGGTCAACAATGCCCGCCTATCTTTGACCGTCGCCCTGGCCAATGTCCAGACCGCGCAGGCAGCGTTCGTCCAGGCAGCAGAGAATCTGCGTATCAATCGACTGCGTTATCAGCAGCAGGTGGCGACTTCCACCGAGGTGCTTGACGCGACGGTGGCACACAGCCGGGCGGCCACCAATTTTCATGTTGCCCGTTACGACGCACTGAAGGCTGAAGCGGAACTGGAGCGGGCCATGGGTGTTACTGACGCAACTTCGGACAGGAAGGAAGGGTCATGAGCGGCAACCCTGCGGCAGTCCGGCCTAAACGCACGGGAATGGCCGTCACCCTTCTGGCGGCGGTCGGGTTTCTCGCCTTTGCCGGCTTCAACCTGTATCGATCGCAAACCCGTGCCCTGGAACGGACCGACGTCCAGCGGGTGCATCCGGTGCGGGTTTCCCCGGCCCGGCAGATGGAAATGACGCGGCGCCTGGAGCTCACCGGCGAAGTGCGCCCATGGCAAGAGGTGATGGTCTTCGCCAAAGTTCCCGGGCAGCGCATTGAGGCGGTGAACGTGCAGGTAGGGGATATCGTCGCGAACGGTGAGATCCTGGTGCGCCTGGACGACGCCGCAGTGCAATCTCGGCTCAAGGAGGCGCGTTCCGCCCTGGCGGCCGCCGAGGCCAACACCGCGCGTATCAGTGCCAGCCTGGGTGCCCTGGAAAAGGATCGCGAACGCTTCGAGGCCCTCTATCAGGAAAAGGCCGTAGCGCGTCGACAGCTCGATCATCTGCGGGCCGAGACCGCAGCGGCCGCCTCGGCCCGCAGGGGCGCCCTGGCCCAGGCCGAACAGGCCCGGGCGGTGATTGAACAGTTGTCATTGACTCTGGCGGACCATGGCATCAAAGCACCCATGGGCGCCGTGGTGACGGGACGCTTCTCCGATCCCGGAAACCTCTCGAGCACCGATCATGCGTTGCTGAGGCTGGCCGACGTTTCCCGGATTAAGGTGATCGCCTTTGTCACCGAGGCGGATCTGCCCGCCATCCATCCCGGCCTGCCGGCGACGGTGCGCGTCGACGCGCATCCGCAGCGGCCTTTCGCCGGGAGTGTGGCGCTGGTCAATACAGCCCTGAGTCCCGCCACCCGCAGCGCCGACATCGAAGTGCACCTGGACAACCCCGAAGGTCTGCTGCAGCCCGGGATGTACGCCCGGGTGACGCTGGAGCTCGGTCGGGAGGCGGTGGTGGCCGTGGACCGCGACGTCCTGCTGCGGCTGCCGGGCACCGGCAGCGATTACCTGTTCACCGTGAAGGACGACCGGGCGGTGCAGGTCAACGTGGAGACCTGGCGGCGCCAGGACCGTTTCGTGGCCCTGCGGGGCATCGAGGCCGGCACGCCTGTGGTGGTGGAGGGCCAGGGGAGTCTGCGCCACGGGGATCGAGTGCGCGTCGCCAGTGCCGCGGCGCCGCCAGCGGAGGGGCCAGCGGAATGAACCTGCCCCAATTTTCCGTGCGCCAGCCGGTGGCCACGGCCATGCTGTTTCTGGCCCTGGGCCTGCTGGGGATCTTTTCCGCTCTGCGCCTCTCCACCGACATGTACCCGGAAATCGAGCCTCCGGTCATCTCGATTCTCACCGCCTGGCCAGGGGCCAGCGCCTCGGATGTGGAAACCGAGGTGACCGAGGTGATCGAAGACTCGGTCAACGCGGTCAACAACCTCGACACGCTGACCTCCAAGAGCTTGGACAACCTGTCGCTGATCAGCTGCAAGTTCGACTGGGGCACCGATCTGGATGTGGCCGGCAACGATCTTCGCGACAAGCTCGAATTTTCCCGCCGCTATCTGCCCGAGGACGCCGAGAGCCCCGTGCTGTTCAAGTTTTCCAGTGCCATGGCGCCGGTGCTGTTCCTCACGGTATCCGGAGAGCTCAGCTGGCCGCGGCTGTTTCATATCGTCGACAAGCAGATCGCCGACGAACTCAAGCGCGTTCCGGGGGTGGGGGCCGTGGTCCTCAACGGCGGGCTGCGCCGGCGTATCAACATTGATTTTGACATGGGCAAGGTCGAGGGGTTCCATCTGTCGCTGGCCCAGATCAACCGGGTCCTGGACGCTGAAAACATGAATGTTCCCGCCGGCCATATCCACACCGGCAGCCAGAAATACTTCGTTCGGGTGCCGGCGCGCTTTCAGTCCATCGAGGAGATCCGCCGGACGGTGGTGGGCTACCACGAGGCCCGCCCGGTGCGCCTGGGGGACGTGGCCGCCGTGGAAGACAGTTATAAGCCGATGGATGAACGGGTGCACAGCAACGGGCGGCCCTCGATCCTTTTGATGCTTCAGAAACAGACCGGCAAGAATACGGTGGAGGTGATCGAGGCGGTCAAGGCGCGCCTGGCCGAGATCTTGCCCCAGCTGCCCGCCGACGTTACCGTGCGCATCCCCATCGACACCTCGGTGGACATCATCGATTCGGTCTCCAATCTGCGGACCACCCTGCTGTGGGGGATCTTTTTCATCGTGACCGTCACGGGGGTGTTTCTGCGCCGGTTGCGCACCATCTTTATCATCGTGCTCATCATTCCCTGTTCGCTGGTTATCGCCTTCATCTTTCTGAACCTGTTCGGCTACACGATCAACGTGGTTTCCCTGATGGCGCTGGCCATCGCCTCGGGCATGGTGGTGGACAACGCCATCGTGGTGCTGGAAAACATTATCCGGCACGTGGAAAAGGGGGCGCGCGTAGGGGCGGCGGCCATGCACGGGGCTGGTGAAATGGCCCTGGCCATCACCGCCTCGACGCTGACCACGGTGGTGGTCTTCGTGCCGTTGATGTTTCTCAGTGGACTGGCGGGAATCATGTTCAAGCAGCTCGGGTTCGTGGTGGTGATCACCTTGCTGGCGTCGCTGGTCACCGCCTTGATGCTCACCCCGATGCTCGCCAGCCGCTGGGTGAGCGCCACACCGGCGGCCCTGCGCAGCCGGGGGGGGGTCCTGGGCCGGTTTTACGCCCGCAGCGAGGCGGGCTTCGAGGCTCTGGAAGGGGCCTACGGGCGCCTTCTGGCCTGGGCCCTGGGGCACACCCGCAGCGTGGGGGTGCTGGCCGTGGCGATCTTCGCCTCGGGGCTCTCCCTGGTGCCGTTTATCTCCACCTCCTTTTTCCCCCGGGTGGACACCGGCGAGGTGTCGGTCTCCTTTCGTCTAGACGAAGGCCAGCGCATCGAGCAGACCGAGCGGGTAGCCATGCAGATGCTGGCCATCATGCCGCGGATCGTGCCCGCGGAATGGATCCTGTTCACTTACGCCAAGACCGGCGAGGATGAGATGGGCTACTCGGTAGCCCTGGGCTTTGAACAGGGGCCCAACGTGGGCGAGGTACGCTTCAAGCTGGTGGACCGCGACCGGCGCGACCAGACCGTCGAGCAGGTGGCTGAACGGCTGCGCGCCGAGGTGGCAACGATCCCCGGACTGGCCAAATACCGGGTGAGCACCGAAAGCGGCCTGGACAGCGCCATCATGGGCGGGCGCAAACCGATTTCCCTGGAGGTGCTCGGCTACGACCTGAAGCAGAGCGAGGCCTTCGCCCGGCAGCTGCACCGGGAGATGAGCACCATAGCCGGCCTGGTGGACGCGACCATTTCCCAGAAGGATCCGCGCCCTGAGGTGTGGGTCCAGATCGACCGCGCCAAGGCCGCCAGCCTCGGGCTGAACGTGGCCATGATCGCTGGCACCCTGCGCAACTACTTCTACGGGGTCGAAGCCAGCGAGTACAAGGATGCCGGGGACCGCTTCGATATTTTCACCCGTTTTCGAGAGATGGACCGCGACCGCCTGGCCAATCTGCCCGAGGTGCCGATCCTCACGCCGGACGGGCGGCGGGTGCGTCTCCAGACCGTGGCGCGCATCGTCGAAGGGCGGGGACCCATCGAAATCGAGCGCAAGAACCGCCAGCGGATCCTCCGGGTGGAGGCCGACACCTCGGGCCGCAGCCTGGGGGCGGTGAGCGCCGACGTGCGCCGGGTGGTGGACGGCATCCAGATTCCCCCCGGCATCCGGGTCCACTACGGCGGGGACCTGGAGGAACAAAAGGAAGCCTTCGCCGACCTGACGGTTCTGCTGATTCTGGGCATCACGCTGGTCTACATGGTGATGGCCGCCCTTTTCGGCAACCTGCGCGATCCGTTGATCGTCATGTTTTCCGTGCCCTTTGCCTTCACCGGGGTGCTCTACGCCTTCTATGTCACCGGCACCAGCCTGGGGATGATTCCCTTTATGGGTCTGATCATGCTCATGGGCATCGTGGTCAACAACGCCATCGTGCTTCTCGACTACACCCATCTGCTGCAAAGACGCGGCCGGCCGCTCTTCGAGGCCGTGGTGGAGGCGGGCAGCCATCGGCTGCGGCCGGTGCTCATGACCACGCTGACCACTCTTTTCGCAATGGTTCCCATGGCGGTCTCGGACACGGTGGGTGCCGAGGCCTGGAATCCGCTGGGGATCACCATGCTGGGGGGCCTTTCGGTCTCCATGCTGGTGACCCTGGTGCTGGTACCGACGACCTACTATCTGTTCGAACGACGCAAGGCGCGCCGCCGGGCTGAAGGGGAGCAGGCCGGATTTCGGGACGCCGGCCCCTTGCATCTTGAAAAGACTCGAAAGGGGACGGCGCCATGAAAATGGTTATGATCGTCTATGATGCGGGCTACGACGAGATGGTGCGTGACACCCTTAACAGATGCCAGACGACGGGCTATACGCTCTGGCAGCGGGTGCTGGGAACGGGCCGGCGTTCCGATCCCAAGATGGACGACAGCGTCTGGCCCGGATACAACCATACCCTGATGGCCGCCGTGGAAGACGACCCCTGTCTCGAATCTCTCTGGTCAAGCCTCGAAGCGCTTCAGGAACGTCTGGGAGGCAAGGGGATCAAGGTATTCTGCTGGCCCCTGGAGCGGGTGCTCTGAGGCTCGCCGAAAGGCTCGGTCACGGCAATTCCACCGTGACGTAGTATCCCCGGTTGCCCCGCTGGATCAGCAGGACCAGGGAATCCTTGAGGCGCTGGGTGGCCAGGGCCTTGTGAAAGACGTCGCGGTTTTCCACTACCGTGTCGCCCACCTGGCGCACGACATCACCGGGCTCAAGACCGATGCGCGCCAGAAAACTGTCTGGATTCACCCGGGTGATCACCACCCCCGAAGAGCGGTTGAGGCCGAAGCGTCGCCTGTTGGCGGCGGTCAGATCTTCCACCTGGATGCCCAGCAGGGTTTCTGCCAGCTCGGCGGCGCGTTCGGCGGGAAATGTGCCCGCGGTGAGCGTCGAGGCAATCAACCGGCCGTCGCGCCACAGTTCCAGCTTCAAGCGTTGATCCGGGGCTGCGGCCCGGGTGGCATGGCGGTAGGCATCCGGATCGGCGATGGGCCGCCCGTCAATGGACTTGAGCACGTCGCCGGGCTTGACCCCGGCCCTGTCCGCCGGGCTTGCGGGCTCCACTGTTTGCACCAGAACGCCCTCGGAAGCGTTCAGGTTGAGATAGGCGGCCAGGCGCTCGTCAAGGGGCTGGACCCGCAGACCGATCCAGGCCTGGATCACCTCGCCGAAGCGGATCAGGTCATCCACGATGCGCTTGGCCCGGTCGATGGGAATGGCGAATCCGATTCCCTGGGCATTGGCATAAATGGCGGTGTTGATGCCGATGAGTTCGCCGTTAATGTTCAGCAGGGGGCCGCCGCTGTTGCCTGGGTTGATGGAGGCGTCAATCTGCAGAAAGTCGTAGTACTCGCGATCATCGGCGCGGAAGCTGCGATTGACGGCGCTGATCACCCCGGTGGTTACGGTGTGGGAGAAGCCAAAGGGATTGCCGATGGCGATGACGGTTTCACCGATCATCAGATCGTCGCAGCATCCCATGGCCACCGCCGGCAGGGGCTTGTCGGTGGCAATCCGCAGGACCGCCAGGTCGCTGTCCGGATCCGATCCCACCAGCTGGGCCTCGAAGCGCCGCTCGTCCATGAGCGTCACCGTGATCTGGCCTGCCCGGGCCACCACGTGGGCATTGGTCAGGATGAATCCGCGCTGGCCGTCGATGATCACGCCGGAACCGAGGCTCGTGGTCGGACGACGTCGCTGCCAGCCCCGATCGAAAAAATCCCGGAAAAACCATTCGAAATCCGGACCGCCCATCCCTGAGAAAGGGTTTTCGCGAGGTTCTGCCGCCAACTGGCTGCTGATGTTGACCACGGCGGGGCTGACGGTCCGCACGGCCTTGACCACGGGTGTTTCGCGATCATAGGCGGCGGCGGGCACCGCCTGGCCGACGGCGACCAGCCACAGCAGCACAACGGCCAGCGGCGCGACCGGATGTCTGGGTTTTCGCTTGTATCTCCAAAAGATATCTGGCATTTTGGCCCTTTCCGAAGGTCATTGGCACCAGGATCTTGGCCGCCGGTGGAAAAATTGTCGATGCAGCGCGCCGACCGCTCAGGTGGGCCGGTTGGCGAAACGAAAGTGACCTACCATGAGTATGGCTGGCCTTCAAGACCTGCTCGGCCAGGTGGAACAGCCGAGCCGGTACCTGGGCACGGAAATCAATTCGGTGCGCAAGGACCTGGGCCGGGTCAAGCTGCGCGTGGCCTTGGCCTTTCCGGATCTGTACGAGATCGGCACCTCTCATTTCGGGCTTCAGATCCTCTATCATATCCTCAACCAGGACCCGCGCATCGCCGCCGAACGGGTCTTTGCACCGGGCACGGACATGGATGCCGCCCTGGCCGCCCGGGGTCAGTCCCTGGCCAGCCTGGAAAACCGCCTGCCCCTGGGTGACTTCGATATCGTCGGGTTTTCCCTGCTCTACGAACTGAACTATACCAATGTGCTGGCCATGCTGGAACGGGCGCAGATCCCTTTTTACGCCGCCGAACGGCAGGACGGTCATCCGCTGGTCATCGCCGGTGGTCCATGCACCTGCAACCCGGAGCCCATGGCCCCCTTTTTCGACGCCATGGTGGTGGGCGACGGTGAAGCGACGCTCATGCAGATGGCCGAGGCGTGGCTGGCCTGGGACCGCGGGGATCGAAAGGCCCTTCTGGTGCAGTGGGCGCAGATTGAAGGAGTCTATGTTCCCGGTCATTTCGAAGCGGTCCTGGATGACCGGGGATTTCAGCGCCTGCGCCCCGTCGCCGGCTCCGGGCGGGTCAGGCGGGCGGTGGTGGCCGATCTGGACCAGGCCCCGTTTCCAGACCGGCCGGTGGTCCCCTTTGCCAGGCCGATTCACGATCGGCTGAGGCTGGAAGTCGCCCGCGGCTGCACCCGCGGCTGCCGATTTTGCCAGGCCGGCATGATCTACCGGCCGGTGCGCGAACGCTCGGCCGCAAGGCTTCTGGAAACGGCCCGGCGCGCCTTGCGGCAAACCGGGTACGACGAGCTGTCATTGCTCTCGTTGAGCACCGGGGACTACAGCCGCATCAACGCCCTGGCCGAAACCCTGATGAGCGACTGCGCTCCCCAGCACGTGGCCGTATCGCTCCCCTCGCTGCGGGTCGGCACCCTCGGCCCGGGGTTGATGCAGCAGATCCGCCGGGTGCGCAAGACGGGCTTCACCATTGCGGTGGAAGCCGGCAGTCAGCGGCTGCGCGAGGTCATCAACAAGAACATCCGTGAAGCGGAGGTCCTGGAAACCGTTCAAGACGCCTTCCAGCTGGGATGGCAGACGATCAAACTCTATTTCATGATCGGGTTGCCGACAGAAAGCGACGAAGATGTGGCCGCCATTGCCGACCTGGTCGACCGCCTGGGACGGATGCGGCCGACCCGGGGGCGCAGGGGGCAGATTAATGTGAGCGTGGCCACCTTCATTCCCAAGGCCCATACGCCGTTTCAATGGGCCGCTCAGGACGATCCCCGCCAGGCGCGCCGCAAGATCGAAGAGCTGCGCCGCCGCTTGACGCGACCCGGGATCCAGTTCAAATGGCAGGACCCCAGGGTCAGCTTCCTGGAGGGATTGTGGGCCCGGGGGGATCGACGACTGGCCCCCTTGCTGGTGGCGGCCTACAGGTCCGGATGCCGGTTTGACGGTTGGAGCGATCAGTTCCGTTTCGACCTGTGGCAAGAGGCGATTGAAGCCTCCGGAATTGATCCGGGCTTTTTCTGTGCACGAACCCGGGATCTGGATGAACCGCTGCCCTGGGATCACGTGGATATCGGCGTCTCTAAGGCCTATCTGCAGCAAGAGTACCGCAATGCCCTGTCCGGCCGTTCCACCGGGGATTGCCGCCAGGGAGACTGCCAGGGATGCGGGGTCTGCGATTTCGAGCACCTCGCGCCGGTGGTCCATCTGGATCAGGAGGTTCCAGCCGCGCAGCCGGGCAACCCGGCCCGGGAAGGCGGCGGCTTTACGGTTCTCATGCGCTACGTCAAAAGAGGCGAAGCCCGGTTTTTCGGCCACTTGGAAACGGCCAACCTGTTTCAGCGCGCCTTGCGCTGCGCTGGGCTGCCGATCCTTTTTTCCGAAGGCTTTCATCCCAAGCCCAAAATCGCCTTCGACGACCCCTTGCCAGTGGGTATCGAAAGTCTCGATGCCTGCATGACGGTGGTTCTGTCCGGACCTACGGATCTGGAGGGGGTCGTCGAGCGGGTCAACCGACGATTACCCCAGGGACTGCAGGTCATCCAGGTTGCGGCCGGCGGCCGCGTTGCCACCCCGCCGGAGAGCAGCTACCTCGTCTATCCGGGGTCAACCCCCTTCGACACGGCCAGACTGGCGCTTTTCAGGGCCAGCGGCCAGTGGGTCTGGGAGCGCACCAGTGCCAAGGGGCGCGTCCAGCGCATCGACCTGAAGCATGCCATATCGCGGATCGACATCGACGCCCACGGGCGTCTGGCCATGACCATCCGATGCACAGACGGCCCCGCGGTGCGTCCTGCTGATCTATTGGCAAGCGTCCTCGGGTTCGACGCCGCTGCCATCCGGTCGCTGCGCATCGTCAAAACAGGAAGCGGTGCGGCCGCACCGCCGGAGAAATCGCCATGTTTCGCAAACTGATCGTCAACATGGCCGAGCATGAAACACGCGTGGCCCTTTTGGAAGACGGCACCATTGTCGAGCTGTTCATCCATCGACAGGATGAATCCGACATTGCCGGAAACATCTACAAGGGCCGGGTGCAGCGGGTGCTGCCCGGAATGCAGGCTGCGTTCATCGATATCGGTCTCAATCAGGCCGCCTTCATTTATGTGGGGGACGTGCTCGGTGAGCCCTTGGAGGAGATGGACGTGCTCCTTGCCGACGATGAATTGGATCGAGAAGGGCGGCGGGAAGAGATTCTGGGGGCGGCCGAAGGGGATGAAGAAACGCCCTGGATCGACTCGCCGCCCAGACCGGGCATCGAAGACCTGCTCACCGAAGGGCAGGATCTACTGGTGCATGTGGCCAAGTCTCCCATCGGCACAAAAGGGGCCCGCGTCACCTGCCACGTTTCGCTGCCGGGACGGTTTCTGGTGATGATGCCTAACTCGAAGCACATCGGGGTGTCACGCAAGATCGAAGAAGAAAGCGAACGGGTGCGTTTGAAACAGGTTATCTCCGAACTGCGCAGCAGCGAGTGCGGTTATATCGCGCGTACCGCCGCCGAGGGGATCCAGGCCGAGGTGATGGCCTCGGAAATGGCGTTTCTGGATCGATTGTGGCAAAGCATCAAAAAAAAGCATGCCCACAGTCCGTCACCGGCCCTGCTGCACAAGGAACTCAACGTCAGTCTGCGCGCCGTGCGCGACCTGCTGACCCAGGAAGCCGACAAGGTCGTGATCGATTCCCGCAGTGGTTACGAGCAGGTGCTCGGTTTTCTGGAAACCTGCGCGCCGGGACTGAAGAAATCGGTGGAGCTGTACGAAGGCAGCGAACCGATTTTCGACGCCTTCCACCTGGAAGGGGACATTTCCCGCGCTCTCAAGAAGAAGGTATGGCTCAAGTCCGGTGGCTACATTGTCATCGAACAGACCGAAGCGCTGTGCGCCATCGATGTCAACACGGGCCGCTATGTGGGCAAGCACAATCTGGAGGAGACCATTTTCAAGACCAATCTGGAAGCCGTCAAGGAAATCGCCTACCAGGTGCGCCTGCGGGATATCGGTGGCATCATCGTGATCGATTTCATCGACATGGAGAAAAAAAGCCATCAGGAAAAGGTCTTCAACGCGTTTAAGGAGGCAGTGCACAAGGATCGCAGCAAGACGCACATCCTGCCGATTTCAGAACTTGGCCTGATTCAGATGACGCGCAAGCGGATCCGCAAGAGCCTGACCAACACCCTGTGCGAACCGTGTTTTTACTGCGAAGGGGAGGGATATCTCATCTCTCGCAAATCCATCTGCTACGATGTCTATCGGGAAATTCTGCGCGAAGCCCAGGACATGGTGGGCGAGCGGCTCATGCTCCGGGTCAACCCCGAGATTGCTGACCGTCTGCATGGAGAAGAGAACTACCTGCTGACTTCACTCGAGCGGCGCCTGGAAAAGCAAATTGTCATCTATCCGAATCCACAGTTCCATGTTGAGCAGTTCGATGTGTTTGAAATTGTCAGCAAGCCCGCTCGACGGAGCGGGGACGAGCTTGAAGCGGAAGGAAAAGATTCTTGACAAGGATCAATTGACGTGCTTAAATAATCAATTTATGACAGCATAAGCGCTTAAAACTATTGAAGAATCTTAAAGGCGGAATCCAAGCTGGAATTGGAAGCGCCAAGGAAGGCGACCGATGAAAAGGACCTATCAGCCGCATCGCAAGCGACGGGTTAGAACCCATGGGTTTCTCACACGCATGTCCACCAAGGCCGGACGCAAAGTCATCAGCCGGCGTCGCGCCAAGGGGCGACGAAGACTCTCTGTATAAGTGCATTCAAGGGTTGGAACGCTTGGTCTCCAGCGCACCGCAGGACGCAGCCGGGGCCAAGCGTTTGACTTTCCGGCGGCGGAATCGGCTGTTGCAGCGGTCGCGGTTCGTGTATCTTTCCCGCAGAGGACGGCGGCGGGAAAGCGAACTGTTCATTCTCTGTTATGATCGAGGCCGGTTGGAACACACACGCATCGGCATGACCGTCACCAAAAAAGTCGGGGGGGCGGTGGTCCGCAACCGGATCAAACGGGTTTGCCGGGAGTTTTTCCGGCACCAGCAGCACCGAATCGGCGGCGTTTGGGACCTGAATGTGATCGCCAAGCGCCAGGCGGCCAGCCGTGGAAATCACGATTTGAGCGCTTCTTTGGCGCAGTTGTTCAAACCGCTGCTCCAATAGGTCGGGTGGATGTCTTGCAGGAGCGGATCGCCAAAATTCTGATACGCGGGTACCAGTACCTGATTTCCCCAGTGCTGCCGCCGTCATGTCGGTTCTATCCCACCTGCAGCCAATACGCGTACCAGGCCGTTGACCGTTACGGCTTGTGGCGAGGTGGGCTGATGGCGTTACGGCGCCTGTTGCGTTGCCATCCGCTCCACCCTGGTGGGTATGATCCGGTGCCCTGAAGCGACGGCAATGCCGCCTAGCCACCCCCTTTCGCAACTGTCGCCCGTCCAGCCTCTTACGTCAACAAGATGGCGATTGAGGGCCTGTACCCTCCTAGGCGAGGGGGTCGTCATTTCGGAGCGAAGAATCTGATGGAACATGCACGTATCTTTGTGGCCATTCTGCTTTCATTCGTGGTGTTTTTCGTCTGGGAGCTCTTCTTCATGGATCGAGAAGGCCTTCGGCAGACTGGCCAGGCCCCGGCCGTAGAAGCCCCAATTTCCGCGCAGACAGCGCCGGTCACGGCCCCGACGGCCGCCAGCGGTAATCCGTCCGACGGCCCTGTGACGGCGGTGCCCTTGCCGAGCCAGCGGGCCGGCGCTCTTGAAAACGCAGCCAGGCGCATTCAAGTCGAAAATCGCTTTTATCGACTTGAAATCGATGAAATCGGCGGCAGTATCAAGCGCGTCGAGCTCAAAGACTATCGGCAAGAGGTGACCAAGGACGCCAAGCCCTATCTGTTGCTGGACCCGGAGGTGCCTGGGGGGAGCTCCTGGATTGGCATGAAAGGCGAAGCCGACCAATCCTTCCAGAGTGCCCGGTTCAAGGCCGACACCGAGGCGCAACAGCTCAACGCCGACCAGGGCCCCGTGAAACTGGTGTTGCGACACATGGGACCCAGCGGGCTGCAGGTCGAAAAGATCTATTCCTTCACCCCTGACAGCTATCTGATTCAAATGGATGTGTTGATCACCAACGGCAGTGGGCAGCCGATTACGGGCAGGCTATACAGCGGCATCCGCCAGAGGCAGGCCGAACAGGATGACCGCTACGGATTTACCGGACCGAGCGCGCTGATCGACGGGAAATTGAAGCAAATCGACATCGACGACATCGATGAACAGGGCCGGCTTTCGGGAAAGATCGGCTGGATCGCCGTGCAAAACCGATACTTTCTCAGTGCCGTTGCGCCGGTTGGCACAACCGAGGGGGTCATGGAGTTGGCGTACGACGAACAGCGGATGCTGAGCAACGTACTGCTGGGGCCGGTGCAACCACTGCTCCCCGGACAGACCGTCAGCGCCCAATACCAGCTCTTTTTCGGTCCCAAGCGCATGGATATTCTCAAGCAGTACGGGCT
Source organism: uncultured Desulfobacteraceae bacterium (assembly GCA_937982505.1). Taxonomy (GTDB): domain Bacteria; phylum Desulfobacterota; class Desulfobacteria; order Desulfobacterales; family UBA2174; genus UBA2174. The sequence goes on along the minus strand of CALJLV010000020.1, from coordinate 16,771 downwards.
GGATCTGGAAAGGGTGATCGATTTCGGGATGTTCGATTTTATCGCCAAGCCCTGCCTGTGGTTCATGAACTGGGTCTACGGGTTCCTGCCCAACTACGGCATCGCTATCATCCTGCTGACCCTGCTGACCAAGATCCTGCTCTGGCCCCTGGGCAACAAAAGCTACAAGTCCATGAACGATATGCGCCGCATGCAGCCGCTCATGGCCGAAATCCGCGAAAAGTACAAAAATGACAAAAAGCGGATGAATGAAGAAATGATGAATCTTTACCGGGTCTACAAGATCAATCCATTGGGCGGATGCCTGCCGATGCTGGTACAGCTGCCCGTGTTTTTCGCGCTTTACCGCATGCTCTACGAGGCTATCGAACTGCGCCATGCGCCCTTCTTTGCCTGGATCAACGACCTGTCGGCCCCGGACCGGCTCTTCAGCTTCAACATCAGCGTGCCCCTGATGGAGCCACCCTATGGGATTCCCGTCTTGACCCTGGTCATGGGGGCGACCATGTTCCTGCAGCAGAAGATGACGCCCACCCCGGGGGATCCCACCCAGGCCAAGATGATGACCTTTATGCCTATTATTTTTACCGTCATCTTCGTCAATTTTTCATCCGGCCTGGTCTTGTACTGGTTGATCAACAATGTGGTCTCCATCGGCCAGCAGTACTACATCTATAAAAAATACGCGTGAAAGCGGCATGGCGGCTGAAGGTCCGCAACTTGATGGCGGCCTGAGGCCGCGGTTTAAAAGGCGGGCCGAAATGAGCGCCGAGCTTCAAGAGGATACGATCGCCGCCATCGCCACCGGGAAAGGCGCCGCTGGGATCGGTATCGTAAAACTGTCCGGGCGCAATGCCCTATCCATTGCCGCTAAGCTGTTTCGGCCCGGTCGTAACGGGTGCCAAGAGAGCGGTACGCTTTTTTCGGGGCAATCCCATCGGCTCTACCACGGATGGATCCGATCGGCCCCCGGCGGCGAAATCCTCGACGAGGTACTGGTGGGGGTGATGCGCGGGCCGCACAGTTTCACCGGTGAGGATGTGGTTGAAATCAACAGCCATGGCGGGGGACAGTGCCTGTCGGCGATTCTCGAGGCCGTGCTGGACGGCGGCGCCCGACTGGCACAGCCTGGAGAGTTCACCCGTCGCGCCTGGATCCATGGACGAATCGACCTTACCCAGGCCGAAGCGGTGGCGGAGCTGATTCATGCCCGTAGCGCCAAGGCGCTGCAGTTCGCGCGAAAGCGGCTCCAAGGAGGGATGGGAAAGCGTCTCAAAGAAGTGCGACAGAAGGCGGGGCAACTGCTGGCTGAACTGGAGGCCGGGATCGAATTCGGAGAAGAAATCGACTGCAGGCAAGACGGGAAAGCGGTCGCCCGTATCCTGCGAAGCGAACTGATTGCCACCCTGAAACAGGCGTTGTGCGGCTATCGGCAGCAGCGAGGATATGTGGAAGGGGTGCGTGTTGCGCTGGTCGGGGCTCCGAACGTTGGAAAATCATCTCTGGTTAATCGACTGGTGTGCAGTGAACGGGTTTTGGTGTCCGACTTCCCAGGTACCACACGAGATCGGGTGGACGTACCGATGCGCCTCGGCGACCTGCCGCTGGTCCTATGCGATACGGCCGGCATCGATGGCAGCCAGGCGCTGCTGGACATCGCCAGCCGGAGGATCAGCATAGACTGCCTGATAGCCTCCGATATGGTTCTTTTTGTCCTTGATGCTCAGCGGGGCGCGGATGCCGAGGCTGAAGAGATCCGGCGGTTGCTCGGACAGCGGCCCGTGATTCTGGTATTCAACAAAATGGATCTGGTCAACGGTGCGGACGACATTCAAGCACCGACCGATTGGCCGCAATGGCCAGTTGTCAAGGTATCGGCGCTGCGTGATGCGAACCTGGGCGGACTGGAAGCCGCCATTCAGCAAATGGCCGTGGGCGACGCAGCGGGTGTCGACTGCGATATCGTACCGAACCTGCGACAATACCGATTGATGCAAGAAACCCTGACGGCGCTGGAACGGGGGGCGCTGGCGCTGGAGGAAAGCGAAGGGGGAGAGAGCCTGGCGGTCTGTGATCTGAAAGAGGCAATGAGCTGCCTGGACGCCGCACTAGGGCGGCGGATCGACGGCGATGTGCTGGACGCCATATTCGCTCAGTTTTGTATCGGAAAGTAAACTCGCCTCGGCCTGCCTGCCCGGTTTTGTTTCACGTGAAACACCGTCCCGGGTCAGCGCTCGGGCCGCCGCTGCCGAAAAGGTAAAAAGATATGGACATCGATTGGACCCCTTATTTTGAGCAATATGAAGCCCTGGTGGCCAAGGCGGATGCGGCCTTCGAGCAGGTCAAAAGAACCCATTCCCGGGAGGTGCGCTGCCATCTGGGATGTTCGGATTGCTGCCATGCGCTGTTTGACCTTTCTCTGGTGGAGGCGGCCTACCTCAACCGCTGTTTTTTGGAAGGGTTGGAGGAGGCGCAGCGGATCGCGGTGCTGGAAAAGGCCAATCGGGCCGACCGCCAGCTGGCCCGGATCAAGCGCGACGCGGCCAGAGCCGTGGCGGATGGAACACCGGAAGCCGCTGTTCTGGATCATCTGGCCGAGGTCCGGGTTGCTTGCCCCCTGCTCAACGATGACGGGCGCTGTGACCTATACTCTTTTCGACCCCTGACCTGCCGTCTCTACGGCATTCCCACGGCCATCGACGGCCGCGGCCACACCTGCGGGTTGAGCGGCTTCGAGCCGGGAAAGCCCTATCCGACGGTTTATCTCGATCGCATCCATGCCCGCTTGCAGGAAATTTCAGCCACCTTGCTGCGGGATCTGGGATCGCGCAATATTAAGCTGGTGGATCTGCTGGTCCCGCTTTCCATGGCGCTGCTGACCACCTATGATGCGGCTTACCTGGGCATTACGGAGTCGGCGCCCGAAGGCGACAGGGAGGCTGGCACCCATGAATGAATTCACCTCCGAGGAGCGTGCAGCCCGAAAGCGTGCCGTTTTTGATTCCATGGCTCCCCGCCGCCAAAAGCAGATTATGGCCAGAGGCTATGACAAATGGGACCCTTTCATGGAGCCCAAAGACCCCATCGAGATTCGCCGCGACACCACCCGGCGGACGTCCATCCAGCTTTTCAGAGAGTTCCTATGGTCGCGGGAAAACGAAAAATACTCCAATTCCTACGGCCAGGCGGTGCTCGATATGGCGTTGGGCCTGATCAACGGCGACGACCGCTACATCGCCATGTATGAATTTGCCGTCTGGTATCGCGCCTTGCTGGAGGCCGAAGGGCACAAGCCGTCCTGGCACGATGAGTGATTTTTTGCCTGTGGACCCTGTTGCTGAGGCCTGACGGCGGATGCCAGATGCGCGCATCAAATCTCTTCTGATGTCCCGCCTGGCGATCTCCAGCAGCCGACTCACTTTCGGCGATCTGGTGCGCGCCGCCCGTGAAGATCTGGGGGCGGACAGGCGAGCGGTGGCTGCAGCGATCAAGTCGCTGCTGGCCGATGGCTCGGTGGCTTATGTACAGCAGCTGGGCACTACTTTTCTAGAGGTTTCCTATCGTTACGGGCGCCGCATTTCACCGCGCATCTGCCTTGTGCCGGAAACCGCTCCGGTTCGAAGAGACTTGGAGGCGGGACTGGTCGGCTTGCGTCTCTCGGCCGGAGCTGCTTTTGGCGTCGGCGACCATCCTACTACGCGATTGGCCCTCCAGGCCATCGATCGTCTTTTCCAGAAGCCTTGGGTGAACCGTTCTCCGCGGGTACTGGATATGGGCACCGGCACGGGGATTCTGGCCATTGCTGCGGTGCTCCTGGGGGCGGACTCGGCGCTGGGCCTCGACGTTGATCCGATAGCCCTTTGGGAAGCTGCACAGAACGCCAGACAAAACGGGGTCGAGGATCGTTTTACGATTCTGGACGCGGCGATCGAGGATTTGGAAGCACCCTTCGATTTGATTCTGGCCAACCTTCGCCTGCCGACCCTGCTGCATCTGGGGCTCGAATTCGCGCGTCTTTTGGACGCGGAGGGACGCGCCGTGGTCACCGGCTTGCGCCCGGAGGAGCGCGGGGCGCTGCAGGGCTCCTATGAAGCACTGGGGATGGAGCTGATTTGGGCGGATTGCGCCCAAAACTGGACGGTGCTGGTATTTGGGGCGCAGCCAGGGCGGGACAAAACCGGTAATTCCGTCGAGGACGCATCGTAGGCCTTTTTAAGACGATTTCGGGCCCGGTGCGGCCCGAGGCCTTCGTCGACATCGGATCGCGTCAAATTTGCGCAATGACGAGGTCGATCCGCAGAGCTCTGACTGATAGGGCTTTTAAAGAGGCGGCACGCCAAGAGTGAATATTTTACACCCTGTAAGCGCCACCGCTTTAGATAGATCCGGAGGCCAAATTCTTCCTTCCGGCCCGGTTGCTCCTCGCCCGGCAGGCTCATCGAACTCTTGCAAATTCATTCAAAAGACGTATAATCGAACGGATTTAGTCAGGTGCGGGAAGCCTGCGGTGCGATGCGGAGGCCTGGATGAACGGGCTGACCGCCGCTATAGGGCTGCCGTATCGTGATCATCAGGCATCCCTGTTGGACGGTGCAAGACCGCAGCGCTTCGGGCACCGGTGAATTGGGGACCAGCGGCCCGTACCAAATGTGCCGGGTCCTGCTCACAGGGAATGCCGGCGCTTGTCCCCCGTGGCATCCGGCCGCGGTGCGGGACCGCCTCCGCCGCCTCGGCGAACCCCTTACATTAGGATTAGCGAGCATGACCGAAGAAGTCGAGTCACAGGCCCAGATCGAACGCGCCAAGGAACCGACATTTCTCACGCAAACCCGTTTTTCCAGCTTTGACCTGCATCCTTCCCTGCTTCAGGGCCTTGAGGACGCCGGATTCGTGAATTGTACACCGATTCAGGCCGAAACCCTCCCCATCTCCCTCAAGGGGCGGGACGTGGCCGGCCAGGCCCAGACCGGTACCGGCAAGACGGCCGCCTTTCTGGTGACGGTATTCAACCGCCTGGTCGCCGATCCAAAGTCCGAGGATCCATCACCGCGCGCCCTGATCGTGGCGCCCACCCGAGAGCTGGCACAGCAGATTTACGAGGAGGCTCTCAACATCGGCCGTCACCTGGATCTGTCAGTGGTTCAGGTGGTGGGCGGTGTCGAATACGATCGGCAGGCCGAGGCGCTCAAGGCCGGAGTGGACATCGTGGTCTGTACCCCGGGGCGGATCATCGACTACATCCGCCAGCGGATTTTTAAAACCGAAAAGATCCGCATGGTGGTCATTGACGAGGCCGACAGGCTCTTTGATCTGGGCTTCACCAAGGACATGCGCTTTATCCTGCGAAAGCTGCCCAGCTATGAAAAGCGCCAGTCGATGCTTTTTTCGGCCACCCTTTCCTATCGGGTTCTGGAACTGACCTATGAGTACATGAACTTGCCCGAATTCATTTCGGTGACGCCCCAGGACATCACGGTGGAGGGAATCGCCCAGGAACTCTACCACGTGGGCGAGGACCAGAAGCTGCCCCTCCTGCTTGGCCTGCTGCAGCGCGAGGAATGGGAACGCATCCTGATCTTTGTGAACACCAAGGTGGGGGTCGAGTGGCTCACCAAGAAGCTCAAGGGCAACGGCTTGCCGGCCGAGATGATCACCGGCGATCTGCCCCAGCGCAAGCGCTTTCAACTCATGGACCGCTACAAGAGCGGCAAGATCAAAATTCTGGTGGCCACCGACGTTGCCTCGCGGGGGATTCATGTGGAGGACATCAGCCACGTGATCAACTACGATCTGCCACAGGATGCTGAAAATTATATCCACCGCATCGGCCGGACAGCCCGGGCCGGCAAGGCGGGCAAGGCCATTTCCCTGGCCTGCGAGCGCTATGTACTGCACCTTGAACCCGTGGAACAGATGCTGGGGCACAAACTGCCGGTGGTCTGGCTCGATGAGCAATGGTACGTCGAGGACAAGGCCGGTCCGGTGCGCATCGAGTCGCGCTCGGCCGGCAAGCGGGAAGGGGGGCGCAATCCCAGGGGGGGCGAACGCGGTGGCCGCGGCGAACGTAAAGAACGCATGGACCGCAAAGAACGCGTGGACCGCAAAGACCGCGTGGACCGTAAGGTCGACGGCGTCTCGCCGCCCCAGGAAAGGGAAAGGTCCAAACCGGCGGCCAAACGTCCCTCCGGGTACTTTCCCGGCACCTTTTTCGGCTTCCGGCCGCCCAGTGCAGCCACAGAGGCTTCTGCTGCTGATGACGTGCCGCCGTCCTTTGCGGAAGATGATTTTCTGGACGGGCCCGTCCCGGCGCCCGAGATCGCTGTTCCGGTCGAAACCGCCGTGTCGCCAGAGTCCTCTGTTCAACCAGGGGCGACCGTCGAGACCGCCGACGCATCGTCCAAGGCGAAAAAGAAGCGACGGCGACCCCGGCGGCGTCGCAAGCCGCGCCCGGAAGGCGGGATCGCGCCTGGCGACCCGACGGAAGCGGTTACTCCCGCCGCCGAGCCGGAGCCTTGAGGTATACCGCAGCGCCGGCACTGATCCGCCTTCATCACGGTTCGGTGCCGGCCCTCTTTCCTGCCACAACCCGCTCCCTTCAATACTTACCGTGGCGCACGATTTCCCCCTCGATGAGGTAGATCACTTCTTCGGCGATGTTGGTGGCATGGTCGGCGATGCGCTCCAGGTGCCGGGAAATCAGGTAGTAGTTGAGCAGGTACTTGATCGCGTCGGGCCTTCTGCCCATTTCGTCGCAGGTACGCTGGTAAGCCTGCCGGTGCATGGCGTCCACCTCGTCATCGAGCATCACGATCTTGAAAGACAGGTCCACGTCCAGATTCACAAGGGCGTCGAGGCTGCGTTTGAGCATCTGCTCCGTTTTGGTGAACATGGTCACATAGTCGAAGCGATAGCCAGGGTCCTGACGCTTGGCAATGGAAATGACCCGTTCGGCGATGTTCATGGCCTCGTCGGCGATCCGCTCCAGATCGTTGTTGATCTTGATCACGGAGATGAGAAAGCGCAGGTCTACCGCCACTGGTTGATGCAAGGCAAGGATCTTGAGGCAATCTTCTTCGATTTCCACTTCCACCTCGTCAATCTCCCAGTCGGTTTCCACGATGCGCGCCGCCAGTTGGGCATCGGTTCTTTCGATGGCCTGGCCGGCCATGCGCACCCGGTCTTCGACCATCGCGCCGAGGGATAAAATCTGTTTTTTGATTTTTTCTAGTTCCTTTTGCAGATGCTTGCCCATTGGGACTCCTTTGGCGCGGGTTGCCGATTGACCTGCCGCTTCAACCGAAGCGCCCGGTGATATAGTCTTCGGTGAGGCGGTGGCGAGGGGTGGTGAAGATCTGTTGCGTTTGGCCCACCTCGATCAGATACCCCAGGTGGAAATAGGCGGTCCGCTGGGAGACCCGCGCGGCCTGCTGCATGGAGTGGGTCACGATGGCGATGGAGTACTGGGTGCGCAGTTCGTCGATGAGATCCTCGATCTTGGCCGTGGCGATGGGGTCGAGGGCCGAACAGGGCTCGTCCATCAGGATCACCTCGGGGCTCACCGCGATGGTCCGGGCGATGCACAGACGCTGTTGCTGACCGCCGGACAGTCCAGTTCCGGGCTGATGAAGGCGGTCCTTGACTTCTTCCCAGAGACCGGCTTTTTGCAGAGAGGTTTCGACGATTCCTTCCAGTTCGGACTTGGTTTCCGCCAATCCGTGGATCTTGGGGCCGTAGGCGACGTTGTCCCAGATGGATTTGGGAAAAGGGTTGGGCTTCTGGAAGACGATCCCCACCTGGGCGCGCAGCGGTACCACATCCTGCTTTTCGTCATAGATGTTCTGGCCGTCCAAGGTGATGTCGCCGCTGACCCGGCAGCCTTCGATGGTGTCGTTCATCCGGTTCAGGCAGCGCAGGAAAGTCGATTTGCCGCAGCCGGAAGGGCCGATCATGGCAATGACCTCCTTGTTGCCGATATCCAGGGAGACATCGAAGATGGCCTGCTTGGGACCGTAGAAAACGTCGACGTGACGGCAGCGAATCTTCGGGTTGGCCACTACCGCTTCGCCGATCGTGCGAAAATCCTCCCGGCTTCCCAGGCGGGAATGCGGATGCGGCGTGGCGGGAGGGGGGTTGATATTTTTAATAGCGATCATTTTATGCGAAACCTGTCAAGATGCTCAAAGAATGCGCACGGGCCTGGCCTGCCAGGCCCGTGCGCCGATACCCTTGCGATGGCGAGGAAGGATCAGTCCATCGGCATGGGCGTCAAATTTTCCACCGCCTCGCGGTATTTTTGGCGCTCGGCCTCGGGCATGGGGATCAGGCCTTTTTCACTGAGATAACCTTCAGTGCCCCAGGCTTTTTCGCTGGTGAATTCCTTGAGGTATTCCGCCATGCCGGGAATCTGGCCCATGTGGGCTTTTTTAACATAGAAGAAGAGGGGCCGTGAAACCGGGTAGCGGCCATCGGCAATGGCCTCGAAGGTCGGCGGGACGCCTTCGATGACGGAGCCCTGGATCTTGTCAGCGTTCTGGTCGAGGAAGCTGAACCCGAAAACGCCGAGGGCATTGGGGTTGGCGTCGAGCTTCTGCACGATGAGGTTATCGTTCTCACCGGCCTCGACGTAGGCCCCGTCTTCGCGCACCGTGTGGCAAACCGCCGTGTACTGGCGGCTGTCCGCTTTTTCCATGGCCTTGATAAAGTCGAAAGATTTGGCACCGCCTTCCATGGCCAGTTCGGCAAAGGCGTCCCGGGTGCCCGAGGTCGGCGGGGGGCCAAGCACCTCGATGGCTACGGCCGGCAAGTCCGGATTGACATCCTTCCAGGTCTTGTAAGGATTGGCGATGAGCTGGCCCGGGTTGGCGGGATCCGGCACGTTCTTGGCCAGGGCCAGGAAGATGTCCTTGCGGGTCACATTCATCAGCGCCGCCTTCTTGGAGTTGGCCAGCACGATGCCGTCGTAGCCGATCTTGACCTCGATGATCTCGGTGACACCGTTCTTCTGGCACATCTCCTTTTCCGAGCGCTTGATGGCCCGGGAGGCGTTGGTGATGTCTGGATGCTCGACACCCACGCCGGCGCCGAACAGCTTGAAGCCGCCGCCGGAACCGGTGGATTCGATTTTGGGCGTTTTGAACGGGGTCGTCTTGCCGAACTGCTCGGCCACCACCGTGGCAAACGGATAGACCGTCGAGGAGCCGACAATGCTGATGTAGTCCCGCGCCGCCTGGGCAACGGCCTGGGGCGTGAAGGCGGCCACCAGGGCCAGGCTGAACAATCCCACTACCATCTTTCGTACCATTTGTTTCTCCTTTTGCTGTTGTTGAATTACCACCGTTTCTCGAACTTCTTGCGCAAATAGACCGCCGCGGCGTTCATCACGATCAGAAAGGCCAGCAGGATCATGATGGCCGCCGAGGTGCGCTCCACGAAGGCCCGTTCCGGGCTGTCGGCCCACAGGTAGATCTGGACCGGCAGCACGGTGGACGGATCGGTTAATCTGCCGGGAACATCGACGATGAACGCCACCATCCCGATCATCAGCAAGGGGGCGGTCTCGCCCAGGGCCCGGGCCATGCCGATGATGGTGCCGGTGAGCATGCCGGGCAGGGCCAAGGGCAGCACATGGTGCAGCACCATCTGCATCTTGGAGGCGCCGATGCCCAGAGCCGCTTCCCGGATCGACGGCGGCACCGACGTGAGCGCGGCCCGGCTGGCGATGATGATGGTGGGCAGGGTCATCAGGGTCAGCACCAGGCCGCCCACGAGGGGGGCCGAGCGCGGCAGACCGAAAAAGTTGAGAAAAACCGCCAGACCCAGCAGGCCGAAGACGATGGATGGCACCGCCGCCAGGTTGTTGATGTTGACCTCGATCAAGTCGGTCCAGCGGTTTTGGGGCGCAAACTCCTCCAGGTAGAGGGCCGCGGCCACGCCGATGGGAAAAGACAGGACCAGCGTCACCACGAGGGTGAAAAACGATCCCGCCACTGCCCCCCGGATCCCGGCCAGTTCCGGCTCGCGGGAGTCGCCGGCGGTGAAAAAGGTCCGGTTGAACCGCTTCTCGATCCTGTTTTCAGTCTTGAGCCGGTCGATCCATCCACGCTGCAACTCGCTCAAGCGCCCTTCACTCTGGGCGCCGTCTCCACGGAAATGGCCCTTGACGAGCATATCGACGTCGTCGTCGGCCGGCACCCAGACCTGAAGGGTCTGACCGACCAGTTGGGGCCCTTGAAGGACCCGTTGGTGCAGATCGAATCCGGCCCCGGAGCTGACGACGGCGTAGAGCTGGCGCAGGTCGCCGCGCCCGGAGACGTCGGGAAACATCCGGCGCAGGGCCTGCTTGATCATGCCGGGATAGTCGGCCGCGGCCAGGGATGTGTCGGCGAAGGCTTCCGGGTCCAGAAAAACTTCCAGTTGGATGTACGTCTGCTGGAATGCGCTGTAGCCGTTGCCCACAATGCTGGCAAACAGCAGGGCCAGAAAGAGGAGGCTGGCGCCGATGGCCAGGATCCCCATGGCCTTAAAGCGCCGTTCGGCGCGATAGCGCTTGGCCATTCCTCGGCGCACGACGGCCATGGCCCCGGCTTGGGATGAGGTGTGTTTATTCATACTGTTCCCGGTATGTGCGCACCACGTGAAGGGCGATCAAATTGAGGATCAGGGTGACGACAAACAGCAGCAGTCCCAGGGCAAAGGCGGCCAGGGTCTTGGGGCTGTCGAATTCCTGGTCTCCGATCAGCAAGGTGACGATCTGCACGGTGACGGTGGTCACCGCCTGCAAGGGGTTGACCGTCAGGTTGGCTGCCAGGCCCGCAGCCATGACCACGATCATGGTTTCGCCGATGGCCCGGGAGACGGCCAGCAGGACGCCGCCCACGATCCCCGGCAGGGCCGCCGGAATCACCACCTGGCGGATGGTTTCCGACTTGGTGGCGCCCAGACCGTAGGCCCCGTCGCGCAATGCCTGGGGTACGGCGTTGATGACGTCGTCGGACAGGGAAGAGACGAATGGGATGATCATGACCCCCATCACCAACCCGGCGGCCAGGGCGCTTTCGGAAGAGACGTCCAGGCCCGCCAGTGATCCGGTGCGGCGGATAACCGGCGCCACGGTCAGGGCGGCGAAATACCCGTAAACCACAGTGGGGATGCCGGCCAGGATTTCGATCAGGGGTTTGGCCACGGCCCGAAAGCGCCGGCCGGCGTATTCGGACAGGTAGATGGCCGACATCAGGCCGATGGGAACGGCCACCAGCATGGCGATGGTCGAGATCAGGGCGGTCCCGGCAAATACCGGCACGGCGCCGAAAGCGCCCGAGGAGCCCACCTGATCGGCGCGGATGGCCATTTGAGGGCTCCATTTCAATCCGAAGAGAAACTCGGTTGCCGGCACCGCTTTGAAAAAACGGATCGATTCGTAGAGCACCGACAGGACGATCCCTATGGTGGTAAAGATGGCCAGGGTGGAGCAGAGCACAAGCCCCCAGGTGATGACCCGCTCGACGTGGTTGCGGGCCTTGAGGGTCAAGGTGATGTTCCGGCGCACGGCATAGGCCCCGGCACAACCAAGGCACAGGACGATCACGGCCAGGGCCGCGTGGCTGGCGGCCTGCAAACTTCGGTAACGGTCGGCGGCCTGGCGCATGGCCGGATCAATTTGTCCCGAGACGATATTGCCGGCCACCAGGTTGCGGATGTCGTTGACCACCAGGCCGAGACGGCTTTCCGGCAGGGATTGGACGGATTCGGGAAGCGCCGCCACCACCAGCCCGGTGATGATGCGGGTTTCAAAAGCCTGCCAGGCGGCAAAGACAATCAGAGCCGGAATGGCGCACCAGAGCGCGGCCAGCAAGCCGTAGTAGGCTGGTCGGGAGTGGAGGTTTTTCAGTCCTCCGAGCGATTTGCCCACGTTCCAGGCGCGCCGCTGTCCCAGTTGATAGGCGGCCCCGGAAAGGGCCAGGATAATGAAAAACAGGGTTGTGGGCCTCATTGCATTCCAGTTCCAAGGATGGAAGGCAGAGCAAAGCCGGATCGCTAGGCTTTGCCGCGGCGTTTTCTTTTCCAGCGAAAGATAGAGTGGGTCTGTCAGCTTGAGGTTAGCCGATTGTTAGAATTTGTTGAGACAACGCCTGAAGACAATCAATTCAAAAAGACGGGATCTGAGCGAAAACCCCCAGTCGCCGGCACCTGGCGGGAAGGCCGTGGAAGTGATAAATGGATCCGGGTGATAGAGATCTTCCGTCAACGAGGAGTGCTGCGATGAATACCGCAAGATTGAGCGACAGCGCCTGTCGGGTACAGAACTATCTTTCCGACAGGGGGTTTGATTTCCGTGTTCAGGAACTGCCAGGTTCCACCCGTACCGCTCAGGAGGCGGCCGACAGCGTCGGTTGCGAGGTGGGCCAGATTGCCAAATCTCTTGTGTTTCGCGAATATCACCAGGATCGGCCGGTCCTGGTGATTGCATCGGGGGCCAACCGCGTCAGCCTCAAGAAGATCGAGGCGGCCACGGGTCTCAAACTGGGCAAGGCCGACGCCGCCTTTGTCAAGGAACGGGTCGGCTATGCCATCGGCGGGATTCCACCGGCCGGCCATCTCGAACCATTGGAAACCTTAATTGATCTGGACCTGATGCGCTACGCGGTGATCTGGGCCGCCGCCGGCACGCCGTTTGCCGTTTTCCCCCTTCGGCCGGCGGATCTGGAACCGCTTACCGGCGGCAGATGGCTTGATCTGGCGGCGTAACGCATTGAGTTGGAAGCGATTTTCCCAGCGCTCTGGGCACGACAACGAAAAGATGCGCCTCGGCGGGATTTAAAAGGCGTTGCGCCATGCCCCTTACACCTCTTGAAATCGAAGCGCTCAGGACGGCCCGGCAAGTTCTGGAGCATCCCGGCCTGGCGGCCAAAATCAGCGACATGGTTGGCATGCCCATTGAGGAGGGCTTGGCCCTGCTGCCCGATAAATGGCATGCGGCGGTCAAAGAGACCGCGCGCCAGACCATCGAGGCCGCCCTGAGGTTTGCTTTGTGGACCATGAAGCCAGGCGTCACGGCGGATCCGCCCTCCAACTGGTGGCACAAGCTGGCAGCGGTAACCAGCGGAGCGGCCGGAGGTGCCTTTGGCCTGGCTGCGTTGGCCGTAGAGTTGCCCGTTTCCACGGCGATCATGCTCCGATCCATTGCCGACATTGCCCGCAGCCAGGGCGAAGATCTGTCCTCCCCTGCGACAAGGCTTCAATGCATTCAGGTACTGGCCCTGGGAGGCCTCTCAAGACGCAACGAGGCGGCTGAAACCGGCTACTTTACGGTTCGCACGGCCATGGCCAAAACGGTTTCCGACGCTGCGGCCCATCTGGCCCAGAAGACCATTTCGGACAAAGGCGCTCCGGCCCTTGTACGCCTCGTTAACCAGATTGGCGCCCGCTTTTCCATCGTGGTTTCCGAAAAGGCGGCAGCCCAGGCGGTGCCTTTGGTCGGCGCCTTCGGGGGGGCGCTGATCAACACCCTCTTCATCGATCATTTTCAAGACATCGCCAAAGCCCACTTCACCATCCGCCGTCTGGAGCGCCTTCACGGTACGGAGACGGTGCGTCGGATCTATGAAGAATTGTAACGCCTCCGGGTTCCGTCCCAGACCACCAGAACCACAGCCGCAAGGATCAGGGCGCTGCCGGCATAACCGAGGGCCGTGAAGTATTCCCCCCACCAGAGATAGGCCACCACGGCGGCCACCACCGGCTCCAGGGTGGCGGTGATGGCCGCCCGGGAGGCTTCCAGGTATTTGAGGCCCAGGTAGTAGCAATAATAAGCCCCGTAGGTGCAAAAAAAGGCCAGGGCCACCAGGGAGAGCCAGGCGGTGGGCGTCTTGGGTCCGAAATCCACCAGGGGAAAGAGGCTCAGGGCGCCGATGGGCAGCATGTAGAGAAAGAGGTTCGGAGAGCTGTAGCGTCCTGAGAAGTACTTGCCGTAGATGTAGTACAGCGAGTAGCAAAAACCCGACAGCAGGCCGGCGCCGATGGCCATCAGATCCAGACCGCCCTCCAGAACCTGATCGCTCGATCCGGCCGAAACCCCCAGCACCCCGGTCAGGGTCAGCCCCAAGGCCAAGAGTTTGACCGGTGTCATGGCCTCCTTGAATACCATGCGCGCCAGGACGGCCACCCAGGCCGGACCGGTGTAGAGCAGGACCGCGGCCAGGGCAGCCCCGCCTCGGTTGACGGCGACCTGGTAGCTGCCATAGAAAACCGATACTCCCATGAGGGCGAAAATCGCCAGGTGCGCGCTGTCGCGACGTCGGATGCGCAATTCGCGGCGCAGCAGGGCGTGGGTTCCGAACAGCAGCCAGGCCAGCACCGCCCGCCAGAAGGCCACTTCCATGGGCGCCACCCCCTGGCTGAAGGCCAGCCGCGAAAAAGGACCGATGTTGCCCCAGAGCAGGGCCGCGGCAATGATCAGCAGGTATCCGCGCAATACCATCCGTTCTCCTTTCCGCGGTTCAGGGCGGGTCCCGGGGAAAAAACCTGCGCGCAAGGGCCGCCGTCGCTCCACACACAGCGTGGGTTGGCGCGGATCTGCGGGGTTAGGCAAGCCAGAACCATCAACGGTCTGCAGCTTGAAACAAAATGGGTTCAGGATCAAGCCCTGAATCGCCAACCGCCGTGTTCGAGTTTTGCTTTACCAATCGAGCAAAATTCATTATAAGATGTTGATTCCCTGAACGAAATGTTCAAGACAGGAGAACGTTGGCGCCCATGTCGCAACCTTCCATCCAAAACGCGAGCCCGCAAGTGGTCCAAACGCTGGCGCTGGAAAACGGCGCCTGTCTGGAAGTCATCGACGCCAGCCGTCCTTTGGCCGGCGACCGCTGGCAGGTGAACGCCGTCTTTCGGGTGACCGTTCCGGTGATCGAGGCGGTGCTGGCCGGCGGGTCCGCCCATCTGGAGCTGGGTGAGGTCCGGCGCCGCGTCGGTGATCGGGTGGTCTTTGAAAAGCGTTTGGAGCGGACCTTCATCGCTGCGCAAGAAAAGGATCTTCTTTTTGACCGCACGGTGGCCCGGTACCTGGAAGGCGCCCTAGACTATCTTTCCCGGCCGACATTTGCGCGCAATCTGGTGATGCGCCGCTACCAGCAAGCCCTGAAACCGTTTTTCCACCCGCGCCAGGAGGAGACTGATGCCCACCGTTAACGTCACTTGGGTTGGGGCGCGCCAGTTTGTGGGAACCGATTCCAACGGCCACAGCATCGTGCTTTCGGGGGACGATCCGGCGACCGGTGTGCGGCCCAGCGAGATGCTGCTGGTGGCCCTGGCGGCATGCTCGGGCTATGATGTGGTGCAAATCATGGAAAAAAAGCGTTACGCTCTCGACGCCTTCGAGGTGGTCGTGGATGGCGAGCGGGACCCGAGACCGCCCTGGGCCTACCATACCATCCGCGTGACCTATCGATTGCGGGGCCCGCATCTGACCGAAAAAGCCGTGGCCCAGGCCATCGACCTGTCGGTCAACAAGTACTGCTCGGTGGCGGCCACGGTGGGGGGCAAGGCCAAGATCGAAACCGCCTTTGAGATTCTGGACGCAAAAGGTTGAAACCCCGCCCGTCGCGGCCCTAAAAACCGCCATGATCGGCAAACAGATGCCAGCAGGACAGTTGCACAGGATGGTGCGGGGCGGGTCAATTTTGGCCGCGATGCTGGTCTCGGCAGGGATTTGGTCCGGTCCGGTCCAGGCCGATATCTATCGCTATATCGACGCCCGGGGGGTGATGCATTTCACCAATGCGCCCACCTCCGGCAAGTACAAGATTTTTCTGCGCGAACGGACATTTACCGCAACCCGGCCGGCGCCGTCCCTCTTCGATCCGATCATCGCCGAGGCGGCCGAGCTCTACGGGCTTTCCAAGGCCCTGATCAAGGCGGTGATCAAGGCCGAATCGGACTTTGACCCGCGGGCCGTGTCCAAGCGCGGAGCCCTGGGCCTGATGCAGATCATGCCCGCCAACCTCAAACCGCTCCAGGTGAACGACCCTTTCAATCCCCGTCAGAACATCATGGGCGGGAGCCGTTATCTGAGCCAGATGCTCGATCGCTTCGACAAAAATCTCCACCTGGCGCTGGCGGCTTACAATGCCGGCCCCGGGGCTGTGGAGCAGTACAACAACATTCCACCCTTTCCCGAAACCCAGGATTACGTCCAGAAGGTGATGCGCTATTTTACCGCCTACCGCGAAGGATAGGCGCTGGTGATAATCGGGCTTGTCATTCAACCTGTCGGCACGTAATGATGAAAATCGCCGCCTGAACCTGAAAATGGAGTGATCTCCCCCATGGGTCATCCCTTTTTTGTCCGGCGCCGGAGAGGGGCCACGGCCGCTATCCTGCTCATCTTGTTCCTGCTGGCTTCGGGGTTTTCCTTCTCTGAGCACGAGGCCCGGGAGGCCGCCCAGGAGGCGGCCCAGGTTTCGTCGCGCGACGACGAGATCGCCCGGCTCCTGGCCACCCCCTGCGCCCGAAAGCTCAAGAATCGGCGCATCGCCACCCTGATCGGTGAAATTCTCGACCAGGGACGCGCGCGGCGCACCGCCGGCGACGACGGACCGCTTTTCGAAGAGATCAATCTGCGCATGAGGCGGCTGGGACTGCAGACCATCAGCCCGGAAACCATCCGCGCCCAGGTCGCCCAGGCCGAAATCCAGGCGTTCCTGAATAACGACCCGGATGCGGCCATCCAGGCCGCCGGGCGTCCTCAGGCCGACTTTTTTCTCCGGGGGTTGAT
>CALJLV010000019.1 GCA_937982505.1 uncultured Desulfobacteraceae bacterium | reverse complement strand
CTGGATGGAGCCAAAGCGTTCCGGGAACTGCGGGCAGTACTTCAGGGTTTTGAACTGGGCCTCGGAATACGGGTTGTCATTGCTGACATGCGGCCGGCTGTGGGTTTTCGTAACCCCCAAGTCCGCAAGCATCTGGGCAACGACCTTCGACTTCATGCTTGATCCGCGGTCGGCATGCACTGTCAGTTGACCCGGGGCAATCTGCTGCTTGCGGCAGCTCTGCTCGATCAGGCGCTTGGCCAGTTGCCGGGATTCGCAGTGGGCGACCATCCAGCCGGTAACGTAGCGGCTGAAGATATCGATGATGACGTACAGGTAGAAGTAGGTCCACTTGGCCGGTCCCTTGAGTTTAGTGATGTCCCAGGACCAGACCTGGTTCGGGCCGGTGGCCAGCAGTTCAGGTTTGCTGTAATGAGTGCGCGGGACATGCCGGCGTCGTTCTTTAACACCATTGTGTTCGTTGGTCAGGATCCGATACATCGTGCGAGGTGAGCACAGGTAGCGGCCCTCGTCGAGCAAAGTGGCATAGACCTGCAAAGGCGCCTTGTCTTGGAAACGCTCGCTGTGAAGCACCTCCACTACGGCCTGCCTTTCCGGTGGTGTTAGCGCCAACGGCGGCTTCGGCCGATTGACCTGCGCCCGGGGGGCAGGGGCAAGGCGCCGGTAAAAGGTTGCCCTGGAGACATCCAGCGCTTCACAGGCGGCCTTTTTACCGACGTCGTGACCCAGTAGTATCAGCGGCTTGGATCATTTGCTCTCTTCGATCTCTTGCAGATTCTGCTCGATGCCCAGGATCTCCGAAATTTTTTTTTGGGCCTCAATGATGATATGGGCTTGTTTGAGTTTGTGTTGCAGGCGCTGGTTTTCGCGCTCCAGTTCGACCAAACGCTTGGCCAGGGGGTTGCGAGACTTTGCCTTGCGGCCTCGTTTGGCCGGCGTCAGGCCATGCAAAATGCCCTGCTCACGCTGCTTGCGCCAGTGGGTCAGGTGGGAAGAGTATAGTCCCTCTCGTCGCAGCAGGGCACCGATCTGGCCTGGCTCGGTGCACCGGTCGGCCTGATCGAGCAGACGCATCTTGTAGGCTGCGGTAAATCGTCGCCGAGGCTTTGCCTCCGGGACTTCCGGATCTGGCAGCGGGTTGATCATCGGGTAAAGGTCCCCGGCTGCGCCATCAGCTCCAGTCGCCCTGCGGGCTCCTTGCGCTGATGGCGCAGCCGGGCTGGAGAGATGGGCCTCGTATACGATGGGTGGTCCGGGTAAGGTTTTCATAGGTGATCTCCTATCCGCCCTACACTAATTTATCAAGCGGCCGGTGTCTCACCTACATTGGCACAGAGGGGGTCGTGATCGATTCGGTGAGGTCCGTCGTCTGCGGCGGCTATCTGGAACCGTTTTTAGAGCCCAAATAAGACTCGAAGTCAACGCCGGATTTACCTGAGGTCGGCGCTGGCAAACTGTCACGCAGAAGCTTTAAAAAAGGCGATCACGGAGTGCGGCTCGATACATCCAGGAGCTTGACCGGTTTTTCGAAAGTCTTCCAGCCGTGCCGCTCGCCCGCCGGGATGAAGTAGCTCTCGTTGGGGCCTAACAGGCGGCGCGCTTCGCCCACGAACATCTCGATTTGGCCCGCCAGCACCATGCCGCACTGGTCGAAAGAATGCCGATGCCCCGGGTCTTCCTGGCCCGCCGCGATTTCCATGCACACCATGATCAGGTGGCTGCCCATGGCCGCCTGGCTCATGATCCCCGGCCGGAATGGTTCCAACGGTAAATTTTCCAGGTTCCAAAACCCCATGTTTGGCCCTCCCTCAGCAGATCGTGGATGAAGCAGCCTGCCGCTTGTTGCGCCTCAGAGCACCGGAGGCGCGCCGGCGAGGATCTCTTCAGGGTGTGTTCAACAGCGCCGCGTATTCCAGCCCCGGGCCCACGCAACGCCAGCCGTTTTGGAGGAGCATGGCGCCGTCTACCAGACCGCCATGGGATAAGTCGAGATAGGTCAGGGGCACGGCTTCCATTCCGTCGACCAGTCAATTTCGACCAAATCCTGCGGGGCGCCGATGATGCAATCCGGGTGGGGTTCGAGGCGCGCCAGCCGGGATGCCGGCCGCAACGGTCCGATGAGCAGCTTGCAGCCCTTGCGATGGACGGTCAGCGGTCGGCCGCTTTCGATCACCTGATCCAGCAGTTTGTAGATATTTCGGCGTAGCTCGGTGGCGCTGACTTCGTTTTCCATAAACCCTCCGGATCTTTGGTTGCGTACGTTTAGAATAAACCAGACCGTACGCCTCTTCAACTACAGGCTGCCGGCCACCGTATTTAGCGCGCTCGAGGGCCACATTTGGAATCGGCGGTCTGGCCCAGCTCATCGCGGCCTTCGGCCAGGAAGGCGACTTCTGGCCGAAGGTGGCCGAACTGTGCGGCGGCGACCCGGTCGGCTTCGGCCGCCTGCCCCTGGACGCGCGGCTGCGGCGCATGACGCGTCATTTCGTGGCCGGGATCCGGCGCCGGCCGCTGACCCTGGAGATCATGGCCTGGGAGACGGCGGAACGCAACGAGTTGACCGCCGAACTGGAAATGATCCGCGAGAACACGGCCCTGCGCATGGCCGAAATGTTCTTTCCGGCCGGGGTCGGGGCGGCGGACCTGCAGGCCGTCCTGGGGCTGGTGGGCGCCGGGTTGAGCTATCTGGCCGTGCGGGCCCGGGACATTCGGTGGTACAACGGGATCGATATCCAGTCCGAGGCCGGCTGGCGGCGTATCGAGGCGGCCGTGGACCAGATCGTGGCGGCCCTGGTGCCGACGGCCGATTGATTCGAGGGGCAAAATTTTTTACGCTGAAAGTCACCCGAAGGTGACAATTCGGAGGAAGCATGAATCGACGCCAGTTCATCAAACACACCTTGAGCGGGGCGGCCCTGTTGGCCGCCGGCCCGTTGATGGCCGCCTGCGGCGGCACGGGCCGCAAGGAACTTGGGCTCGATATCCCGGACGGTCCGGTGCCGTCTCGGCTCGACGCCGTCCGGCTGCGGATGTTGACCTATGCGGCCCTGGCCCCCAGCGGCCACAACACCCAGCCCTGGGCCGTGCGGGTCGTATCCGCCGACCAATGGATCGTGGCGGCCGATCCCCACCGCCGCCTGCCGGCGGTGGATCCGCAAAACCGTGAGGTGCTGTTGTCCATCGGCGCCTTTGTCGAGAACCTGGACGCCGCCGCCGGCGCGGCCGGATTCGCCTGCGATGTCGAAATGCTCGCCTCGTCTCCATTCGATTTGGACATCCTGCGGGTCAACTTGACGCCCGCGCATCCCACCGGGTACCCCATGGCGCGCCTGGAAAAGCGGCGCACCGTGAAGAACGGGATGCGGCCGGAAACGCTTCGGAACGCGGATCTTTCCGCCCTGTCGGCCCCGCTGGGCGATCGGCTCCACTACTTCGCCCGGGGCACGGCCCATGCCGAATGCCTGCGGGAAGCAACAGTGGAGGCCTTCCATGTGCAGAGTCGGCGCGACGATGCCCAGCGCGAGCTGACCGCCTGGCTGCGCCTGAGCCGGGCCGCGGCCAGGCGCCACCGGGACGGGCTCACCGTGGAAAGCATGGAAATCGAAGGGGCCAAGGGCTGGTTCGTGAGAACCTTCATCGCCCCGGGCGATTTCATGAAACCGAATTTCCGCCGGCAGGGCGTCGACCTGACGGCCCGCATCGCCGCCGAAGGAGGTGGCTGGATCGTGATCACCAGCCCCGGCGACTCGGTGGCCGACCTGATCGACACCGGCCGGCGCTTCGAGCGCATGGCCCTGCTGGCCCGCGAGCGCGGCATCGCCATCCACCCCATGACCCAGATGCTGGAGGAGCCCGAAGGCCGGCAGCGGTTCGCCGCGGCCCATCCGGCCCGGATCGTTCCCCAGTTCGTACTGCGGGTCGGGTACCTGGACCGCTACCCCGCCCCAGTGAGCCTGCGCCGGCCGGTGGCGGAGTTTGTCAGGGCGGGTTGAACGGACGCTGCCGGGGATCCTTGCCTCTACGTCCGGTCAGAGGCTCGTCACCATGGATTGTTGTCTAGTTTGCGGCCCTTGTCCCGCCTGTGGCACTATGGATGCCTGCCGGATGACTCCGTTTTCCGGTGCCATTCTGAACCCCGGCGAGAAATCTGCAGTTGAAAAGATCGGCGGGAAACAATCAAACGCCCTCTTTCTGACAGGAGGGCACACGGCGCCCGGAAGGCCGCCTTGCTCCTCGTTGACAGTCTCCGGACGGGGTGGTATACAAATTTTTTGAATATTTTCTGGCAAGTGCACTGGCAAAAGATCATGGCGGACGTCATTTCCATCGCCCAAAAACGCAAGGCGGTCCAGGATCAGGACGCCATGCGCCTGCGCCGGCGCAAGATCTATGCCGTGCGCCAGGCCATGCAGTGCCGCCAGTGCCACCTGAAGTGCGAGAAATGCGGAACCCAACTCGAGGGCGACGCCGGCGCCGTGCCCCAGAAGCACACCAGCCTGCGGGTGCCGTACCGATTTTGTCTCTTTTGCGCCCAGGATTACGTGGATTATATCGAGCGTCTCCAGGGCCGGGGCGACGCTCAATGCTATTGGCAAAACGACGCCTGGCGCGACGCTTGGGCGCGCTGGATCAGCTACCAGGGAGCCCTCGACAGCTTCGTCAAGTCGGCCGAGTTCGCCCGCCTGATCACCGAGGTGCGCGGCGCTCCGGACGAAGAATAAACCCCTGACAGGCGCAGCGCAGGCCGCTAAAGCGGACCGCCTGCCCCGGGAGGAACCAAGGCCATGTTTGGAATCGGTATGCCCGAACTGATCATCATCCTGGTGATCATTCTGATCATTTTCGGAGCGGGAAAACTGCCGGAAATCGGCGCCGGGGTGGGCAAGGCGATCAAAAACTTCAAGAGCGCTTCGATCGAACCCGATCCGCAACAGCCCACTGAAAAACTCGAGGAGCCGGACAAGAAGGAAAAGGTCTGAAAAACGGCCGCTGGGGAGAAGGCGGTTTTTAAAACGCGACAGGGCGCCGTTGGCAGCGGCGCCCTGTCGTCGTATGAGATGTCCTGAGGCCGGATAGCGGCGCCGGATCAGAAGGGAATGTCATCCTCCGGCTGGCCGCTGTCCCTGGCCGGTCCGGCGATGGGACCGTAGGTCTCCTCCAGGTTCTGGGCGAAACCGCCCCCGCTGCCGCTGCTGTCGCGCTGGTCCCGGCTGCCGAGAAATTGGACGTCGTTGGCGACGATCTCGGTGGTGTAGCGCGTGACCCCCGGGTTCTTGGTATCCTCCCACTTGCGGGTCTGCAAACGCCCTTCGACATACACCTGGCGCCCCTTGGCCAGGTATTCGCCGCAGATTTCCGCCAGCTTGCGGAAGGCGACGACGCGGTGCCACTCGGTGAGCTCTTTTTTTTCGCCGGTGTTCTTGTCCTTCCACTCCGTCGAGGTGGCCACCGAAAAATTGGCCACGGCCGTGCCGTCCGGCGTATAGCGCATTTCTGGATCCCTGCCGAGGTTGCCGATGATGATGACCTTGTTGATCCCTGCCATTTTCCTTCCCCCTGGACCGATCCGGTCTGTCATGGTTGTTGGGCGGGACGATCCACGCATCGCCCGGCATCGGACCGCCTGTGATGGCCGCCCGCTGCGACGTCCCTTTGTGGCATATCGAAATCCTCCCCCGGTGTCAATCTCGCGGCGGGAGTTGCCGGATGGCAGCGCTTTTGATTTTTACCGCCAGTCGCTTGGCCGGCGATCAAGGAGCCCGAATCCGCATGTCTGAACACGACGCCCTGGAAAAACGCCTTCGCCGTCACGTCATCGGCCGGCCCCACCCGTTTTTCGCCGTCACCGCCCCTGGACTGGAGGCCTTCTGCGCCGCCGAAATCGACCGGCTCATGCCCGCGGCGCATCCGCGGACGACTGCCGGCGGAGTGCTTTTCAGGGCGCGCCTGGACGACGCCCAGCGGGCTAATCTGATGGTACGCACCGCCAGCCGGATCCTGATGCGCATCGCCGGAATTGGGGCGATCCACTTCGCGCAGCTCGAAAAGGCCCTGGCAGCCGTGGCATGGGAGCTGTACCTGGACCGCCGGCAGGCGATCCAGGTACGGGTGGCGACGCACAAGTCACGCCTTCACCACACCGACGCGGTGGCTCAGCGGGTGACGGCGGCCGTGGCCGAACGCCGTCGCAGCGTGTATTTCTTCGAACCCCGGGAAGCCACCGGGGGCGCCCCCCAAACGCTTCACGTGCGCGCCGACCACGATCACTTCACCGTGTCGCTGGATACCAGCGGCGCTCTGCTCCACAAGCGCGGCCTCAAGGTCGAGGTGGGGCCGGCACCCATCCGCGAGACCCTGGCGGCCGCCATTCTCGAACAGGTCGGTTACATGGGCCAGGAGCCGTTAATCGACGCCATGTGCGGCGCCGGCACTTTTTCTCTGGAAGCCGCCCTGACGGCCTGCCGCATCCCCGCCGGATGGCATCGCGCCTTTGCTTTCGAAACCTGGCCGGCCTTCAGACCCCGGCGCTGGGCCTACCTGCGCGAGCAGTGCGGCGCCCAAATCCGGCGGCCGGCCCCCGTGCCCATCTGGGCCAGCGATCTGAACCCCGACAGCTGCCAGCGCCTGCAAGGGACCTTGGAACGCTTCGCCCTGGCGGACAGCGTCACGGTCCGGTGCCTTGATTTTTTTGATCTGGAACCCCGAGACGTGACGCTGTCGCCGGGGGTTGTGGTGATCAACCCGCCCTATGGCCGCCGGCTGGGGTCCAGGACCCGGAGCCTGGCCCTCTTCCAGCGTATCTGCACCCATCTGGAAACCCGTTACCGGGGCTGGCGTGCAGCCCTGATCGCCCCGCCGGGCGCGGACGGCCCGCTGCCGGCCGGCCTGATTCCCCGGCGCCTGGTTCACGGCGGACTGCGCCTGACCTTGCTCACCGGCACCCTGGGCGGATGAAATCGGTCGCTAACCGGCCTTCGCATCCCCAGCGGCCGGCGGCTGGATCTGCCCGGCGAAATGGCAGGCGGCGGTGTGGCGGGGGGTGATTTCGCGCAGGAGGGGCTCCTGACGGCGGCAGACGTCCTGAACGTGCGGGCAGCGGGTGTGAAAACGGCACCCGGGCGGCGGATCAATGGGGCTGGGAACATCGCCGCGCAGGATGGCATGACGCCGCTTGAGGCGTGGATCGGGCAGGGGCAGGGCGCTGAGCAGGGCCTGGGTGTAAGGATGAAAAGGGTGTTGATACAATGCGGGGCTCGGCGCCAGCTCCACCAGTTTGCCCAGATACATGACCGCCACCCGGTCGCTGACGTGCTCCACCACGCTCAGATCGTGGGAGATGAAGAGGTAGGTCAGCTTGAATTCCGCCTGCAGGTCCATCAGCAGGTTGATCACCTGGGCCTGGATCGAGACGTCCAGGGCCGAGACCGCCTCGTCGCAGACGATGAGGTCCGGGTTGAGGGCCAGGGCCCGGGCCACCCCGATGCGCTGGCGCTGACCCCCGGAAAACTGGTGGGGATAGCGGCGCAGGTGCTCGGGCCTCAGCCCCACCACCTCGAGCAGCCGGGCCACCCGCGCCTCGCGCTCGGCGCGGCGGGTGACTCCGTGAATGCGCAGGGGCTGACCCACGATCTGGGCAATGGTCTTGCGCGGGTTGAGCGACGAGAAGGGATCCTGAAAGATGATCTGCATGCGGCGCCGCAGCAGGCGTATCTGGGCGGCCGAATAGCCCAGGATATTGCGCCCTTCGAAGTAGACCTCCCCGGAGGTGGGCTCCTCCAGGCGCAGAATGGCCCGGCCGAAGGTGGTCTTGCCGCACCCGCTTTCCCCCACCAGGCCGAGGGTTTCGCCCCGGTCGATGCTCAGACTGACGTCGTCCAGGGCCTTGACCGCCGCCACTGGCTTGAGCATCACCCCGCCGAAGATGGGATAGTGCTTGACCAGGCGCCGAGCCTCGATCAGGGTTGGGCTGAAAGATTGGGATTCAGACATACTTCCAGCACCTTACCAAATGGCCGGGGGCCGTCGGGAGCATTTCGGGAGCCTGTTGGCGGCAGAGGTCGAACACATCCGGACAGCGGTCGCTGAAGAGGCACCCCGCCGGCAGGCTGAACAGGGAAGGCACGATGCCCGAGATGGTCTTGAGCCGCCCGGCCTCGGTGGGCCGACCGATCACCGGAATCGAGGCCATCAGGCCCTGAGTGTAGGGATGGCGCGGCTGGCTGAAAAGGGTTTCGGCCTCGGCGTACTCGACCATCTTGCCGGCGTACATCACCGCCACATGCTGGGCCATTTCGGCGATCACCCCCAGATCGTGGGTAATGAAGAGGATGGCCGCTCCGGTCTCCCGCTTCAGATCGTTCATCAGATCGAGAATCTGGGCCTGGATGGTCACATCCAGCGCCGTGGTGGGCTCGTCGGCGATCATCAGCCGCGGGTTGCACGCCAGGGCCATGGCGATCATGACCCGCTGGCGCATGCCGCCGCTCATCTGATGCGGATAATCGTCGAGGCGGTTTTCCGGGGCCGGAATTCCCACCAGCTTGAACATCTCCACCACCCGGTCCCGGGTGTCCGCGGCCGAAAGCCGCTGGTGGAGCCGGATGACTTCGCCCACCTGGTCACCGACGGTGAAGACCGGATTGAGCGATGTCATGGGCTCTTGAAAGATCATCGAGATCCGGTTTCCCCGGATCCGGCGCATCTGGGCCTCGGAAAGATCCAGCAGGTTCTGCCCGTCGAAGAGAATCCGGCCGCCGGCGATGCGGCCGGGCGGTTCGGGAATCAGCCGGATGATCGAATGGGCCGTGACGCTCTTGCCGCATCCGCTTTCCCCCACCAGCCCCAGAGTGGCACCCGGTGCAATGGACAGGCTCACATCGTCCACGGCCCGGGCCACACGGCCGCGGACGTCGAAGTAGGTCTTCAGATGCTGGATTTCCAGCAAAGTGGCCGTGTCGGACATGGATCAGTCTCTGAGCCTCGGATCCAGCGCGTCGCGCAGCCCGTCGCCGAGCAGGTTGAACCCCAGCACGGCCAGCAGGATGGCGATCCCCGGAAAGGTCATAACCCAGGAGGCGCGCAGGATCAGCGACCGGCTGTGGGCGATCATGGCCCCCCATTCGGGGGTCGGGGGCTGGGCCCCCAGACCCAGAAAGCTCAGGGCCGCCGCATCCAGGACCGCCGAGGCGAAGCTCAAGGTGGTCTGCACGATCAGCGGACCGAGGCAGTTGGGCAGGATCTCGAGAAAGACGATCCGCAGATTGCCCGCCCCGATGGAGCGGGCCGCCAGGACATAGTCCTTTTCGCTCTCTTCCAGCACGCTGCCGCGCACGATACGGGCAAAACGCGGCACATAGGTGATGCCGATGGCAATCATGGCGTTGCGCAGGTTGGGCCCCAGGTAGGCCACGACCACGATGGCCAAAAGAATGTAGGGAAAGGACAGGATGATGTCCATGACGCGCATGGTCACGTTGTCCAGGGTGCCCTTGTAGTAGCCCGCCAGGGATCCGATCAGGGTGCCGACGACAAAGGCCAGGCTCACGCTGACCACCGCCACCAGCAGCGATACCCGCGCCCCCCAGATGATGCGGCTCAGGATGTCGCGGCCCAGATCGTCAGTGCCCAGGATGTGCCGGGTGCTGCCCCCCTCGGCCCAGGCCGGGGGCTGGAGCTGGTCGTAGAGGGAGGTCTCGATGGGGTCGTGGGGGCTGATCCAGGGGGCCAGTAGGGCGGCCCCGATGAACAGAATGACGATCACCAGGCCGGCCACGGCTGTCTTGTTGCGCCACAGCTGGCTGAGCTGCTCGAGCAGGGGGTGGCGGATTTCCGGGCTGCCCAGGACGGCTTCGACGGTCATCGCGGCCTTCTATCGTACGCTGATGCGCGGGTTGATGACGGCGTAAAGAACATCCACCGCGAGATTGATGAAAATAAAAAGCGACGCGATGAACAGGGTGCCCCCCTGGATGACCATATAGTCGCGTTTCATCACCGCGTCGTACATCCATTTGCCCACCCCGGGCCAGGCGAAGATCGTTTCGGTCAGGATCGCCCCGCACAGCAGGACCCCGAACTGCAGGCCGATGGTGGTGACCACCGGAATCAGGGCGTTGCGCAGGGCGTGCTTGTAGACCACCTTAAAGTTGGACAGGCCCTTGGCCTTGGCGGTCTTGATGTAATCCTGGCGCAGCACTTCGAGCATGGCGCTGCGCGTCATGCGCGCCACGATGGCCGTGGGGATGGTGCTCAGGGTCACGGCCGGCATGATGATGTGCCAGATCACGTCCCGCAAGGCGACCCAGTTGCGGGTCAGCAGGCTGTCGAGAATGTAAAAGTTGGTGATCGTCTCGATGCTCACGCCGATGGACAGGCGCCCGGATATCGGCAGCCACCCCAGGCCGAGGGAGAAAATCAGCATGAATACCAGCCCGAGCCAGAAGATGGGCATGCTCACCCCGATCAGGGCCCCCAGCATGCTCAGGTAATCGAAGATCGAATACTGGCGAGTGGCCGACACGATGCCCAGAAAGATCCCCACCACGCAGCTGATCCCCAGGGCCACCACCGCCAGCTCGATCGTGGCCGGAAAGCGCTCGCGGATTTCGGTCCAGACCTTCTGGCGGGTCCAGATGGTCTCGCCCAGATCGCCCTGGGCCAGACGCTTGAGAAAGAGCCCGTACTGCACGTGGAGCGGTTCGTTGAGGCCCAGGCGTTCGCGCACTTCGACGAGGGCCTCGTTGGTGGCCCGCTCGCCGAGAAGAAGCTCGGCCGGATCGCCCGGGGTCATGCGCAGCATCATAAAGACGATGATCGACACCCCGAGCAGGGTGGGGATCAGGATCAGCAGCCGGCGGACGATGTAGGCGAGCATGGGGTCGAATCCGGAAAGGGGAAGACGAAATGCCGGCCGTGAGGCCCGATGCGGGCACGGTGCGTCGGCGGCCGGAGGCCGGCCGCCAACGCGGCAGGGCGGCTATTTGAGCCAGACGTTCTTCATGCGCACCGATGAGGTCGGGTGCAGCTTGAAGTTCTGTACGTTGTTGAGCGCCGGCCAGATCACGGTGGAATGGGCGATGGAGATCACCGGGCACTCGTCGTAGATCAGCTGCAGGGCCTCCTTGTAGATCGCGGCCCGCTGGTTCTGGTCAATGGTCTGTTTTCCCTTGAGCATCAGCTCGTGGTACTTTTCGTTCTTCCACTGGGTGCGCACCGAATCCGAGGCCAGTCCGTCAAAGAGCACGGCCAGGAAGTTGTCCGGGTCGCCGTTGTCGCCGGTCCAGCCGAGCTGGAACAGGTCCATGTCCTCGGGCTGTTCGCGCTGGCGCTTGAGGTAGGTGCCCCAGTCGTAGCTGACGATGCGCGCGTTGATCCCCACTTTTTTCAGATCCGACACCATGGCCACCCCCACCTTGAGCCC
The DNA here is from genome assembly GCA_937982505.1 of uncultured Desulfobacteraceae bacterium. Classification (GTDB taxonomy): domain Bacteria; phylum Desulfobacterota; class Desulfobacteria; order Desulfobacterales; family UBA2174; genus UBA2174. Next base: position 40,562 of record CALJLV010000019.1, on the reverse strand, counting down.
CTCGGGATTGTAGGGCCGCGGCACGGGCATGGACCAGAGGGTGATCTCGGGCAGACCTTTTCCCTCGGGATAGCCGGCCTTGGCCAGGTACTGCTTGGCCAATTCCGGATCATGGGCAAAGCCGGGGACGCTCTCGTTGTAGCCCCACATGGTGGGCGGGATGGGATTCTTGGCCACCTGGCCCATGCCCTGATAGATGTTGTCCACGATGGCCTTGGTATTGATGGCGTGGGCGATGGCCCGGCGCATGTCGGCGTTCTGCCACAGTGGTTTGGTGTGATTGAAGCTCAGGTAACCGATGTTCATCCCGGGCTGTTCGGTAAGCTTGAGGTTGGGATCCTTGCGCGCCAGATCGATGTCGGCCGGGTTGGGGAACTGGCAGATATGGATATTGCCGGTCTTGAGCTCCAGAAAACGCACCGAGTTTTCCGGAATCGCGCGGAATACCACCTTGTCCAGGTAGGGGCCGCCGCGCTTGTCCCAGTAGTCGGCGAATTTTTCCAGGACGATGCGGTCATCGGTGACCCATTCGACGAACTTGAAGGGCCCGGTGCCCACCGGGTTGCGCACGAAGGCCTTGGGGTCCTTGGAAAAGGCCGTGGGGCTGATGATGTCGGCAAAGTCCATCCCCAGGTTGGCCAGGAAGGGGGCCTCGACCCGCTTGAGCCTGAAGACCACGGTGTGTGGGTCCACGGCTTCGATGCTGTCCACCGTGCTGTCCATCTCCATGGAGACCCAGTACTCGGGGGTGCGTTCCTGAGCCGGGATGGTCAGCTTGGGATCCATGAACTTGACCTTGCGCTCCTTCATCATGCGCCCGATGGAAAAAACCACCGCGTCGGCGTTGAACGGGGTGCCGTCATGGAACTTGACCCCCTTGCGAAGGTGAAAGGTGTAGGTCAGCCCGTCGGGGGAAATATCCCAGGATTCGGCCAGCCCCGGCTCCAGGGCCGTGGATTCGTCCTGGTATGCCACCAGGGCTTCAAAAACGTTGTCGCAGACCATGAACGAGTTGCCGTCCGTTTCGTAGGCCGGATCGAGGCCGACGCTGTCGCCCCCCCGGCCGAAGACGATGGTGCCGCCGCTCTTGGGGGTGTCGGCCGCCAGGACCGGAACGGCCCAGACCAGGGCCAGGACCACTAACAGGACACCAAGCTTTCTTGCCATATCTCCTCCTTTGGGTGAGTGGGACGCGAACGGGCCGCTTGGCGCCGTCGCCTCCCGGACCGGTGCGGGCAACCGGCTGGTGACGGCCTGAGGCGGCAGGATTCAATCGGTAAAGCGCTGGGGGGAAACCGATATCTGGTTATCAGGAGCGCGCAAACTTGTCAAAGCCCAATGCATTTTTGTGGAGCTCAAAAAAGGTTCTCACGGGATCACCCCTTCAGGAAGCCGGGTTGGCCCCCGGACCTTGCAAAAAACGGTCGAGCCGGCGGTAGAGGACGTCCAGGCTCTCCAGGACCACATGCTCGTTGTCACCGTGCTGGCTCATCTCTCCGTCGGCCCCCCAGACCACCCCGGTCCAGCCATGGGCCGCCAGAAAGCGGGCGTCGCTGGCCCCGTGTTCGCGCACCAGGCGCGCCTCGGGGACGGTACGGCGCAGCAGGTCGAGCTCGGGGCACGGGCCGGCATCGAAGACCGGTGCACGGCTGACAATCTCCAGTTCGGCATCGGTATCGCGCCGCCAACCGGCGAGCAGGGTGTCCATGTCGTCGACCTCGGTGAACCGGATGTCCAGGATCCCCTCGGCCAGGTCCGGCACCTGATTGGGGCTCCGGCCGGCCTGGACCTGGCTGAAGTTGACCGTCCGATGCCAGTGGTCCGGCGCGGTCTGCTGGAAATCGGCGCCGATGCGGCGATAGGCGCGCAGCAGCTTGTCGATGGCGTTGTCCCCCAGCCAGGGGCGGGCCCCGTGGGCGCTGCGGCCGCGGCAGACCAGACGCAGGCGGATGAGCCCTTTTTCCTGAACCACGATCTCATCGCATCGCCCTCCGTCCAGGGCGATGCAAAAGCGGCCCCGGACCTTTCCCAGAGCATAGTCGGCGCCGTTGCGGCCACCGACCTCCTCATCGCCAGTGATGAGGATCCCGAAGGGGAGATCGGCCTGATTCCCCCGGCGCTGGACCCAGTTGCGCATCAGGACCAGCGAGAGGGCCGCGGCGTACTTGTCGTCAATGCTGCCTCGGCCATAGAGTCGTCCGTTTTGGATCCGGGGCGTGAAGAGGGACTCCGGGGCCGCCACCACGTCGATATGGCTCATGAGCAGGACCGGTGCCTCCCCCGGCCGGGGGGTGGCGAGCACGGAGGGTACGCCGGCACGCTCCAGACGGGTGAAGGCAATCCCGGCCGAATCGAGCCATGCGGCGATAAATTCGGCGCAGCGCTGGATTTCTCCGGGTCGGTCGTGGGTGGTGCGGAATTGGATCAGCTGGCGGGTCAAGGCGACAATGTCGTCCATGAAAAAGGCTCCTTTGGGGGTGGATCAGGCGCCCTTGCGGCTCAAGGCCTGGTAGGCGGCCTGGATCTCTTTGAAGCGCTGCTCGGCCAGACGCTGGAAATCCTCTCCCAGGTGCTGCACCTTGTCCGGGTGATACTTGGCGGCCAGGGCCAGGTAGGCCCGCCGGATCTCCTCGGCCGAGGCGCCGGGGGCCACTCCCAGAACCTGGAAGGGGTCCCGGGGGCCGCTGTCTTGATGGGACGGCCGGGTTTGACCCCTACTGCTGCCGCGCTGCTGCTGGCGCTCTTCCGCCCTCCCAGGCCCCCGGGCGGAGAGAAACGGTTTGAGGTAGTAGCGATAGATCAGGTAGAGCACCACCAGGTCGTCGAGCCACCCACGCAGGACCATGAAATCCGGGATCAGGTCGTAGGGGCTGACGACGTAAATCAGCCCCAAAAGCCCCAAAATCCATTTGATCATCGGTTCGTCCCCCTTGGGTGGCGTGAGCCCGAATCCCCTGAAAATCACAAATGGAATTTAGAGCATAAACGACCGGTGCCCGTCCTTCAAGCCGAACCCAGGTCTGCGGCCATCAGGGCGCCCACCTCGCGGGCGAAGCGCGCCGGGTTGTCCAGCTTGCCGCCTTCGCCCACCACGGCCATGTCGTAAAGCAGCTGGGCGTAGTCCTTGAGCCGGTCGCTGTCCCGGTCCTTTTCATACAGGGCGTTGATGCCGGCCACCACGGGATGGTCGAGATTGAGTTCCAGGACCCGCTTGGCCTCGGGCACGGGCTGGCCGGTGGCCCTGAGGATCTTGGCCATGTAGGCCGACATGTCCTGGGCGTCGCCGGACAGGCAGGCCAGCGACTCCTTGAGGTGGGTCGACCGGCGCACCTCCTTGACCTTGTCCTGGAGCTGGGTGCGGATGAAAGCAAACAGGGCATTGAACGCTTCCGTGGGCGTCTCTTCCTGGTCCCCGAGATTCAAGTCCCCCTTCTCGGCGCTCACCAGGGGCTTGCCGTCATATTCGTCGAGGGCCTGGACCACCCACTCGTCGATGGGGTCGGCCATCAGCAGGACCTCGTAGCCTCTGGCCTTGAGCGCTTCCAAGTGGGGATTGTGCGCCAAGGTCGCCAGGTTGTCGCCGGTGATGTAGTAGATCTCCTTCTGGTCCGGCTTCATCTGCTCGGCGTAGGTCTTCAGCGAGACGAGCCCTCCCCCGCTGGCGGTGGTGGGATAGCGGATCAGATCCGCCACCTTCTGACGGTTCTCGAAATCGGTGTGGACCCCGATCTTGAGCATCTGACCGAACTCCTTGTAGAAGGTCTCATACCTGGCCGCGTCCATCCTGGCCAGCAGATCGAAGATCTTCTTGACCAGGTTGCGCCGGATGTTGCGCACCAAGGGATCGTGCTGCAGGATCTCGCGCGAGACGTTGAGGTTCAGATCCGGGGCGTCCACCACGCCGCGCACGAACCCGAAATACTCGGGCAGCAGATCCTGGCAGTCCTCCATGATGAAGACCCGCTTACAATACAGATGGACCCCATGCTTGCGCTCGGGATGAAACAGATCAAACGGTGCCTGGGAGGGGATGTAAAGCAGGGCAGTGTACTCGGTGGCCCCCTCGAACTTCATGTGCAAACGCTCCAGGGGATCCTTCCAGTCTCTTGTGAGATGCTGGTAGAACTGCTTGTGCTCTTCGTCCGTCACCTCGTCCTTGGGGCGGGCCCAGATTGCCTTCATGGAGTTGAGGGTTTCTTGGCGCATCACCTTGCGGGAGGTCTCGCCGATGGGTTTTCCATCCTTGTCCTTGATCCGCTCGGCCTCGGGAATCGGCTCGATCTTTTCCACGTCCATCAGGATCGGGTAGGCGATAAAATCCGAGTGGCGCTTGACGATGTCGCGGACCACCCAGGCGTCGGTGTAGTCCTTTTCGTCCTTTTCACCTTTGCGCAGAAAGAGGGTGATGGTGGTGCCCCGATCGGGTTTGGTGGTCTCTTCGATGGTGTAGCTGCCGTCGCCGTGGGATTGCCAGCGCACCGCTGTGTCGCTGCCGGCGGCCCGGGTGAGCAGTTCGACCTTCTCGGCCACCATGAAGGCGCTGTAAAAGCCCACCCCGAATTGACCGATGAGTTCGGGCGCCAGGGCGTCGTTCTGCTGAGCCTGGCCCAGGGCTTCGATGAAGGCCGCGGTGCCGCTTTGGGCGATGGTGCCGATGTTGTCCACCACCTCCTGGCGGGTCATGCCGATGCCGTTGTCGATCACCGTCAGGGTCTGACGGATCCCGTCGGGGACGATCTTGATGCGGAACTCGGCATCCTGCCCGAGCAAATCCGGCTGGGTCTGGGCCGCGAAGCGGAGCCGATCGATGGCGTCCGAGGCGTTGGAAATCAGTTCCCTCAGGAAGATGTCGCGGTTAGAGTAGAGCGAGTTGATGATCAGTTTGAGCAGCTGTTTGACTTCGGTCTTGAATTCAAAGGTTTCCGTGGTGGCCATCGTTCCTCCCTGTCCTCCTCTGCGTCCTTGGGTGAAGGTCGAGCATCGCTGATGGTCGCATCTGACCATTTGAAATTGTTCTGGAATATTGGACCTCCGGTGCGCCTTGTCAATACCGGCGGCAAGGGCCCCGCACGCAAAGCCCGGATCCTGCCGCCGACCGCTGCCGCAAACACCGAAGCCTGGCTTCAAGGCACCGGAAAAGGATCGCCGCCGAAGGGCCCCGGCCTTTCAGGGCCCTTCTTTGCCGCGCCGGAATCCAGTATCGGTCATGGATGCCGCTCTCCCGGGCTTTTGGAAAGACCTTGGGGTGCGAAGCATTCCTTGATCAGAGGCCGCCGGGAAGGTAGGGTGGTTGAAATAGCGGCCTCAACAAGCGTATTCCCAAGACTATATGGAGGAAGCCATGCCACCGTCCGTGCAGCGCATCCGCCTCGGCATCACCAATAGCTACCTGGTGGGACGCAAGGGCCACTGGGTCCTCGTGGATGCGGGCACCCGGGGATGGTCGGACTTTTTTTTCGCCAGGCTGGCGGCCCGGGGCATTCGCCCTGAACAAGTGCGCCTCATCGCCATCACCCATGTCCACTTCGACCATGTCGGCAGCCTGGCTGCCATCCGTCAGCGCTGCGACTGCCCGGTGGCCGTCCATCGCCTCGAAGCGCCCTGGTTGGCCACCGGGCGCACGGTTCTGCCCCCCGGCACCCGAACCGCCACCCGTGCGCTGATTACGCTGGCCCGGCGTCATCCCCGCCTCGTCCAGCGCTGGTACCGCTTTTCCCCGGTGGACCCCGAAATCCTGGTGGACCGGGAGCTTTCCTTGACCCCGTTCGGGGTGGCGGCCCGCCTGCAGCACACCCCGGGGCATACGGCCGGTTCGCTCAGTGTGATCACCGAATCCGGGGACGCCATGGTGGGGGATCTGGCGGTAAACTATCTGCCCTTGGGGATGGGAAGTCCGGCGCCCCCCTTTGGCGACAGCCTTGAACAGATCCGGCGTCAATGGCGCCGCCTGAAAGCGCTCCGGGTGCAACGGATCCACCCGGCCCACGGCGGTTCTTTTGACGTAGCGCGGTTCAACCGGTGGATCCGTTGATCTTTAGGGCCGGCGGCGCCATTCTGGAGGCCGTAAGGGCGCGGCAGAGACACCGCGGGTCCCCTTGGCCCACCGAGAGCGGCTGTTCATTTTTCTGAACCTGTTATTTCTCCAATTAAAACAAGAGGAAACCCGCGGTCCACAAAAATGGCCTGCATCCGTTCAAGATTTTAAACCAACCCGAAAAGCTTAAAATGTGCTTGAATTTGAAAAGGTTATTACATTTTCAGCCCCAGGTGGTTCACGTTTCTAAACCCAAAACCCCGGAATGCCTCTTTTTGGACACACCCGCACTCCTCCTTCGACGGCCTTTCCGGGAGGCTAAAAAATTTTTTCACCAAAAAAATACAATAGGTTAACTTATTCCCTGGGCCATTCCAAATAAATGGCAAGAATGTTGCAGCGACTTCTTTGCAAAACCAACATCATCATCTGTTCTCCTCCTTGTACGACCGATCAGAACGCCGACTGATCGGTCGTATCCTTTTTGTGCTCCTGATCTACGCTGCGTGACCATCCGGACAACGACCACCTTTAACCGCCGCTTTATCCACCTCGCAGGTTAGTAAACGCTTGACTTTTGATATTCTTTATGGTTGGCTCCAATGCAATCGCCGAAAATCAATATTCCGCTCGACCTCGACCGCGCTGCCCTCGCCCCTCCATACGCTGATCCGCTTCGCTCTTTTCGGCATGCCTGCAACCGGTAAAACCGTATGCGACCCGGCAAACCCTGGATACTGGTGGCGGTGGACGATCCGGCCACGCGGCAAGACATCCGCCGCATAATGGAGGCCCTTCCGGAGGCGGTGATGTTTGCCAGCAACCAGACCAGCACCCTCGATCTGTTGATCCACAACCCCATCCATGCTCTGGTGGCGGACCCGCCCATGCTGGCCCGTCTTGCCTCGCTCGCACCCGCCACTGGACCTGCCAGGATCGTAGCGGTGGTCAACGGCCGGCGATCGCCTGCCGAAGCCTTGCCGCCCAGCGTCGCCCTGGTGAGCTTGTCCGATCCGGATGCCCCCCTGCGACTGCATCGGGCCATCCTGTGGGAGGCCGGGACACCTGCCGCCACCGGCGTCTTGGGGGGCTGTCCCGGTTTTGCCACCATGGTGGGCGCCAGCCCGATCATGCAAGAAACGTTCGAACGGATCCAGCGTATCGCCGCCGGCGAAGAAACGGTTTTGATCCATGGCGAAACCGGTACCGGCAAGGAACTGGCCGCCCGGGCGATCCATGCGGCCAGCGCCCGGCACCAAGGCTCTTTCGCCGTCATGCACCGCGGCAACGGCCCGTCGTCCCTGCTGGAAAGCTATCTGTTCGGGCATCGCCGGGGGGCTTTCACCGGCGCCTCCAGAGACCGGCGCGGATGCCTCGAAAGCGCACAGCACGGCACGCTGCTCATCGACGACCTCGACACGCTGGACCTGACCATGCAGGCCAAATTGCTTCGCCTTCTGCAGGACAAATGCTTTACGCCCCTGGGAAGCAACCGGGTCATTCGGGCCGATGTGCGCTATCTGGCCACCAGCAACAAGGATCTGGGCGAACTGGTGCGCCGCGGCGAGCTGCGCCAGGACCTCTACTACCGGATCAAGGTCCTGACGCTGGAAATGCCCCCCCTGCGCCGTCGAGCCGGCGATATTCCCTGGCTGGTCCGCCATTTCATGAGCCGCTCGACCCGAAACGGCCGGCGCACCATAACGCCGTCGGGCTACGATCTGTTGGCGCGCTACCCGTGGCCGGGAAACGTGCGCGAGCTGGAGAGCGTCATCCATCGGATTTGCGCCTTCAGCGACGCTGCCCGCATCGAGGCCGCAGACATTCAGCCCCACCTCGAATCGGCGCGCTGGGATCCACCCCCAACCGACTGGGCCCAGGCCGCCGCCGAATTCAAAAGCCAGCTGGTCGATGAGGCCATGGCCCAAAGCGGCGGCAACATCACCCAGGCTGCGGCCCGGCTCGGCATTCACCGCAACACCCTGCGGGCCTATCTCAAACGGCGCACGACCGGGCGCACCAAGCCGCATTTTTCCCCGGACAGCGGCAATTGACAATCCGTTTGTCGCCTTCTATTCTGGCCCGACTCGCCGAACCCACGGGACAAGGGAGGCCCACGAATGGCGGACGACCCTTTCGACTTCTGGCAGGAGCACTCGCTTCAGTTTCTCGAAATGGCCTTTCGCACCGACAAGCGGGAAAGACTGGCGCATCCGGACGGTTATGGCCAAAACACCGGCGACTGCGGCGATAGCGTGGAGATATTCCTGGTCGTGCGCGACGGCTGCATCGCCGTGGCGTCCTATGACGCCACCGGCTGCCTGCACACCAACGCCTGCGCCAATACCGTGGTGGCCATGATCGAAGGCCAGCCCCTCGAAAAGGGCTGGAAGGTGACGCCGGAAAGGGTCTGCGCCCATTTGCAGACCCTGCCGGAGGATCATTTCCACTGCGCCGAACTGGCGGTGGGCGCCCTCTACAGGGCACTCGCCAGCGCCCGCCAGCTCACGGCCAGCCCTTGGAAAAAAGCCTACCTCCAGCACGGTTGCCCCGACTGACGGCCCCGATGGATGCCCCCCTCTTCGCGCTGACTTTTCAAGACCGGCGCAGCCACCGGGACCGGATCGCTGCCGGCGATGCCGCTCCCGGCGGATCTTCATTTGTCCTTGACATGATTCGGGAATTTGTTTAAAAAAATGAACTTCGAGCGACTCTTGGGAATTCTCCCTAACATGCCAGTTCAACTTGGAATTTTTTTCATTCCGAACCCCTCCGGGTCGGTTTGGGCCACGGAGGCGCGAGCGGTTATCGATGAAACTCGTTGAACGTCTGGCGGCCAACAAATCCACCATCGTCAAGAAATGGTTCGACCTGGTGGCCGCCACCTATCCGCCCGACACCGCCAAATTCCTCAAGGCCAATCGCGATCCTTTTCACAACCCGGTGGGCAAAACCACCTTGGAGGGCCTGAGCGCAGCCTTCGACGCGCTGCTGGAAGGGGCCGATCCGGTGGTGCTGGACCGTGCCCTGGATCCGATCATCCGCATTCGCGCCGTTCAATCCTTCAGTCCCACCCAGGCCACGGCGTTCATCCTGGCCCTCAAACCCCTGGTCCGTGAACTCTGGTCCAAGGGGCCCAGCGATCCGCAGGCGGCCGCCGACCTGCGCCAGATCGAGGACGGCATCGACCAGGTTCTGCTCGTGGCCTTCGACATCTATCTGAAATGCCGTGAAACCCTGTTTCAGCTCAAGGTGGATCTGGAAAAAAACCGCATTCATCACGCCTTTGTGCGTGCGGGGCTGGTGGCGGACACGCCGGTGCAACCGTCGGCCGCCGAGCCGAAGGGAGCTGTTTAACCAACATTTTCCGGTGGAGAGGTAAGGTTCGATGAATGTCAAGTACATGTACTCCTTCCTGGCGGTGATCGTCCTGTTTTTGATCGCCTACGTGGGAACGGAAGCCGTGGGCCTGCAGTGGCTCTTCGGGGTCTTGATCCCCTATGCCGCCCTACTGGTCTTTGTCATCGGCTTCGGACGGCGGGTGATGAGCTGGGCCCGATCCGCGGTGCCGTTCCGTATTCCCACCACCTGCGGGCAGCAAAAGACCTTGCCCTGGATCCGGCCCAACAGCATCGACAATCCCACGACCACGGGGGCGGTGGCGGTGCGCATGTTTCTGGAGATCGTCACCTTCCGGTCCCTGTTTCGCAACACCCGCATGAAGGCCAAGGCCGACGGGCGCATCACCTACCAGCTCGAGCTCTTTCTGTGGCTCGGCGCCCTGGCGTTTCACTACGCCTTTGCCACCGTGCTGGTGCGCCACCTGCGCTTTTTCATGGAGCCGGTGCCGGTGCCCATCAAGCTCATCGAGACGCTGGACGCTTTTTTCCAGTTCGGTTTGCCGGTGGTCTACCTCTCGGGGGTCGTCCTGGCGGCGGCGGTGCTCTATCTGGCCCTGCGCCGCGTCTTCATCCCCACGGTGCGCTACATCTCCCTGGCCAACGATTTTTTTCCCCTCTTTCTGATCTTCGGCATCGCTTTCACCGGGATCCTGATGCGCTATTTCGCCAAGGTGGACATCGTCGGCATCAAGGCCTTGACCATGGGCCTGGTCACCTTCAGTTTTCCTGAATCGGAAGTGCTCAAGGGGATCAGCGGCCTGTTTTACGGGCATCTTTTTTTCGTCAGCGTGCTGCTGGCCTATTTCCCCTTCAGCAAGCTGATGCACCTGGGCGGCATCTTCCTGAGCCCCACGCGCAATCTGACCACCGACACCCGGGCCCGGCGCCACGTCAATCCGTGGAACTACCCGGTGAAGGTGCACACCTACGAAGAATACGAGGACGATTTCCGGGAAAAGATGGTCGAAGCCGGTTTGCCGGTGGTCAAGTCCCTCGAGGCAGCCGCCGCGGAAAAGGAGTGACCTTAGATGAAAGATCTGCCCAAAGCCAAAGATTTCTATTCACGCCTTGCCCACCGCCCCGATTCGGCCAGCGACTGGATGGATGTACCGGTGGAGATCCGCAAGGGGATGTACTGCTACGCGGCCAACCCCAAGAGCCTCGACACCCTCGGCTTTCCCTACGCCCGCGACTGGAACCCGGTGGAGGGGGACTGGAAGCTGCCGGAAAACTGGCAGCAGATCATCCATGAAGGGTTTAAGGAAAGGCTGGAGCGCTTTCGCAGCTTCAAGGTCTTCATGGACATCTGCGTGCGTTGCGGGGCCTGCGCCGACAAATGCCACTTCTTCATCGGCACCGGCGATCCCAAGAACATGCCGGTGCTGCGGGCCGAACTGCTCCGGTCGGTCTACCGCAACGACTTTACCACCTTCGGAAAGCTCCTGGGACGCATCGGCGGGGCTCGGCCCATGACGGTCGACGTGCTCAAGGAGTGGTGGTACTACATGTTCCAGTGCACCGAGTGCCGGCGCTGCTCGGTCTTTTGCCCCTACGGGATCGATACGGCCGAGATCACCATCATGGGCCGCGAGCTGCTCAACCTGCTGGGGCTGAACATCGACTGGATCGCCACCCCGGTGTCCAACTGCTACATGACGGGCAACCACCTGGGGATCCAGCCCCATGCCTACAAGGACATGCTCGACTTTTTCGTCGACGACATCGAGGAGATCACCGGGGTGCGCGTCGAGCCCTCCTACAACAGGGTGGGCGCCGACATCCTTTTTATCACCCCCTCGGGAGACGTCTTCGCCGATCCGGGGACTTATACCGCCATGGGGTACCTGATCCTTTTCCATTACCTGCGGGAAAAGTACGGCTTCGACATCACCTGGAGCACCTACGCCAGCGAGGGGGGCAACTTCGGATTTTTCACCAGCCACGAGACCATGAAGCGGCTCAACTCAAAGATGTACGCCGAGGCCCGGCGCCTGGGGGTCAAGTGGATCCTGGGCGGCGAGTGCGGCCACATGTGGCGCGTGATCACCCAGTACATGGACACCATGAACGGGCCGGCCGACTTTCTTCAAGAACCCGTCTCGCCCATCACCGGGACTCGGTTCGAAAACGCCAAGTCCACCAAGATGGTCCACATCGCCGAGTTCACCGCCGATCTGATCCGCCACGGCAAGCTGGAGCTCGACAAGCGGCGCAACCGCCACCTCAAGGTGACCTTCCACGACAGCTGCAATCCGTCGCGGGGCATGGGCATGCTTGAAGAGCCGCGCTACGTGATCCGCAACGTCTGCGACCACTTCTACGACATGCCCGAAAACACCATCCGCGAGCAGACCTTCTGCTGCGGCAGCGGGGCGGGGCTCAACGCCGGTGAAAACATGGAGCTGCGCATGGCCGGCGGGCTGCCGCGGGCCAACGCGGTCAAGTACGTTCACGAGCAGCACGGGGTCAACATGCTGGCCACCATCTGCGCCATCGACCGGGCGGCCCTGCCGCCCCTGATGCAGTATTGGGTGCCGGGAGTGGATGTCACCGGTCTGCACGAGATGGTGGCCAACGCCCTGGTGCTGCCGGGTGAAAAGCAGCGCGAAACCAACCTGCGCGGGGAACCGCTGGAAGGCATGGAGGACGATTCGGATGAATGACAAGGGTAAAATCGTCGCTGGGCTGGTCATCTTTCTGGTCATGGTGACCTTCCCCTTCTGGTACAACCTGGGCAAGGCCGCGCCGGCACCCGAGATCGTGCTCAGCGCCCAGGCCAAGGCCGCCGGGGCCTGCGTTCTGCCCAAGGCCGAAATCAAAACCGAACACATGCAGCTGCTGGACGTGTGGCGCGATACGGTAGTCCGCGAGGGGCAGCGGGTCTATGTCAACGCCGAGGGCAAGAAGTTCGACATGAGCCTGTCGAACACCTGCCTCGACTGCCACAGCAACCGCAAGGAATTTTGCGACCGCTGCCACACCTACGCTTCGGTGGATCCTTACTGCTACGATTGCCACATCGAAGATCCGAAGGAGAATGACCAATGAAACCCAGCCGAAGAGATTTTCTCAAGATCGCGGGAGCCTCGGCGGCGGTCGGGCTCGGGGCCGTTCCGGTGATGGAGGCCCTGGCGGCCAGCGGCGGCCACGGCACCAGCCCCAAAGCCCAGGTGGAGAAATGGCCCGAAGGCTTGACCGCCACGCACTGGGCCATGGTGGTGGACGTCCGCAAGATCGAGTCGGCCGAGCAGATCGAGGCCATGGTCGAAGCCTGCCACACGGTTCACAACGTGCCCTTGCTGAATGAAAAACGCCACGAAATCAAATGGATATGGGGCACCCACTACCACAATGCCTTCCCGTCTCAGCCCCATGAACACATCAGCGAACACCTGCACCACATCCTTTTCCCGGTGATGTGCAATCACTGCCAGAATCCACCCTGCGTTCGGGCCTGCCCCACCAAGGCCACCTTCCAGCGCGAATCGGACGGCCTGGTGTTGATGGATTTTCACCGCTGCATCGGCTGCCGCTTCTGCATGGCGGCCTGTCCCTACGGCTCGCGCAGCTTCAACTTCCGCGATCCGCGCCCCTTCATCGCCGAGACCAACAAGAAGTTTCCCACCCGCATGAAGGGGGTGGTGGAAAAATGCAACTTCTGCGCTGAACGCCTGGCCGTGGGCCAATTGCCGGCCTGCGTGGAGGCCTCCGATGGAATTTTGACCTTCGGCGATCTGGGCGATCCGGATTCCGAAGTCAGCCAACTGCTGAAGGAAAACTACAGCCTCCGGCGCAAACCGAACCTGGGGACGGGTCCCTCGGTCTACTACATCGTGTGAGGTCGTCATGCTCGAACTTGCCCTGAAAGGCTCCAAAAAATACTGGGGACTGCTCATCGTGCTGGCGGGCATCGCCGGCGTGGCCTTCCTGACCTGGCTCTACCAGCTGCAGTTCGGGCTGGGAATCACCGGACTGAGCCGGGATGTGTCCTGGGGCTTCTACATCGCCCAGTTCACCTTCCTGGTGGGCGTGGCCGCCGGAGGGGTGATGGTGGTCCTGCCCTATTATCTGCACGACTACAAAGCCTTCGGCCGCATCACGATTCTGGGTGAATTTCTGGCCGTGGCCGCCCTGGTCATGTGTCTCCTCTTTATCACGGTAGACCTAGGCCAGCCCATGCGCATGCTCAACGTGCTGTTTTACCCTACCCCCAATTCGATGCTCTTCTACGACATGATCGTGCTCAATGGGTATCTGTTCTTGAATATCGTGGTGGGATGGAACGTGCTGGAAGCTGAGCGCAACGGCACCCACTACCAACCCTGGCTCAAACCGCTGATCTACCTGTCTATTCCCTGGGCTATCTCCATCCATACGGTCACGGCCTACCTCTACTGCGGGCTGCCCGGCCGCGGTTTCTGGCTCACCGCCATCCTGGCCCCGCGGTTTCTGGCCTCGGCCTTTGCCGCCGGGCCGGCCTTGTTGATCCTGCTGTGCCTCATCGTGCGGCATTTCACCCGCTTCGATCCGGGCCGCGAACAGATCCAGGCGCTGGCCAAGATCGTTACCTACGCGCTGATCGCCAACATCTTCTTCTTTCTCTGTGAAGTCTTCGTGGCCGGGTACAGCCAGATCCCCGAGCATACCGACCACCTCAAATATCTCTTTTTCGGCCTTCATGGCCACGGGGTCCTGGTGCCCTGGATGTGGACCAGTATGGCCTTGATGGTGGCGGCCATCATTCTGCTGATCGTACCGGCGGCTAGGCGGCACGAGGGGGTTCTGGCCGTCTCCTGCGCCATGCTCTTCATCGGCGCCTGGATTGACAAGGGCCTGGGCCTGATTTCGGCCGGGTTCGTGCCCAATCCCCTCCACGAGGTCAACGAGTACATGCCCACCACCCCCGAAGTGATGATCACCCTCGGGGTTTGGGCCGCAGGATTCATCGTGCTGACCATCCTCTACAAGATGGCCACTTCGGTCAAAGAGGAGAGCGCCGGGGTGTTGCGCACCCGCGTCGTTGAGAGCTGACCCTGCTCTGAGAGGAAACGACAAGAAGGGGCATCCGCCTGTGGCGGATGCCCCTTTTGCGTTTCTGCAGGCGCCCCATCGCGATATTCCCGAGAAAAGCCGGCGCAACGGCCGCAGGCGCAAAACTCTTCAGACCTCCGGCATGAACCCTGGATTCGGGCCTGGACTCCGGATCAAGTGGGAAAAGCGCCGATCGAGAACCGAAGCCCGCCTTCCGGCGCGCCCGCGAAGCAGGAGGGACGAGCAACACCTTGAACCCCTTCGAGGTCCTGCCGAAACGGCCTTTTTTCCGGTTCCCTGAAAAACGCAAGGGGAAGGCCGCGGCGGCCTTCCCCTTGCATCTGTTTTCGGAGTCTTAGGGTTTGAACCGCGACGAGGATCAGGCGGCCACGACGCGCTTGGACGAGACAGCCGGACGCCGCTGCAGGATCACCGCGGCCACAAAGGCCACGAAGCCGATGACATCGACGATGTCGTTGGGCCAGAGCAGCCCGACGGTGGCGATCCAGAGCAGAAGGCTTTCGATGACGGTGGCACGCCGCAGGAGAAATCCCTCGATGGCCGCGGCAAAGGCCAGAAGCCCCAGGAAAGTGGTGACCATGGTGACGATCACCTCCCAGTGCATCAGTTCGTAGCTGGGACCGATGCCCAGAAGGGGTCGATAAGCCATTACCAGGGGGATGATGTAAATCCCCTTGGCCAGCTTCCAGGAGGTGAAGGCCGTGCGCATGGGGTTGGCCCCGGCGATTCCGGCCCCCGCGAAGCTGGCCAGACTCACCGGCGGGGTGACGTTGGCGTCCTGGGAATACCAGAAGACGATCATGTGGGCCGTCATCAGCGGCACCCCCATGTCGAGCAGCGCCGGTCCGGCCAGAGTGGCCAGAACGATGTAGCTGGCCGTCACCGGCAGCCCGCAGCCCAGCACCAGGGAGGCCAGGCCGACAAGAATAAGGGCCAGAGCCTTGATCCCGAAGCTCAGGTCGAGAACCAGGCTGGAGAACTTGAGCCCCATGCCGGTGAGGGTCACCATGCCCACGATGATCCCCGCCGCAGCGCAGGCCACCGAAACCATGATGGCGTTCTGGGCCCCCCTGTCCAAGGCTTCGAGCAGGCCGCGAAACTCCTTGCCGACAAACTGTCCCAGACTCTGAGATTTTCCCTTGCCGGCGCCGCTCTGGCGCACCCAGGCCACGGCGTTGGCCGTCCAGCTAGCCAGCACGGTGGTGATCACCGCGATGAAGCCGGCCATCATGGGTGAATAGTTGGCCAGCAGGACGTAGATCAAAATCCCCACCGGCACGAGGAAATGAATCCCCTGGCGCAGCACCGCCATGGCCCGGGGCAGGCTCTCCTTGGGCTGGCCCAGAAGCCCGTACTTCTGCGCCTCGATGTGCACGAAGATCAGCACGGTGAAGTAGTACATGATGGCCGGCACCAAGGCCACCTTGATGATGGTCAGGTAGCTGGTATTGGTGAACTCGGCCATCAGAAATGCCCCGGCTCCCATGATGGGGGGCATCAACTGCCCGCCGGTGGAGGCGGCGGCCTCGATGGCCCCGGCCACGTGGGGCCGGTAGCCGACTTTTTTCATCATCGGGATGGTGAAGGCGCCGGTGGCGGCCACGTTGCCCACCGCCGAGCCGGAGATCGACCCGAGAAAACCCGAAGCCACCACCGAAGTCTTGGCCGGACCGCCTGAAAAGCGGCCGGTGAGGGCATAGGCCAGGTTGATGAAGAAATCGCCCCCGCCGGTGGTCTCCAGAAATGCCCCGAAAAGCACGAAAACAAAGACGAAGGTGGCCGCCACGCCCAAGGGCGTCCCGAAAATTCCCTCCGTGGTGAGCCATAGGGTGGTGGCGATGCGTTCGATGCTGTAGCCCTTGTGGACGATGATGTCCGGCATGTAGGGTCCGTACATGGCGTAGAGGATCCCGATGACGCAGATCCCCGCCATGAACCCGCCGATGACCCGGCGGCAGGCCTCGATCACCAGCACGGTGCCCACCACGCTGACCACCAGATCCATCGGAAGCCAGTCGCCCTGGCGCTCGAATATGGCGCTCAGATTGATGCAGATGTAAGCGGTGCAGGCCAGCGAGACGAGCACCAGGACCCAGTCGAGGATCAGCCAGACGGAAAAACGGTCCTTGCGGGCCCCGCGAAAAGCCGGCTTGAGCAGGAAGGTCAGCACGAGGATGGCGCCCAGATGGACCGACCGCTGCACCAGGGCCGTGAGGGCGGCGATGCCGGCAGTGTACAGCTGGTAGAGGCTCAGGCTGATGGCGATGACCGTCACCACTTTGGCGGTCCAGATGACCAGGGTTTCATTGCGAGTGCGCGGCGTACCGTCGGCACGCCGGTTGACGTCAACCATCTTGAACTCCATGCACAGGGGTTTGAGGGTGAGGGAAAATCAGCCGCTTCAAGCGGTGAAACAGGCTCACCGGGCGGCCGCTGAACCGCACCGCCGTATGGGGAGCTTGAAGGGACAGATTGGTTCGGGTGCCACGCCAGATGATCGTGTGGTCCACCCCGGGGCTGCCGATCCGCAGGACGAAGTCACCCGTGGGCCGATGCATCTCCACGATGGCCTCGTAGGGACCCCGCTTCACCATGCGTCCGACTCCGGGGGTGCGGCCCATGCCTGCACCGAGTTTCAGGTAGCGTTCTTCTTCGATGTAGATGTTCCCCTCGGCGTCCAGCCAGTGCTCCTCCCAGATGGGGGCGTTTTCCACCGAGTGGTAGTAGTGGAGCGTGAACCGCTCTCTTTCGTCCAGGGGCAGCACCAGAAGCGGGCCCCCCCCTCCCAGGGGGGCGACCCTCAGCTCCAGGCCGCCCGGCTGGAGGGCGACGATCCCCGCCGCTGCCGCCACCAGGGCGAGGGCCAACCCGGTCCATTTTATTCGGCCTGGACGGCTGGCTGCGGCAGTCATCGTGCCAAGGCCCTTGCGTCAGGGGCGGCGATCCGGTTCACAGCCGTTACGGCACCAGTTCCGGCGGCACCTCGATCCCCTTTTCCTTCAGGTACTTGATGGTTCCCGGATGCAGGGGAATGGGCGAATACTTGGCCGCGTTTTCCGGGGTGGTGTAGGCCGCCGAAGGGTGGATCTTGACCATGTAGTCATTGTGTTCGAACAGGGCCTTGGAGAGCTGATAGACCAAGTCTTCGCCCAGGGTGCTCTGGCAGATCATCACGTTCCAGACCCCGATGGTGGGCACGTTCTGGTCCACGCCCTTGTAAGTTCCGCCGGCCAGATCGACTCCGGTATAGGTTTCATTGGCCGCCGTGACCTTGGCGACCTGCTCGGGCGTCAGGGCGATGACGTGAATGTCGTGGGTGGTGGCCAGGTCCATGATCGAACTGGTGGGCGGCCCCACGGACCAGAACCCCACGTCGATGGTGCCGTCGCGCAATGCGTTGGCCGTTTCGGTAAACGACAGACGGCTGTCGCTGTAAGAATCCAGGGGAATCCCCAGGGCCTTGATGGTGGTTTCGGCCATGAAGTTGGTGCCGCTGCCCGGGCTGCCGGTGCTGATGTTGCGGCCCTTGATCTGTTCAATATTGGTGATGCCGCTTTTCTTGAGGGTCACGATCTGGAGCAGGTTGGGATACATGGTGGCCATGGACAGAATGTCCTGCTTCTTGTCGAATTTTTCGCCGCCGGTAAAGCCGGCAACGGCCACATCGCCCATCACCAGGCCCACCACGGTTTCACCCTTGTGGGCCAGCTTGATGTTCTCCACGCTGGCCCCGGTCACCTCGGCCACGGCTTTGACGTCGGGCACGAACTTGGACCAGACTTCAGCCACACCGCCACCGTAAGGGTAGTAGACCCCGCCGGTTCCCCCGGTCCCGATGGAGATGAACTCGGTCTTGGCCGCAACCGGCGCGTTAAGCGCGAAAACGAGGGCCATGCCAACTGCCAAAATGATCAGATTGCGTTTCATCACGTGAATTCCTCCTTGGGTTAAGTTATTGGTTTAACGCTGTTTCACTCGACGGAACAGGCATCGGGACATATTCGACCGGCACTCAAAAAAAGGTGCAAGAAGCTGAATCACAGACGACGGCGCTTGTCAACCCAAACCAGTAGGCCTTGCCAGAGTGCTTGAAGATTGTATAAATACCACAGGCGCCATCAGACGACAATCATCGTTCACTTCCCTAACCCGATTTCACCGGAACCGCCGCGCCCATGAGGACTCTTGCCGCCCGCCGCTGGATGGTCTTTTTCCTGGCCACCCTGCTATTTCTGCTCTCCCAGTTCTACCGGGTTTCCATGGCCGTGGTCGTCCCTTCCCTGACAGCCGAAGTCCCCTTGGAGCCCAGACGCCTGGGGACCATTTCGGCCGCGTTTTTCTATGCCTTCGCCCTCATGCAGCTCCCCATCGGAATTTACCTCGATCGTTTCGGCCCCCGCAGAACCATGGCGGCCCTGACCCTGGTGGCCGGCGCCGGCGCCCTAGTCTTCGCCCAGGGCCAGACGTTCGCCAGCCTGGTGGCGGGTCGCGCCCTGCTGGGCATCGGCATGGCCTGCAACCTCATGGGCACCTTGAAGCTGATCACCCTATGGTTCGGTCCGGCGCATTTCGCCACCCTCTCGGCCCTGGTGGTCTCCCTGGGTACGGTGGGCAACCTGGCGGCCGCCACGCCGCTGGTCCTGCTGGTGGAAGCGGCAGGCTGGCGCGACAGCTTCCGGCTTCTCGGACTGCTCACCGCCGCCCTGGCGGTCATCTTCTACCTGGCGGTGCGAGACCATCCCGACTGCGGCCCGACGTACGGGTCGCTCCCCGATCTGCAGGCGGTGCCCGCAGCGTCGACTTCCGGCGCCCTCGGAGCGCTTTTCGCCCAGAGGGATTACTGGATCATCTCGTTTGGAACCTTCTGCCGCTACGGGATCTACGCGGCCGTCCAGGCCCTGTGGGCCGGGCCCTTCCTGATGGCGGCCCTGGGGGTTTCGGCCCTGGGGACAGGAAACCTGCTCTTTGTCATGAGCATCGGCATGGTGGTGGGATGCCCGTTTTGCGGCTGGCTTTCAGACGACCTGCTGCGTTCGCGCAAAATCGTCATCGTGGGAGGGTTGGGAGGGATGGTCATCGTTCTGGCGATTCTGGCCCATCTTTCGCCCGGAACGGCGACGGGAATGCTGGTGGGACTCTTTTTCGCCTTCGGGTTTTTCAGCGGCGCCGGCCAGATCATGTACGCCCAGATCAAGGAACACATGCCCCTGGCCCAGGCCGGGACGGCCATGACCGGGATCAACTTCTTTACCATGCTCGGCGTGGCCTTTTTCCTCCAGGGGCTGGGCCGCCTGCTTCAGCGCTTTAATCCGGAGGCGGCCATGGGGCCGGATGCCTTTCGCGCGGCGTTTCTTTTTTGCGCCGGATGCCTGGCCCTGGCGGCGTTTTTTTACCTCTTTACCCGGGAAACCCTGGGACAACGGCGTACCCGCGCCCCTTCGCGCAAAGCGCCGCCTTCCCGGTCTTAGCTGGAAAGGTCGGCGAAGAAACTGTCCACATCCGCGAAGCCGGCTTGGCGCATCCAAACCAACTGGTGCTCGATGGGCGCCGGGCGATCGCAGGCCATGCGTTCACGAATCGTCGCCAGTTCTTCGGTGGTAAATCCGCTGGTTTCCAGCTGTTTCTGCCAGTTGCCGGTAGTGCTGTTCCGTGGCCAGGGTGTACCAAGGGCCATTTCGGCGTGGATGAACGCCCCGCCGGGCTCTAGGCGGAAAAGATCTTCCGCATCAGCATCTGCTTGCCCGAGTCTTCCAGGTGATGGATCCACAGGGGGGAAACGATCAAGAGGTAGGTGCCCGGCAGATCCTCGCGGGCATAGTCGCGGATGTAAAAGCGCACCTCCGGCCGGCCGGCAAATCGCCGGCGGGCCTGCGCCATCATCTTTTCCGAGATGTCGAGCAGGTGGGCCCGGGCATGGGGGAAAACGCCACCAGCTCCAGCAGGGTGGCGTAAAAGGTGTCGAATCAGAAGATGACCCGGTGCCCGCCGACGTCGTATTCCAGCGCGCCGGCATCGAAAAGTTCCCTTACCGTCATTGAATTGATTTCCATGAACAGCCCGATAAGATTCCAGCCATCAATAGCACGGGGCAACGCGCCAGGACTGGCCGTGAGCGTAAAAACGTTCTCGGTGTTTTCGGTAGGTTTTCAATATGGAACACGCTTCAAGCTTCGGATCGTTTTCGGACGTCGTGTTGCCCATACGGTTTCAATTCAAGGGTAGTTTTTGAAATTCCTGGATAAACGCTCGAGTGTAAGCCGCGATCTTTTCAGTAAGGGTTCGGCCCTTTTCAGGGCTGGCCCCGGACGGGTCACCCATCGTTCCGCTTTTGGTAATATGGCAGAGATCCTGGAAAAGGACTTGTACCGACCCCTGAAACTCGGCGTCACCCACAGAGTTTTTGACTTTGAAAGCACTTCCCAATGGGGATTTGGGCTTGTCCGCGGCGATCTTTTTGGTGACAACGGCCTCAGGCGCTAGGGCCATGATCACCGAGGTCATCGCTTCGCCGGCGTGGGTGAAACGGCGTTCGTCGATCTGGTTTTCTGGTTCAGCCGCCAAATCGCCAACCAGTTTCCAGATGTTGATCATGGCAACGCTCGCCTTTCTTTCCGCGATCAGGGTGCGCGCCACCGCTTCGATAGCGGCATTGTTGCCCCGATGAGCATTTAGAAAAAGCAAACGCTTCAGACCGTGGGCGATCAAGCTACGGGCGTATTCGTCCAGTACCCGGATCAACGTTTCCATCTCCAGGGATATCGTACCAGCAAAGGGCATGAACCACTTGGAGTATCCAATGGGCAGCGTTGGGCCGACCAAAACCCCGGGCATGCCGTCCAGGCGTTCGGACAAAGCGCGGGCTGCGATGGTATCGACCCCCAAAGGTAAATGGGGGCCTTCCAGTTCAACGGAGCCGAGGGGAATCACAGCCACGGTATTGCCCTCGCAATTATCTCGAAAGTCCTCCCATGTCATCCGATCAATGATTTTCGTCGCCATCGTTATATTTCCCAGATGTTAAGTCAAGTTATTCAAATAGTTCAACAGCTCAATGCAAAAATCAAAGGATCAAATTTCAACCTGAATTGTTTTTTGGCCTTTTTTTAAAATGTATATATGCGAAAAATCAGAATCTTCCGTTGCCCCATGCCAGTGTTTTTCTCCAGCCGGAAACAGAATAACGTCCCCGACTCCAACTTCCTGTTTTTCATATTCGTTTGCCACAAAACCTTTCCCGCTTGTAACAATCAGAATTTGATCACTATCATGTGTATGCAGCTTATTTCTGACACCTTTTCCAAAATGCACAACGCTCACTTTGTAATCCTTACTTTCTGGCAAAAGCGATTGCAGAGAAACGCTACCTGTGAATAATTCATTATCAATTTTTTCTTTCGGAACCAAGCTTATTTTTATAATTTGCATTTGATAATCCTCCATGCGAATATCGTTTTTATTATGGATTCTTTACTGCATCAAATCGTTGACTGTTGGAATCTTCGCTTCGCAAGGCACTCCCGTCTGACACAACCCGCATCCATAACCTTTAAAGCCATAGTACCGCTGAACATAGGAGGTACTTATCGTCTTAATCTGCGCCCTGCATTTGAGCTTGTCGTGCCCATTTGGCGACAGGGCGCCTGCCGGACAACGTTGAATGCACTTTCCGCAAACTCCGTTGGAAAAAAACAGGCAGTAGTCACGATGTCCTTTGTAGGGCCTCGGCGTCGGTTGGATCTTGATCCGGGCGACAATCGACGCCGTGCGCATCGCTTTGCCCTTGGCGGTGATCAAACCGTCGCAAAGTCCGAAGGTTCCCAGCCCCCCGGCATGGGCGGCGTGTCTTTCAGACCAGTTGGAAACAATGGTAAAGCGCTGCGAGGATTGGCGCCCCCACTGGGGCAGGAGTGGCGGCGCAACGGACGGAATTCCTGCCCCAGATAGCGCATCTACAACATGACGGCGCAATTTCACATTGAATTCCTCCCCATATATCCTGGCCCTGGCCCACGCTTCGGAGGGATAGGAACGCCGGAGGCGGCTCGCTTTTCGCGTAGCCTCGGTCTGGGGTAGAATCCAGCTAATCACCGTCAGTTCGTCGGCCTTTGCCGCCTCCATAGGGAAAGCGAGCCGAAAAGCCTCCAAAGGGGTCCAATGATCGGGCCCCACGAACTCTTTGTAGGCCGTGTAGAGCGGATCGGCTCCGCTGGAATAGCCTATCAGCGGCGTGTCAAAAGCCGGGTCCCCGGCCTCATTTTGCAGGTTATTCTCTTTCCCGGCACAAAAGCCCCTGATGACGGATTCAAGCCACGCTTTGGGGTCATTGGTTGCAAGCATATACAA
Source organism: uncultured Desulfobacteraceae bacterium (assembly GCA_937982505.1). Taxonomy (GTDB): domain Bacteria; phylum Desulfobacterota; class Desulfobacteria; order Desulfobacterales; family UBA2174; genus UBA2174. Next base: position 17,732 of record CALJLV010000019.1, on the reverse strand, counting down.
AATCTCCTTGTGAGGATTCACCGTTTTAACGGCTCCGGGCCTGGGATTTCTATGTTGAAACGTTTCCTCAACGCATCGATCAAGGTTGGTCGCCTTGGCCGACGCCATGGCACCTTCAACGGTTGCCATGGATCATTGAGCATCGGCCTTCTTATTTTCCATTCTGGCAAATGATCCGGTGGAGGCGTCTTCACTCGGCCAGCTCGATCTGCAAAACGGAGGCTATCCTTCGTGCTTCATCCAGGCTCGGTTGCGCGTCGACCAGATAAATCCTTCCTCCACCGCGGTTCAGAGTCGTCACCACGGCATTTCCCCTTTCAGCCTCCACCTCGATGCGCTGCAGTCCGGCTTGGTCAGACCGTTTGAGAAAAACTTTTACAGCGTCCATTTGCAATCGCTGGAAAATTTCAGCCTGGCTGGCGTTATCGTCGGTGGCGCTGCCATAGACGGCAGCCGCCAGGATTCCCGGTGAATTGAGGGTTCTTCTAGCAAAAAGCTCCGGCCCGAGGACTATGGAGACGCGGCGGATCGTTCCGCGGGCCAAGTGGTGAGCGATACGGGCCGCGTTGACCGGCGACCCCACGGCTTGACTGCTGCCACCAACGACCACGGCGGCAAATGGGTTGAGGATTGAACGGGACCGGCGTGCCATGGCCTTGGTGCGCTCCCGGGCTTCCTTCAGCACGGCTTGGTTTCCCATCAGATCCCGGTTCCGATCTTCACCGGTCACCAACTTATCGATTTCGGCCCGTGTCTGGAAAAATGGCGCCATGTGCCGCACCACCTCGGGGACCACCGCACTTGCGGAAATCGGGTGGACCGCCGCAGCCAGGGCCATCATGACATCCACCGGGACATCGACCGGGATTAAAGTGACACATGCCAATCGACTGGCTAGCCAGCCGACCAATACTCCTCCGCCAAGGTGAGTGGCGCACAGGCCTGGAACCATCACCCTTGGCGTGCATGGAACGGCGATGGTCGGCGACATGGCCAGGACCACCGCCCGTTCCATTGCCGCCGGCGAAGCATCAGCCAATTCCGTAAATACAGCGGCGGCGGCGGCGCCTGCGCCGAAACCTTCCATGTTGCATCCAGTGGTGGATTTCCCCTCTCGAAACAAAACGCCGAGTTTGAGCATTACGGCCGCAGCCCGGGCGACAATGATTTGATCGTCAAGCTCTTCCATCATGGCCTGAAAGAGGCCTGTGTAGGTACAAGCATCACCAGTTCCGGCACAGGGCTGCAATCCGATGCAATGGTTGCCCACTTGGGTAGCCAAGGTGTAAGTGATCGCTTTGTCAAGGAAGCGGTGTCCCGTCAAACCAGCCCCGATTCCCGCCAACTCGGCTCCGACGGATCCCATCAGCCGGCTTTTGCCATGACAACGACCGATTTCCAGCGCTTGGCGATTTCGGTCGAAGACGGAAATGACGACTTCGACGGCCTTTTCGGTCGAAAGCCGGTGCGTCGCCATGGCCTCGGCTAACACAGCGGTCCCAACGGAAACCTCATGGGCGATGGCCAAGTGGATGCATTCACCAAAAGTGAGCATGCCTGCCGGCCGCTGCGCTGCCTGAAGTTTTTTACTGATAGCCCCGCAGGGATCCGCCATCATCTTCGGTCGCCTCGAAGTCATAAGGGCACTCAGCAGCCCTGTACCCGTTCAGGCCGCCTTGGCCTCGTTGGTATTCAGCGGGGGGCTGAACACCACGATCAGACGCAAGGCGACGCCGCGGGCCACGATACGGTGACGTATGCCGGGAGGGATTTCGATAACACTGCCGGCCGGGCAGACGCACGGCTGATCGTCTCCGATTTCTACCAGGGCCTCACCTTCGAGAATGAACATGGCCTGGTATTGAAGGTCATGCCGATGGAATTCAGAGCCTCCATCAGGGTCCATGGCGCCCAAGATCATCTCGTAACCGCCACTTTCACGGCGTTCCACCAGCCTCGCATTCAGGGTTCCCCAATGTCCGGGAGGCGCATAGCGTGGCAGTTGCTCAAGGTGAGTTATTCGTCCCTGAAGCGTCTTCGGCAAAGCCATGTCTTCCCCTTTTCGCGCTAAAGCGAATCAATCCTGATTTTCTGAAGTTTCCAAAGGACCGTGGCCTGTTGTCGTTAAATCCAGCCGGATCGACGTTTAAGCATTATTTTGAACTCATGCCGCCACGAATTTCACCAGCGGCCCACTGCGGTTCGCGCATGAGGTTTTTACGCTGCTGTTTTTCAGCCACTGACTGTCATTCTGTGCAGGATAATCGCTTCTGAGAAAGCATCCTCGACTTTCTCTACGCGTTCTGCTAGCGGCAAGAATGCATTCCAAAATTCGGACCATTCCATCAAGATCCATGGCGGCCCGCAGATCCTTCACCGTGTCGCGAGGCAAATTTTGAATCCGGCGAGTTATCTGGTTAATCTCAGCCAGCCCCTCAGCGAGTCCATCCTCATTTCGTACCACCCCGGCGCATCGCCAAGCGAGCGCCTGAATTTCTTTTTTCAGCGCCCGTGAATCTCCCTCCCCTGACACGTTCCTCATCACTGGTGGCATGTCGGGCCGAGCTCTCCTGTAACCAGCCTTGGCGCACCATGCGGCATACCGGCCAGCCAGACGGCCGAAGACCAAACATTCTGAAAGGGCGTTGCCCCCCTTGCGGCATGCGCCATGTAGTCCCCATACCACCTCTCCACAAGCAAAAAGCCCTTTAACGTCGGTTTGCCCCGTTTCATCGATGCGAACACCACCCATCACATAGTGCGCCGCCGGTGATATGGCCACCGGCCGGTTGCGGAAGTCAAAACGGGGGTTCTTCAATAGGACAAGTGGATGGCGATCCCAGTGGCGCGCCGCCACGGCGCGGTAGTCCATGAAGACCGCGCCTCGCCGCCCTTCATCGAAAAGCACGGCGGACAGCCAGTCGCGCCGATTGCGGATGGCCTCGTTGAGATCCTCGATACCGTACTTTTCGGCGATGTCCTCTCCGGCGGCGTTGATGATCCGACTTCCCTCCGGGTGGGGGGAATTGAGCATCATGGCCGGCAGCCGATCTTGGGCCATGACAATGGGGTAGTACTGTATGAACTCCATGTCCCAAAGGGCCAAGCCGGCGTTCAGGGCCAGCGCATATCCCTGCCCGAGGGTCGACTTCTGGTTGTCGTTGCGCAGGTACAAGGCGGCGGCGCCTCCGGTGGCCAGAACCACTGCACCGGCCTGAATTGCAAAAGGTTTCCCCTTATTGTCATAGCCAAAAATTCCGACGATCCGCCCCTCATCAACCAATAGGCGCTGGACTTGGATGCCGCCGCGGAAGGATGCGCCCGGCCTTTGACCTACGTAAGCGGCCACCAACCGGGCCAGGTGTGCGCCGGGGAAAGGATCATCGAGGTCCGTGGCGACGAAATAATGGTCCTTTTTCTCAACCATCTCAATGCCAATCCGGCGCAGCCACCCGATGCCCTCACCAAGGTCCGCTGCAACGCGTTTGGCCATCCAGCCACATCCGAGTTCTTTTCCGATCCGACGGGTGTCGGCAAGATAGGTAGCGGCATCGTAATCCGCTGTCGGACCGGCAAATACGCCGTTTGAAAGGGCTGTATTGGTCCCCATGCCCAGGGTGGTTCGGTCGACGATCAAAACCCGGGCACCCTGGCCGCAGGCGGCATCCGCGGCCACCATGCCGGCAAGCCCACCGCCAACGACGATGACATCCACCGACTCGATCGTCGTCATGATATCTTCCGGCCGTGCGCCGCCATATCCCATGTCGACGCGGTGAGCGGACGCTGTTTGAGTTTCAATCGTTGAACTTTCTCCGAGGCCGATTTGGGTAATATTTGAACCACATCGAGGTAGCGGGGCCTCATGAACTTGGGCAGAAGAGAAGACAGGTGGCTGGCCAAATCACGCAAATCGAGGGCGCTGTCAGGGCGAGGGACCACGAAGAGCCGAATCTCCTCATATAGGATTTCGTCTTCAACACCCACGGCTGCACTTTCAACCACGGCAGGGTGACTGTTCGCCGCCCGTTCGATGGATTCCGGCGCGATATTTTCCCCGCCTCGACGGATGGCCTCTTTTTTTCGCCCATGAAAGTAATGGTTTTAAGGTAGTCGCATCTGCCAAGTTTGACTCAGTCCAGTTTTTGCAACAACCAAAACATGTTTTCCGCCAGTGTCTTCATGGTGGCAAGCCCCTCATCATCACCCTGAACTTCTCCCTCTCCCCGACCGAAACCTATGTTCCAGTAATTCGCTCCAGGAACGATCATTTCGTTAATGGTGAAAAAGTGATTGATAGAATCGAACGTATGCACCGCCCCTGCGCGTCGCGCGGCAACCACGGCAGCACCTACTTTACGCCGCAACGGCCTGCCGTTGGCCAGAGAGACCAGGCCCACCCGATCGATTAACGCCTTCATTTCCGAACTCATGCAAGAAAAATAGGTCGGCGAGCCCAAAAGGATGCCATCGGCCGAGAGCATTCGATCGAGACATGAGTTCAGAATGTCGGAGTCGACAGCGCAATGGAGATCCTTACTCTCAAAGCAATGATAGCAGGCCGTGCAGCCTCGAATCGGCTTGCCGCCGACCTGCACGATTTCAGTTTCGACGCCTTGTTCTCGCATCAGATCCATCACCGTCTGGAGCAAAAACGCCGTATTTCCTTTCTTTCTCGGACTTCCGTTGAATGCCACGACTTTCATTGCATCACTCCACGCCTTTTATGTTGTAGTCCGTTTGCAGTTACCGATCTTAACGAGTTCCTCCAGTCCCAGCTTTTGAATCAGCGCCTGGGACGGTTCGCCCGTATCCAGATCCCACTCCATTTCTTCGTAGTAGGTTTTAAGGGTCTTGTCCCAATCGGTCAAAATTGATTTTCCTTCTCCGGCACCTGCGAGGGAGGTGGATCCATAGCGCTGGGATGGACGGTCCTGCTCGTTCTTCCACCCATGGGCCACACCGAACGCGCGCATCAACGTATTGATCCGGTATCCGAATGACCGCATTTCTTTGGTATCCGTATCCCACCCGGTTGCCGCCGCGAGCAGATCCAGCGCATCGTTGATCGTGGCTCCATAGATGTTCAGATAGCAGAACATCATGCTGTCGAGCAGGTGTTTGTACCCGATTTTGGCGGCCGCGGCATTCAATTGGGCCGCGCCTTCGGCCGAGCCCCGATCGGTCTCTTTCGGCAGCCCCAAAACTTCCGGAGGGGCCAGCAGGGTGGATACCTCGTCGCTGCCCATGCTGGACGTTGCGGTGTCGACGATCGTGTTCCAGATGGTGCGATGGTCATGGCCTCTTGGCGTATTCCCCTTTTCAGTGAAGACCGCCTTCTCCAAAGCCTTTCCACCAACCCGCTTGGCGGACGACTTTACCCCTTCCGCATACAGATTTCCGACGCCTTCGCGAAGGGCGACCTTCTTGATCATTTCCCGGGTCGCTTCCACGTTGCCCCACTTCATTTCAAGGCCGTCGGTATCTTCGTTTGTCAGAAGCCCCTCCTCGTAGCACTCCATCATCCAGGCGATTAGCCAGCCGCATTCGTTAATATCCAGTCCTAGCCAATCCACTTCGTTGCACAGGACGATGGCCCCGAAAGGATCTTTGTTGCCGATGAGCGGCCCCATCGCCGCGAGGCCTTCATACTCGGGCTCCTCGCCGATGAAGCCTTTGTATTTGCCCTCCTTGATTTCCACGATGTGCAGATGCTTGTACGGGCAACCCCAGCACGTAACGCGTTTGCTCTCCAAATCGGGACGGTAGGCGCTTCCATCAAGTTGCGCATAGTCGCTGTTGTCTTTTTCGGTGTAGTTCTTGACCGGCAAAAGCCCCAGTTTGGCGAAAATCTTATAGGTCGGCTGGGTGCCTTCCCACATGGAAAGAGGGTTCTTTTTCTGGTTCTGCATCAATGTCTGGTGCAGGCTCTTCAGTCTTTCCATGTCATGAACATGAACTTTTTTATTACCCTTAGCAAGGCAGACCGCCTTGAGTTTCTTCGACCCCATCACCGCACCAACCCCGTTGTGTGCGGCGACGTGACCACGGTCGCTCTGGATGGAAGCGAAGCGCACCAGGTTTTCGCCGGCCGGGCCGATACTGACCGTGGAGAGGTGTTGGGTCTTTTTTTGAGTTTCTTCCTCTATCGCATCCTCGGTTTCCCAGGCGTTCTTTCCAGCCAGAGGTTCGGCATCTACGAATTCCACCCTATCGTCGTGGATGTAGACGTAGGTCCAGGATTCCGCACATCCTTGGATGATAAGGCCATCGTACCCTGCAAGTTTGATGTAGGCGCCGAACTTTCCGTTCGACTGGGAAGAGGCAGGACCGTTGGTCATCGGACCCTTGGTGACGACCGAAAACAATCCAGTGCCACCGACGGTGCCGTTGAGGGGGCCGGCCATGAACATCAATCGATTCGAGGGGTCATTCCATTCGACGCCCTTGGGTACCTCTTCAAAAAGAAATTTCATACCCAAACCAGTGCCGCCTATGAAGCATTTAGCGGTTTTCTCGTCAATCGGGACGAGAGAAGTTTCTTTCTTGGTCAAGTCTATTCTCAAGAGATTTCCCATGTAGCCGCAACCTTTGATATTGCTCATGATCGCCCTCCGATTGGTTAAGTGGTTTCGAGAGGCCCTCTGGATCTGCCATAGCAGAGATCCTCAAGAGTTTTTGAATCAATTGCAACTGGTTGCCTTTCAACCAATACGACTATCTGAGGGTGCCGTTGTACATCGCTTCCCAGAAGGCAACAGCTTCCTTCTGGTTCATCGTTCTCGGGTTGAGGGGGCGCGGATACATTTTCATCATTTTGAGGGCTAACTCTTCGAGCATATTGGATTCGACGCCGAATTCTTTAATCGTCAGTGGCAGGCCGATGTCTGTAATCAGCTCCGCTGTGAGATGAACCGCCTTTTTGGCGGCCTGAATGGTGCTATCGGTTGAACCCGCGCCTTGCATTGATTTTGCCATTTTGGCGATCTGATCGGGAATCACCTGCAGATTGTAATCTATCAGAAACGGAAGGGCCAAAGAGCATCCTAGCCCGTGGGGCAGCCCTTTCACAAAAGGAAGGATGTAGGAGACGCTGTGCGCCCACAATCCGCCGCACATGTTGAAAGCAATCATTGCCATGGCAGAACCGACGGCCATGTTGTAGCGGGCTTCGATGTCTTCTCCGTTGTAAACTGCTTTTCGCAAGTTTTTAGCGATCAGCTCTATAGCCCCTAATCCGATTATATCGCTCATTGCGCTGCTTTTTTTGTTCATCACAGCTTCGGCGGCATGGGTCAGTTCATCGATTCCGGTCGTGGCGGTAACCCATGGCGGCATACTCACGGTAAGTACCGGATCGATCATAGCAATATCGGGCAATAGGCTCTGGTTTAGAAAGAACCTTTTTTCTTCCCCGTAGGCGACGACAAAATAAACGCTTACCTCACTGCCGGTGCCAGAGGTGGTCGGCAGTAAAATCAAAGGCACGGCACTGTTGTTCGGTTCCATCTTTCGATCGCCGAACATCCTGGGTTCTACTTTGTTACCGAAACTTTGAGCGGCCAGTTTGGACATATCCATAACACTACCACCGCCAATCCCAACAATGACCGACACATTGTAGATGCGGCCGATTTCGTATATTTTTTCAGCGGTTTCAATGTGTGGCTCGGCTTCAACTTCACAAAAGGTTTTAACGTTAAAGCCCTCTTCTTTCAAAAAATCAGAGATCATGCCTACTGTTCCCAACTGATCAAGAATTTTGTCACTAATGATTAAAATGTTCTTTCCGTTCGTAAGTGCTTTGACCTCTTTGCCAATATCCCCAGAACAACCTACGGTCGCTACGATTTTTTTGGGCGGCTTCATTCCAACGGTCACAAAGTTGGCTCTTTGGGTCATTTTTTTAGGGGCCATTCTCACGTACTCGGCAATTTTTAACTTGTCCATTCAATCCTCCTTTACTTGTTTATTGTTCAGTCCATTCCGCGACATTCCACATTGATAACGAGAACTTTGGCCTATTTTACATAAGCGATGGAAGCCAGGTGCTCAAAAATGGCATAAACAGGAAGATAGGCAACATGATAATTAGTAGAATCAGGAATGGAAACGTCTCCTTGACTACGCTCTCAATCGGCTCGTTCCAGACCTGGCTAACCGTGAAAAGACTGACCCCGAAAGGAGGGGTGATTTGCGCAATCTGCATGCAAATAATGGTGATTACGCAAAAATGGATCAGATTTATATCTAAGGTGATCAAAGAAGAATACATTATGGGAACAGTTAGGTACAGGATCGGCAGAGGGTCGAGAAAGCATCCAAGAGATAGAAACAGAGCCACGCTCAAGAGGAGAAATCCGGTTTTTCCAAAGCCTAGTTGGATTAAAAATTTTGTGAGATTTTGAGGTATTTGCGCTAACGTGAGGGGTTTTGCGATTAACACGGCTGCCGCCACGATAAGAAAAATCATGCTGGTGGTGCTGAGCGTCCCCCGCAATGCACCGAAGAAAGACTCTTTGTTTAGTTGTTTATATACAAAATGGCTGATGGCAATGGCGTAAACACAGGCGACAGCGGCCGCCTCGGTCGGTGTAAAGATGCCGGTATAGATACCACCCAAGACGAGCACGGGCATCAGGATTGCCGGAAGTCCCGCGATAAACCTTCTCCATCGCTCTTTATAAGGCAGGGGGTCTCTTTTCACCCCGTAAGATTTCTTTCTTATCATGATCATCGCTAAGACTGCGAGAAAACATCCAATTATGAGTCCAGGGATAAGTCCTCCAGCGAATAAAAGCGCAGCGCTTTCCTGAACATACGATCCATAGAGAATCATATATATACTGGGTGGGATAATCTGTCCCAATGTGGCCGAAACGCATAGCATTCCAAGACAAAAGCCCTTCGGATAACCAAGATTGACTAGTTGGGGAATCGTAATCGTTCCAACAGCCACAAGCGTCGCAAGGGTTGATCCCGTGATGGCACCGAAAAACATACATGTTAAAATGGTTGCAAAGGCCATGCCTCCTCGAATATGCCCAACGAAGCCATCGATGGCCTCGAAAAGATATTTTGCCGGCCCACATCGTGCCATGATATTGCCTCCAAACATAAAAAACGGAACTGCCAAAAGCAAAAAACTATCCATGCTTCCTAAAAAAGTATTCGGAAAATCTTGTGGGGACATACCGGAATAAAGCAAGCCGATTGACACGGCTCCGATAGTAAGAGACAACCATATTGGGAACCCGATAATAAAGGTCAAAAACAGTAAGAAAATTCCGAACAACAGCATGGTTGTGCTTTCCATGTTTCACCTATTCAAATACGAATCATCATTTTTTGTAATGCATGAACAACAAAGTCGACTTGGTCGCCTGAAGCAAAGAGAAAATGGAAACAAAACTCATCCCAACAACCACAACCAAATGGAGCCACCAGACTTGGAAAAAAAACGACTCGCTTACCTCTCCCAGCATTCTTGATAGTCGGATCAATGAGACGCCATAACAGACAAAGAACAGGCAGACACCGAACTGGCAAAGCTGAACGATGGTGTTGTGAAAATGTTGCCACTGCTCTGGGAGGCGTTTCAGCACGAAATCGAGCTGAAGATGTCCGTTTTCTCGGATGATTGGACCGGCCCAAAGATAGATTATAACTATAAATCCATAACGGCATACTTCGTCCATCCAAAGAAAACCCACTCCAAAAGCATAGCGAAGAATAACAATGATAAATGACAACAATGTAATAAAGGTCAAGATCATCCAGGAGACGAACCAAATTGGCTTTTCTATGGTATCAGCAATCTTATCAATTTTTTTTATGATATGCATTTCGCTTGCCTTTTCGCGCGAGTTACAATCAAACTATTCGTTTCTTTCTGAGCACAAGGGATGTAGCTGAACGCTTGATTCGAACAGCTACATCCTTTTATCGTTTAAAGGGTTTTCTGATAAACAGAGTCCTGCACCGTTAATCCATCAAATCTTTTGGCGTCGCTTCGCGTACGCATTTTATCATCTCATCGGCGACATCTTTACCAATGGTTTTTTGAAACAGCTCGATGGCCTTTGCCTGCAAAAGATTTTCGATTTCCTTTTCCGTCGCCCTGTCCATAAAATCGACTTTAACATTGAACGGTGGCTTTTGCATTTCTTCTACTTTTTTGGCAGTCTCTGTGTTGACTTGATCCCAGGCCCATTCTTGAATCTCTGGCATCACCTTCGTCGTGATGATTTGCTGTATGTCTGCAGGAAGTTTATTCCACCATTCCAAGTTTGCAAGTAACGGTAAGCTAAACCCTGCCCAGTATGACATCGTCGCATATTTCGTATGCCATCTGGCATCATGATAGTGCATAGGGGTCGTCGTCAGGCCATCGACAACATTCGTCTGCAGTGCCACAGGCACTTCGGTTCCGGGTATCACGATCGGGTTCGCCCCGAGTTCACGGAAAATCAATTCCCCAAAAAGGCCGCCTGGGTGGCGCATCTTCAACCCCTTGAAGTCTTTCCAACTGGATAGGGGGAGTTTGTTGTTGAAAAAGACAAAACCGTCGACGGTGGTTATGGAACCCAAGCGATAGAGGCCTTTCTTCGCTTGCCGTTCCTTTAAAATTTGTTCGACCTTCGAGTCCGGAGCCATTACGGCCTTAATGTGACGGATCTCTCCAAAACTGATGCGAAGCAAGTACGGAACCATCCAAATTGCCTCTGCACGATCGACATTTTCGATTATTGCACCCACATTGTAGCAAGCCTCCGCCCCTCCGGTGAGAACGGTCGTGACTTCTTTATTGATCGGGCAGATCGACGCATTGGAATAAATCTCTACATCGACGCGTCCATCGGTATATTTCTCTACGAGCTCTTCAAATTTTGCCATGTTCAGGCCATGGCGGGTTGTGTCCGGGTAGGCGTGTAAAATTCGCATTTTTATAGGGGTCGAACTCGCTGTAGACATGCCAGCAAAAGGCAAAACAAAACAAAACAAAAGAATAAGAAGCATAATGGGGATCCGCTTTTTCATTGACTCCTCCTTTTGATTTGGTGAGATGAGGGTTATCTACAAAACAGCCGATTTTACAGTATTCAGCGATTGGCCTTTCGATATCCCAATGCATCCGTGGCGATGACCATCTTGCAGATGTTGGCTGATCCCTCCAGGAGCTGGTAGAGCTTGGCATCCCGCAGCAAACGCTCCACGGGATACTCGCTGGAGTAGCCGTAAGCCCCGTGGATGCGCAATGCACTGTCAGCCACGCGGCTGGCCACGTCGCAGGCGTAGTATTTGGCGATCACCGTCTCGCGGGTGTTGTTGAGAATCCCAGCGTCCTTTTGCATGGCGGACTGATAGACCAGCAGTCGGGCCGCCTCGGTCTCGGCGATCATGCGTGCCAGCTCCTCCTGAACCATCTGATACTGGCCCACCGGTTGGCCGAACTGCTCGCGCGTTTTTGCGTAGCGGATCGACTCATCGATCAACGACTGGCTTACACCCAAGGCTCCAGCCGATGCGGAAAGGCGCGTGTTGTTGAGCCCCGAGACGACGCATTTGAAGCCTTGGTTCTCCAAGCCGCCGAGCAGGTTCTCCGCCGGCACCTCGACGTTGTCGAAATAGATCTCGCCGGTGGGGCAGGCCCTCCAGCCCAGTTTTTCGGCCGTGGCGCCGGCTTTTATACCAGGGCTGTGCATGTCGACGATGAAGGCCGACATTCCTTTATAGCGTTCGGACGGGTCGGTGTAGGCGTAGACGATGCCGACGTCAGCCACCTGAGCATAGGTGATCCAGTTCTTTGAGCCGTTGATTACATAGACGTCGCCGCGTTTTTCAGCCACGGTCTTGATGCCGCCGACATCCGACCCGGCGTCGGCTTCCGTAATGCAGATGCACCCGAGGGTTTCGGCTTTGACCAGTGGCTCAACGTAGAGGCGTTTTTGCGCCTCGGTGCCGAACTGGTAAATCTGCCTGGCCGTGCCCATGGTCTGCATGTTGAAGGCGGCGCGCAGCGACCCGCTGACCTTGGAGATCTCTTCGGTGAGTATTGTGTGGGCCAGAAAGCCCATGTCGTTGCCACCGTATTCCTCTGGAATCGGACAGCCGAAAAAATCGAGGTCGGCCATTTTCAGAACTAGGTCTTTCTGAAAAGTGTGGTTCTTTTCGTCTTCGGCCACTCGTGGCAGAACCTCCTTGCGGGCAAATTCACGAGCGACTTTCTGAATAGCCTGAATTTCCTTGCTCAGTTCAAACATTTGTTATTCCTTTCATTCCATTCAGCTGTTTTCAAAGAGGAATGTTGCCGTGCTTACGGAACGGCCGCAATTCGTTCTTGTTTTCGAGCAGCACCAGCGATCGGATCAAGGTTGGCCGCGTGGTGTGCGGCTCGATGATGTCGTTGATGTGACGCAGGGAAGCAGCCCGATACGGCTGGACGAAATTGTCGTAATAGGTTTGGGTAAGTTGTGCCGCAGTTTCGCCGGGATTGGCAGCCGCCGCAATTTCCTTGCGAAAAATGATGCTGGCGGCGGTTTCGGGGCCGACGCTGGAGATTTCCGCAGTGGGCCAGGCATAGACCAGGTCTGCGCCGATGTACTGGCTGCCCATGGCGATGTAAGCCCCAGCGTAGGCCTTGCGCACGATGACGGTCACCTTCGGCACGGTGGCTTCCGCATAGGCGTGCAGCAATTTGGCGCCGTTGTAGATGATACCCGCTTCTTCCATCTTTTTGCCGATCTTGTAGGCCGGAGAATCCTGAAAGGTGACCACAGGCAGGTTGAAAGCATCGCAAAAACGAACGAAGCGGGCTGCCTTCTCCGCAGCATCGATGTCAATCAGCCCGCCCAGATGATTGGGCTGGTTGGCCACTATGCCGACGCTGCGTCCGGCCAGACGCGCAAAGCCGATGATCATGTTGCGGGCGTGATTGGCCTTGAGTTCCCTAAAACTGTTCTGGTCGACCACCGGCAGGATCACCCGATGCATGTCAAAAGGTTTGTTGGCCGCTTCCGGCACAACGGTGTCAAGCTCTTCGGCGCAGCGCTCCGGATCATCCTCGGCCGGCCCCGCAGGCGCGCTTTCACGACAGTTCAAGGGAAGATAGCCCACCAGGCACCGCGCCTCTTGGAACAGGTCGTCTTCGGTCTGGCTGAGGATGTCCACCAGTCCGTTGCAGCGGGCGTGCATCCGGGCTCCGCCCAGCTCCTCATCGCTGATGGTCACCCCCGTCTGTGCTTTTACGAAGGCCGGGCCGGCGATATAGATGGCGCTCTCACGGGTCATGAGGATAAAATCGGTCAGTCCCGGAGAATAGGCCTGCCCGCCGGCCACCACTCCGAGGATGATTGAAATCTGAGGCACGACCCCCGAGTAAATGCTGTTGCGGCGAAAGAGCTGGCCGAACATCTCCATTGGTCCGAGGGTTTCATGCAGGCGCAACCCGCCCGAATGGCAGATACCGATGATCGGAATGCCGGAAGTGGCAGCGGTGTCCATCAATGCGCAGATCTTGCGGCCGCTCATTTCGCCGTAGGAGCCGCCCAGGGCTGCAAAATCTTGGGCATAGACGGCCACCTGGCGACCATTGATGCGGCCAAAGCCTGTGATGACCCCTTCGGCAGGGATCTCGCGCCGGTCCATGCCGAATTCTTTGTAGTGGTGGGTGGCCAGCATATCGATTTCAAAAAACGAATCGGCATCAAGCAATTTGGCCAGCCGTTCACGAGCTGGAAACATGCCCTTGCTGTAAAAAAGCTTTTCTTTGACCTCTGGACCGACCGAGTCGATAATTGCCTTTTTTCTGTTTCTTAACGCTTCAATCCGATCCAACAGCTTTTCCTCCTTCGTTTAACTGGAGATCTTGAAATCCGGTTACTGATCCATTTCCTCTGGTGGCGGCAACAAAAGCACCGGCACACGCGCCTTCCGCAAAACCGTTTTGACGATGTTCCCGGCCATGACATCGGTCAAACCGCCCCGTCGGTGGTACCCCATTACGATCATGTCGCAGCCGGTTGCCTGAGCCGTTTTTACGATGGTTTCCGCAACCGGTCCCTGTACAGCCATAACGTCATCTTCGTAGATTTTCACATCCGGATGCTGGGCTTGCATCAACATGCAAAAGTCGCCGACAGATGAACGGATCTCGTGGGCCTCGGTCTTTTTGCCAATCAGAATGTGACGAGCCTTCTGGGCATCGGCTTCCCGCAACTCCCGCCACCGCTCCTCTCCGATCAGGTTGTTCACCATGTTCAGGTAGGTCTCCTTCTTGGGAGGCTCCTGCATGACATGCAGAATCACCAGGCCGGCACAGTGATGGGCGGCGAGGCCGGCGACAAAGGGAAACGCACGCCCTGCCTTGGCCGAAAGGTCTGTGGCGAAGAGGATGCGCTGAATCGGAGCTTTCATGGCGTTTTGTGTCCTTTTGAGGTGTCAAAGGCGGTCAAACAATCCCGTTTTTGCGCATCTCTGCGCGCTCGTCTTCCATATAGCCGCACCATTCCAGAATTTCGTCGGTGTGTTCGCCCATGCGCGGCGGGCGGCGCACATCGACCTCGAAACCTGAGAATTTGACCGGGTTGTTGAACATCTTAATCGGGCCGATGCCCGGGTAGTCGATATCCACGATGGTCTTGCGGTGCTTGAGCTGCGGGTGCTTGAGCACGTCGCCGATGGAGTTGACCGCACCGCAGGGTACCCCCTCGGCCAGCAGAATCTCCACCCACTCATCGCGCGGTTTTTGCAGCATGCGCGCTTCGATCAACAGCGTCAGCTCGACGCGGTGCGCAAGGCGCTCTTTGTTGGTCTTGAAGCGCGGGTCGTCGCGCAGGTGCATCAGGTCGGCCGCCTTGCAAAAGGCCTTCCAGTGCGGTTCGGTCAGCACACAGACGTTGACCCACGAGTCGTCGGCCGTTTTGTACGGTTCGTAAGGCGTGGCCAGAAAGTACTTCGACCCCATGCGCAGCTCGCGATCGGTCATTCCGGCCACATGGTGCATATTGAGCAGATTGAGCATCATCGAGACCGAGCAATCGAAAAGTGAAACATCCAGGTCCATGCCCCGGCCGGTTTGCTGGCGCTGGAAAAGGGCGGCGAGAATGGCGTAGGCCCCGTAAATCGAGGAAAGGTAATCCGTGATCGGCACGTTTACTTTGCAGGGATTGTCCGCGGCGCCCGTGTAACTGATGATTCCCGACTCGCCCTGGAGCACCTGATCGAAGGCCGGCCGGTCCCGGTAAGGGCCGTCCTGACCGAACCCCGACACGTGGCAATAGACGACTTTCGGATTTCTGGCGCTCACCTGTTCGTAGCCGACCCCCAATCGGTCGACGACCCCCGCCACGAAGTTTTCCACCACCACGTCGGCCTTTTCCACGAGGCGGAAGAAGATTTCGCGGCCCGCTTCGGTCTTCAGATCAAGGGTCATCGATTTCTTGCCGCGGTTGCCGATGGCGAAATAAAATCCCAGGTCGCCTTGGATCGGCACCCACTGGCGCGTAAAGTCGCCGCCTCCGGCACGCTCGATATGGATCACCTCGGCGCCCAGGTCTCCGAGCAGGGTCGTCGCGAAAGGGCCCGCCAGAGCGATGGTCAGATCGATCACGGTGATCCCGTGCAGAGGTCCTTTTACCTGTGTCATAATCGCCTTCTCCTTGTGGTCCATCTTGCACCTGGGCTGGTCGGTCTCTGCCGACTTTTCAACGCCAAAGGCCGCTAATTTGGTTGACATCGGCGACCGATTCCAGCGCCAGGATCTGTTCAATGAGGGCTTCGACGGTGGACGCCTTCAGGGGGCTACGGGCGTAGTCGTTGCACTTTTTGAACTTGGCGATGCATTCGTCAGTGGTCATGGGCAGCTCCGGACTGCCTTTCATCAGATGCGCGTCGCGCACGATGGTGCGGCCTTCCTTGAGGCGGATTTCCATGTGAATCGGCACGAAAGCCTTTGGGTCGGCGACATCCCGGCGCTCGACGGCGGTGATCCTCCGCGCCAGCTCCACAGCCGGCGAGGAAACCACCGTTTCGTCTTCGAAATCGCCGATGAAGATTTCCTTTTTCAGAATGCAGGTGGCCACGGTGTAAGGGATGGAAAACTGGGCGCTGACCTGGGGGCTGGGGCCGATGGCAAACGGCCTCCCGACGAAATCCATCACCACCGGCGGCACATCAACGGTAATGGACTCGAGTTCCTCTGCGCTAAAAGGCGTCTCTTTTAGGCATTGGAGAATTGTGTCGATGGAGGCGTGGGTGGCCCGGCAGCATGGGTAGGGCTTCATACTCAGATTGATGCTCTCGAACTCGCCGCCCAGGTTTCGCAGCAGCCGCTCGCGTGAGTAGTTGCCCTGCTGATAGAGGTTGAAAAAGCCGTACTTGCCTTCCAGCGGCTGCCGGGGTCCGGTGACGCCTCTTTCGGCCAGCAGGGTCGAGAAAACACCAGCCCGGGCGCCAAAAGCGGGCTGCATCCGTTTGGAAAGAGCCCCTTCGATGAGACACTGCGTATTGCCGGCCACCTGGCTGTATACGATGCCCATGGCGTAAACGAGCTGTTCGACGCTCAAGCCGGCCAGCTTGCCGGCGGCGGCTGTCGACCCGAAGTAGGCCAGCGTCGAGGAGTGGATCCATCCACCCAGCGACGGGGCGGCCAGCCCCATGCGGCAGGCCAAATCGACGCCCAGGACTACAGCCAGAACCATATCCCGGCCGCTGCAACGGCGGCATTCGGCCATTGCGAAGGCTGCCGGCAGTACAGAGGTATTCGCATGCACGATAGCAGCGTCGTGGGTGTCGTCGAAGTCGCGGGCATGGGCCATGACGCCGTTGGCCAGTGCAGCGGCGGCGCTAGGCAGGCGCTGGGCGCCGACCAAACCCCACAGTGTGCTCTCGGGTTTTCCGCCGTTGTCGATAACCTCGTCGAGCAACGCCTGCACGCCCGGGGCCGAGGCTCCTGCGATAGCCGTGCCAATGGTGTCGAGGATGAAACGCTTGGCGACTTCCACCGCTGAAGAGGGAAGATCCTCGAAACGGAGTTTGACAATGTGGTTGGCAATGGGGACAACGGCGTCGGTCGTCAGCGTGTTCGTCGGCATGGTTTTTTCTCCTGAAGAATAAAACGGGGAAACACACTCCGGTCTTCTCATCGTGTGCTGCTGTCGGTTTTCAATATACTGACTGTTGTTCATTCAGCACAATTTATGCCAATAGCTGAACAGCGTTGATCATGACCGGCAACCGTTTAAAATCAGAGGGAAACGTTTTCAGGCGGGTCAATACCGGGGGATTGGTGGCGGCGGACTGTCGATAAAAGGCTGTATATAGCCATCGACATATAGATAAAAATCTACACAAAAGGATGAAAGCATCTCTGTTGACGTCGGCGGCAATTGCCGAGGGGGCTATCTTGCGACCAAAAGAGCGGCCCCCTCAGCGCCGCCAAGCCTCAAGAGGCCAGACCGATCTTCTTATCCGGTATGATCATTTTGGACAGCAGGATCATCAAACTCAAGCATAGACGTAAAAGCCGCGCCCCGACTTGCGTCCCAGCCACCCGGCTTCCACGTATTTGCGCAGCAGCGGGCAGGGCCGGTACTTGCTGTCCTTGAACCCGTCATAAAGGGTTTCCATGATCGCGAGACAGGTGTCCAGGCCGATGAGGTCCGCCAGGGCCAAGGGCCCCATGGGATGGTTCATGCCCAGCTTCATCACCGTGTCGATGGCCTCGGCCGTGC